>NZ_CP049250.1:2100245-2419118 GCF_011046895.1 Rhizobium rhizoryzae | reverse complement strand
TCGAGAATCAGGTGGCCGCCATCGGTCGTGAAGGCGCCATCGTCCGACTTTCTCAGCTTCAGATCGCCCGAAAGCCCAAGCTTGGAAGCCAGTTTCTCGATCGCAATGCGCGTTGTGGCGAGTCCAAACGGATTGACCTCGATCGGCAATGGAAATTTGCCGAGAGTTTCCACGACCTTGCTTTCATCCGCAATGACAATCATCCGGCTCGACGCAGACGCGACGATCTTTTCGCGCAACAAGGCGCCGCCGCCGCCCTTGACCAGACGCAGCGCGCCGTCGACTTCGTCGGCACCGTCAATGGTCAGATCCAGCTCGGGAAGTTCATCCAGGGATTTGAGTGGAACTCCAAGCTCCAGGCAGAGGCGCGCGGTTCGCTCCGATGTTGGTACACCCTGAACCCGCAGGCCGCCCGACACCTTTTCCGCAAGCAGTCGAACAAATTCTTCCGCCGTCGATCCGGTGCCGATTCCAAGACGCATCCCGTCTTCAACATGCTGGAGCGCAGCCTCGGCTGCCTTGATTTTCATTTCCCGGGCGTCCATCCGCCGCAAGCTCCCATCTGTTTCGTTGTGTGCTGTTTACACGGCCAGCCTGATAAACAAAAGTCCCAGTTTCTGCTTCTTGGAGACTATTCGAAGACCAGAATACAAAGGCACACTCTCTCCTCTCCATTTGCAATTCTTGCTCACGATCCATAATCTCGCGCCACCCATGGACTTGGCGACACCCCCATTCTCTGCTTCGGAAGGTTTGATTTTGACTGCTACCCTTGTTGTTTTCGATCTCGACGGCACGATGATCGACACTGCGCCCGATCTGATCGAAAGCCTCAACCACACCATCGCAGCACGCGATCTGGAACCTGTCAGTTTCGATGATCTGACGCATCTGGTCGGACAAGGAGCACGGGTCATGATCCGGCGTGCATTTGACCTGCGCGGATATCCGCTGTCGGATCAGGAAGTCGACCCGCTGTTTGATCGCTTCATCGATCACTACAAGGCGCATATGCCAGGACTAAGCAGGCCTTTCGCCGGTCTTGAGGCAAGCCTGGACCGATTGGAACGTGATGGCTGCCGCGTTGCTGTCTGCACGAACAAGGCAGAACAGCTGGCAGTGCCCCTTCTGCGGAAGCTGGGCCTCGCGGACCGAATGGCAGTCATCACTGGGGGAGATACCTTCGCGTTCCGCAAACCGGATGGGCGGCATCTGCTCGAAACGATCAGACTGGCAGGCGGCGATCCTGCCAAAAGCATACTGGTCGGCGACAGCGTCAACGACATCCAGGCGGCCCACAATGCCTCGGTCGCATCGCTTGGCGTAACATTCGGCTATTCCGATGTGCCGATCGCCGATCTGAACCCCACACGCATCATCAGCCATTTCGACGAACTGACCGTCGAGTTGGTGCAGGAAACGCTCGCCGCAAGCCATCGCGCCCCGTTCCCGGTCACTGCCTGAACGGAAAAGGCCAGCCCTATGAAGGCTGGCCCCTATGCTTACATCAGCATTCGGAAATCAGGCGCCGCGCGCCTTGCTTGTGATTTCGAAGGCCTTTTCAACAGCAACATCACGCTTGTAGATATCATCGAAATACTCGATGTGACCGTCCTTGTTCGGCCATGCGGTGAAATAAGCCACGTAGACCGGGAACTTCTGCGGAACCTGTATAGCCTGGTTCTTGCCCTGAGCGATCTTGCCGGCCAGGTCCTGTTCGGTAATGCCCAGCACGGCGGCAGCCATCTTGCGGGGCTCCGCCAAACGCACACACCCGTGGCTCAACGCGCGCATGTCACGCTGGAAGAAGCTCTTCTGCGGCGTGTCATGCATATAGATGGCGTGGGCGTTCGGGAACAGGATCTTCAACTCGCCCAGAGCATTGTCGCTCGATGGCGGCTGGCGCACGGAAATCGCCTGCGTGGATCCGCGCCAGTCGACGGCAGTGGATGAGACCGCCTTGCCAGACACTTCCACCTGGTAGCCCATGCGGTCGAGATAGCTTGGATCCTGCCGAAGCTTCGGCAACATCTCATTGATGATGATCGACTGCGGGACGCCCCAATACGGATTGAGCTCGACCGTCTGGATTTCGTCCTGGAAGAAGAAGGTCTGATGGCTCGGCGAACCCACCACCACGCGCATGGAGAACTGCTCCTGCCCGTTCTGGTGATAGTAAACCCGGAATGCTGGCTGGTTGATGAAGACATAGCGGCTGCCGAGATCGTCCGGCAACCATTTGCTCTGCTCCATCGCTACGATCAGCTTCTCGATCTTGTCGTCGGAGGTATGGCCGGTCATGGCGCGCACTGTCGCCGGACCGATGACACCATCGGCCTTCAGGCCGATTTCCTTCTGGAAGCTCTTGACGACCTCCACCAGCTCCGGCGCGTAGGTCGGCGTATTCTGGTATGACGCAAAGACAGCGGAATGCTGCGTCTTCAAGGCATCAGAACCCTTGTGCTGGATAGCAGCAATCACCTTGGCCAGATCAGCATTGCTTTCACCCGGCTTCAGCTTCAGTGTTTCAGGCACCTGCACCGCTTGCGCTTCATTCCCGGCAGCGGCGCGCACCTTGGCAAGCTCCGCCTTCAGCGCCAGGAATTGCGCGCTCTTCGGCGCCATGCCGTCCAGATAGACGCTTGCATCTGCAGCACTCTGCAGCCCTGGCAGAATGGAGGAAAGGTTGACGTCGCGTCGCTTCAGGTCGTGATATTCCGAGATCCGGTTCGGGTCGATCCGGCCACGTGCCATATCCTGCGCAAACAGCACAGCCTTGGCAGACAGCGCCAGCTCGAACTGCATCAGTTCCTTCTGATGCTCATCTGGAGCCTGAGCGACAGCAGGCTTGACCGCCGTGGCAGCAGGACTCTCCGCAGCGGGAGTGGGTACGGAAGAAGCATCGGCCGATACAGGCGTAACCGCCGGTGCTTCAACAGGCTTCTGGGCATCGGACACGCTGGATGTCACGAAAGTCGGCACCGGAATGCGATAATCAGCCGGGTTCAGACCGTAATCGCCAGCCTTTTCCATCAGCGCTATTACCGCACGGGCGCGTTCGCTCACATCTTCCTTGTCTACCCAGAGGAGAGCGGCGTTCTTGGCGTAGAAGGCTTCGACCGCGTTCGCGACATCACTCGGCGCGGAAACCTTTGCCTGCGCAAGGAAACGGCTGGCATCCGTGGCCGACGCAGTCGCGAAACCAGCGGTCTTCACGGCGCGGAAGGCGTCTGCCTTGTAGGTGAAATATTTCGGGGCCGAAACTTTCGGCAGTGGCTCCGGATCGCTGAGATCAATCGCACGCTGGCTGATGGGTGGCTGCACACTCGTCGGCACGCGACCTTCAACCTGCTCCTGAACGCTTTGGCGCTTCTCGCCGCGCAGCATGTCCATAAGGGTCAAGGCGTTGGCCGTACCTGCGCCGATGGCAGAGGAAGCAATGCCGGAAAGCAGGGCGATTGCGAGAGAAGTCTTTGTGTATGCGTGCGGCAACGTCATCCCCGTCACGTTGAGGGCCTTGAATCAGCGGGCCTTGTGAGCCTTTGCGCCTGAATAGCTGGTCGTGAGCGCTGTGAAAAGTAAACGAAAAGCGATGCCTGACCGGTGAAAGAGCGCTGATCCTGCTCGCGATCGTTGCCGGAACTTTAAGAAATCATTGGTTAATTTTTTACTGATAACTTGCTTGAAGAGGCATCAAGACGGTTCACAGGCGCTTGATCGGGCTCAATATAAATCCTTGGCGTGTCATTAAAAACACGCGACCAACCCTCAATTTAGCCTCTCCTCATCAACCTTCGCAGTGCTTGCAGTCGCAAAACAAACGTATAGTAATGCCCGCGCCCGACCTTGCATCGGAAACCGACACCGCATAGGTGCAGCCGAGCAAACCAGTTTACGTCCGTGTCACGCAGAGGCTTTAAGATGACTACGCGCACCGAAACCGATACATTTGGCCCGATTGAAGTTGCCAGCGACCGCTATTGGGGCGCTCAGGCGCAACGCTCGCTTGGAAACTTCAAGATCGGTTGGGAAAAGCAACCCCTCTCCGTCATCCGTGCGCTTGGTATCGTCAAGCAGGCTGCGGCGCGCGCCAACATGGCCCTCGGCGGCCTGGATGCGAAGATCGGCGAAACCATCATCGCCGCCGCGCAGGAAGTCATCGACGGCAAGCTGAATGATCACTTCCCGCTTGTCGTCTGGCAGACCGGCTCCGGCACGCAGTCGAACATGAATGCCAACGAGGTTATCTCGAACCGGGCAATCGAAATGCTCGGCGGCGTCATGGGCTCCAAGAAGCCTGTTCACCCGAACGATCATGTCAACATGAGCCAGTCGTCGAACGACACCTATCCGACGGCCATGCACATCGCCTGCGCAGAACAGATCGTTCGCCATCTCATTCCAAGCCTCAAGCACCTGCATGCGGCGCTGGATGCGAAGTCGAAAGCCTTCGCGCATATCATCAAGATCGGCCGCACGCACACGCAGGACGCAACGCCCCTGACGCTGGGTCAGGAGTTTGGCGGTTACACCGCGCAGGTGGCTTCCGCCATCAAGCGGATCGAAGTCTCCCTGTCGGGCCTCTATGAACTGGCGCAGGGCGGCACAGCCGTAGGCACGGGTCTCAATGCGCCGGTCGGCTTTGCCGAAAAGGTTGCCGAAGAGATCGCCGCGATTACCGGCCTGCCCTTCGTCACCGCGCCGAACAAGTTCGAGGCACTGGCGGCGCATGATGCCATGGTCTTCGCTCACGGCGCCATCAATGCCGCAGCCGCTGCTCTGTTCAAGATCGCAAATGACATCCGCTTCCTCGGCTCCGGCCCCCGTGCCGGCCTCGGTGAACTGGCCCTGCCGGAAAACGAGCCGGGCTCGTCCATCATGCCGGGCAAGGTCAACCCGACCCAGTCGGAAGCCTTGACGCAGGTCTGCGCGCATATCTTCGGCAATCAAGCGGCCATCACCTTCGCTGGCAGCCAGGGCCATTTCGAACTCAACGTGTTCAACCCCATGATGGCCTACAACTTCCTGCAGTCCGTCCAGCTTCTGGCAGATGCAGCGGTTTCCTTCACGGATAACTGCGTTGTCGGCATCGAGGCGCGCGAAGACAACATCAAGCGCGGCGTCGAAAACTCGCTGATGCTGGTCACGGCTCTGAACGGCAAGCTGGGCTATGATGCCTGCGCCAAGATCGCCAAGACCGCGCACAAGAACGGCACGACCCTGCGTGAAGAGGCAGTCGGCGGCGGATACCTCACGAACGAGGAATTCGACCAGTATGTCCGCCCTGAAAACATGATCGGACCAAAGTAAGAAGCTGTTCCCTGACGCATGTGACTGGATAGAATTTCTATTCTTCCCTTGCGTCAGGGATCTGCAGCATAAGGGTTGCGCTCATCACTGGACGAACAACCGCGCTGACACTTGACTATAATCAAGCCCGACTTCGCGGCCTCTCTGTAATTGTTTAATTGCAATGGTATTTTAGCGCGCTAGGCGCTCCGACATTAATGCTTTTCCAATAAATTGCGAATAACCATTACCATCAGTCTCAAATCGATGACCGGAGCAGAGCAATGACGACGGCAGCTGCGCAGAAGGCGCAAGCCGCCGATGTGGCCGGACAGATCATACACGCCATGCGTGTAATGAATGTCTCTCCCATCCCGCGGAACTACCAGCTCTTCTACGAGGCCTACATAGGCACGAACCCGGCGTTGACCCGGGAACTCTCGCTGCTGGGGAACCGGCCTCGCCAGGAAGAACTCGACGAGCTTGCCGCAACATTCATTGGAACCGGTCAGGCTTCGATGATGGAGAAAGCCCACGGCAGGCTGGTGGAAGAGCTCGATGCGCTGCTCAGCCTCTTGCGCCGGGAACAGACCTCGCTCGAAAGCTACAATCGTCTGCTGGATGAAACTGCCACGACCATCAACGCGAAGAACAATTTCTCCGCAGACCTGCTGCGCAACGCCATATCTCTCCTGAGCAAGGCGACCGGCGACACCCTTGCACAGGGTGAGAAAACGGTTGAAGGCGTGGTTCAACGCAGCCAGGAAGTGGATCAGGTTCGTAAGGAACTGGACGAGTACAAGCGCATTGCGAACACGGATTCGCTGACCCGTCTCTCGAACCGCCGCGCCTTCGACGAGAAGCTGGCGACGCTTTACGACGATAGCATGCAATTGCCCGTCACGGCGCTCGTGCTGGCCGATATCGACCATTTCAAGAAATTCAACGATGCCTACGGCCATCCGGTGGGTGACAAGATCCTTGCATCCGTTGCTGCCGTCCTCAGATCAAGCGTCCGCAAGGATGTTTTCGTAGCCCGAACCGGCGGCGAGGAATTTGCTCTGATCATCGAGGGCAATACGACCGAAGAAGTGATGGCCATCTGCGAGCGTCTGCGCAAGGCGCTCGAAACAAGGCCATTCCGCAATTCACGCACGGGCATGGATTATGGACCGATCACGATTTCGATCGGCGTTGCCATGGCATCGCAGGCCGATGACGCCGGTGATCTCTACGTCAAATCCGATACGGCTCTGTATTGCGCCAAGAATGCCGGCCGCAACCGCCTGATGCTCTTCGAGGACGGCATGCGCAAGGACTATGGCGGCAAGAGCTGGCTGATCTACAAGAAGTAATCCGGCATAGATCGCCTGCGCCGTAAGCGACCATCACCACATGGTCGCTTTTGCGCGTTCAGGCCATTCCCTGTCATAGGTCTGTTGATCGAAATCCGCCTTCGCTCCCTTCAGCATCTGCCCGGGAGTTGGCAGTGTCTGCGGGTCGGCAAATCTGTCCGGGTTCCAAAGCTCGGCACGCATGACTGCACGCGCGCACTGGAAATACACCTCCACGATGGTAACAATGGTGACACTGCGCGGATGATACCCATCCATCTCAAAGCTCTGCAGCAGTTCAGGCTCGATGGAAACCACAGCCCGACCGTTGATGCGCATCACGCTGGTGGATCCCGGAATGAGAAACATCAGCGCAACACGCGGGTCGCGAACTATATTCTCAAGCGAGTCGACACGATTATTGCCTCTCCAGTCCGGAAGCAGGATCGTTCGATTGTCCTGAATGCGGACAACGCCGCCTAGGTCTCCGCGCGGAGAGCAGTCCAATCCTTCCGGTGCGACAGTTGCCAGCGCGACGAAAGGTGATGCCTCGATCATCTGGCGATATTCCGGCGTCAGCGCCTGTGTCACTTTGACGAGAGACGCTTCGCTCGGGTTCTTGTAGATGTCCCGCAATTGCTCGACGGATGTGATGACGGTCATGTGTTCCTCCCGTTGCATCACTGGAGTAAATCACGCGATCCAGGGCTGCAAGCGCGTTCTTGTGCTCTACTCGCCGCGCAGCTCTCCCACTTCATCCGCCTCATGGGGTATGCGCCCCAGCCGCCTGTACTCCCAGATCGCAACCGCAAGCAGAATGCAAACCGCAAGCGCAGCAGTCCAGAGAGTTACCCACCCCTGTGTCACGAGAAGAAGCGCAAGGAGAGCGGCAATACCGGCAATATGTGACCAGGGCAGATAACCGGTCGTCACGCGCTTGACCCACAGGTTCCCGGCCAGAAATACCATCGGGCCGCCACATATCACCAAGGCTCTGGCCAATCCTCCGGTTTCGACCGGATGCGCAATCAGGTGTTCGGCGGCAACGGCACAAAGGATGATACCGGCCACGACCGGGATATGAGCATAAGTGAAGACATGGAGCGCGACCTCACCCGGCTCGTCCGACTCCTCGATCTCCTGCGATGCCTTTTCGTGACCGAAGTGAAAATAGATCCACCACATGAGGCCGGTCGCCAGAAATGAACCTGCGAGAATGACAACGATCAGCGGAGATATGTCCTGATCCGAGAAACTGCGACCCGTTGCCAGGATCGACTCGCCAAGACAGATCATGACGAACAATCCGCAACGCTCGGCCATATGCTCGCCGGATATGTCCCAGTCTTCGGTTGTAGAGCGACCATAGCCGGGCACCACGAACCTGAGCTCGGGGGCTAGAAATTCCAGTAGCAGGGCGCCATACCAGATGATCAATCGCGCATGCGGATCGCTCAGCGCACCCCAGATCCAAAGAATGGCGGACAGTGCAAACCAGAGGGAAACCCGCACGAAGTTGCGGCGGACATTTTCCATGACGCCGTTGAAGGCATAGATTGCAAACAGTGAACGGCCCAGCTGCATGGCGACATAGGTCGCAGCAAACATCAGGCCCCGTTCCTCGAAAGCCTTGGGAATGGCCGAAGACATCAGCAGGCCGAGAAACATGAGGCCGAACAGCAGCGCCCGAACGGGCATGCGCTCCGGATCCAGCCTGTTCGTCACCCAGGCCGTATGAATCCAGACCCACCAGAGGGCAAGGGCGAAAACGCCGCCTTCTGTCAGTCCCGCCAGCGTAAAGTCTTCCACGATGAAATGGGAAAGCTGGATGAGTGCGAAGACGAAGACGAGGTCGAAGAAAAGTTCGGGAAACCCGACCGTGCGTTCACGCTGGTCGCCATCCTTGACCCAATGGTCGTCGGCTTTGGTGTCGGTGTGCGCCATGAAACGTAAGCATTCTATGAGAGGCCGGGAAACGCACGAGGCCGTGCGCCCGTCAAATCACTGGCGGCTTAAAAGTTCCATCAATATCGATCTGTCTACGTTCAAGTTAGCGCATGTCGCGCAAAAGTGTGCAGCGGTTTTGCGATAACGACGTGCGACAAAACAGAGAGTTAAAGCGTCAGGAGCGAATCTGAAAGATCGCGATACGCTTTAGCGCGCGATGCCGGGTGTGTCCCTGTTCATCCCCTTCGCGGCAAGCTCCCGTTCGTATTCCGCGAACAGATCCTGTCCCTTTTCACCCAGTTCTCGCAGGTATTTCCAGGTAAAGATGCCGCTGTCGTGGCCATCATCGAACGCGATCCGGATCGCATAATTACCGGCAGCAACAACGTTTCGAATGCCCACCAATCGCTTGCCCGGCACCGTTACCTTCTGCCCCGGTCCATGCCCCTGCACCTCCGCTGAGGGGGATAGAACCCGCATCATTTCTGCAGGTACGGCAAAAGCAGCTCCGTCGTCAAAGCTGATTGTCAGGCTGCGCTTGTCGGCTGCCACCTTGATTTCGGTGGGCCAGGAAGAGGCGCTTGCATCACTCATATCGTCTATTCCGCATCTTCTATGCTTGCTGGCCCGGATGTGGTGACCATTCAAGCATCTTCTGTCAAAACCATTTCCATCCGCCTTGACGCATGTCGCAGCAAGTCCCATCTTCCGCGAAGGAGGACACGCGCCTTGAACAGTCTGGTCAATCCCAACGATACCCATACGCCATTGCGCACGAATGCGCATCCAATGATTGACCCATTCGGTCGCATGGTGAGTTATCTCCGTGTGTCCGTGACGGATCGGTGCGATTTCCGCTGCACCTATTGCATGGCGGAAAACATGACTTTCCTTCCGAAGAAAGATCTTCTGACGCTGGAGGAGTTGGACCGACTCTGTTCCGCCTTCATCGGCAAGGGCGTCCGCAAACTGCGCCTGACAGGCGGCGAACCGCTTGTGCGCAAGAACATCATGTACCTCGTCAGGGCGCTCGGTCGTCACATAGAAACCGGTGCGCTGGAGGAACTGACCCTGACGACAAACGGCTCGCAGCTAACGCGTTATGCCGAAGAGCTTTACGATTGCGGCGTCAGGCGCATCAACGTCTCCGTCGACACGCTGGATCCGGACAAGTTCAAGGCCGTCACACGCTGGGGTGACCTTCAGAAGGTTCTTGAAGGCATTGAAGCCGCCCGCAAGGCGGGCCTGAAGATAAAGCTCAACGCAGTGGCTCTGAAAGGTTTTAACGAGCACGAGATCCCGTCAATGCTGCGATTTGCGCATGAACGCGGCATGGATCTGACGGTCATCGAAACCATGCCGATGGGCGAGATCGAAGAGGATCGGACGGATCAATATCTGCCGCTCTCCCAGGTGCGAGCCTCGCTCGAGGAACAGTTCACCCTCTCGGATATCCCGTTCAAAACGGGCGGTCCGGCACGATATGTCACTGTTCAGGAAACGGGCGGCAAGCTTGGGTTCATCACTCCCATGACCCATAATTTCTGCGAAAGCTGCAACCGCGTCCGGCTCACCTGCACAGGAACGCTCTACATGTGTCTTGGCCAGAACGATGCGGCCGATCTCCGCACCGCTTTGCGGGCATCCACGGATGACGCATATCTCTCGGCGGCCATCGACGAGGCGATCTCACGCAAGCCGAAAGGCCACGACTTCATCATCGACCGGAACAACCGCCCTGCCGTCAGCCGGCATATGAGCGTCACAGGCGGTTGATGCCTCAAGAGGCCCGTCTGACAGCCACCTGTGCCGGTTGCTGAATGACGAAGCCTGAAATCCGCTCATAGAGTGCGCGGGCTTCTTCCGAGAGGGATTGGGCGGCAGCACTTGCCTCTTCCACTGTTGCAGCATTTCGCTGTGTCGTCTGATCCAGAACATTCACCGCTGAACTGATCTCTGCGATACCGGTCGCCTGTTCGCGAGAGGCCTGGGAGATTGCCACGACGTTGACATCGACGTCCTTGACCTGTCGGACGATTTCGTCGAGCGCAGACCCTGTCTGGTTCACGAGTGAAACGCCCTCGGCAACCGCTGCACCGGACGAGGAAATCAGTCCCTTGATATCCTTGGCCGCGCTCGCAGATCGCTGTGCAAGTTCGCGAACCTCCTGGGCGACGACGGCAAATCCCTTCCCGGCTTCCCCGGCACGTGCGGCCTCGACGCCCGCGTTCAGGGCAAGAAGGTTCGTCTGGAAGGCGATGGAATCGATCACGCCGATGATATTGCTGATTTCACGGGAAGACGCTTCGATCTTTGCCATGGCCGCAGTCGCATTTTCGACAATGGCGCCCGATCTCTCTGCACCCCGGCGCGTCTCCTCCACCAGGCGCTGCGCTTCTGCGGCACGATGGGAAGCGTCTCTAACGGTGGTCGTCAGCTGATCCAGCGCGGCAGCCGTTTCCTCCAAAGACGCTGACTGCGTTTCGGCGCTGCGCGCAATATCGTTCGAGACCGAATTGATTGTCTGCACGTTTCCGGTCAGGCCCTGAGCCGACGCTTTGATGCCTGACACCGTCTCACCGAGCGTCTGGAACGCCAGATTGAGATCAAGCCGAACCTGCTCCAGCGCCGGGTCCAGTCTGTCGTCAATCTGCGCGGTCAGATCCCCGTGGGCGAGCCTGCCGATAGCCGCGCCGATCCGTTCAACGGCACTCATGCGCGCCGTAATATCCGTCGCGACCTTGATGACCTTGTAGACCACGCCCTTCGAATTGAAGACGGGCGTGTAGGCAGCCTGAATCCATACCTTCCGTCCGCCTTTGCCGAAACGCACGAAATTGTCGGCGACAAATTCCCCCCGTCTCAGCCGCTCCCAAAACGCGGTATAATCGGCACTGCGCACATAGTCTGGATCGCAGAACATGGAGTGATGCTGACCGACGATCTCGCTGAGTTGATACCCCATCGCACCGAGAAAGTTCTCGTTCGCCTTCACCACTCTGCCGTCGCGTTCGAATTCGATGATCGCCTGGCTCTGGTCAATCGCAATCAGACGATTCTCGTCATCCTGAGCGGCAAGCTTGCTGGCTGTAATGTCACTCGCAATCTTCAGGATCCGCACGACCCTGCCATTTTGCATGACGGGATTATAGGACGCCTCGATCCAGAGATCGTTCCCCGCCTTCGTCTGGCGAAGGAATTGGCCGTGCTGAAATTTACCTGCGGAAAGGTCGGCCCAGAACCTGCGGTATTCTTCCGAAGAACGGAGAGCCTCGGTACAGAAGAGCCGGTGATGCTGGCCAATGATCTCGCCGATCTCATACCCCAACGCCTTGCAGAAATTCTCATTGGCATGGAGGATCCTGCCCGACGGATCAAACCAGATCATCGCCTGAGAGCGAGAGATCGCCGCCATCTCATTGGCAAGGCGGGATGCACTGAACAGGTGACGAATGGCCATGTGTTTAAAATCCGAGCGAGTAACAACTTGCGGATTACAACTCATCAGCATTTAATTAATTGCTAAATATCAAGGACCACTTCCACTGGTTGAGAATTTGTGTTGTGACGGCATCCAAGTTTAGCGGATGCGTTGCCAGGATGCCCGAAGTCAGTTTTCAGACCCGCAGTTGCGCCCGATGTACGCTGTGCTGCCGCCTTCCGGATATCGATGAACTCGACAAGCCGGCCAACGTCAATTGCGTCCACTGCGTCGAAGGCTTCGGCTGTCGTACCTATGAAAAGCGGCCCCAAACCTGCCGGCAATTCCAGTGCGACTGGTTGACTGATCCGGCTCTGGATGACGCGTGGAACCCGCTCGACTGTTACATGATTGTCTATCGTCAGGGGGCCCAGAGAACTGTCCTTGTCGATCCGAGCCTTGGCAAAGCCTGGCAACAGGGTCACTACGCCTCAATGCTCAAGGACCTCGCACGCCAAAGCGAGGCTGAAGGCGGATACCTCATCCTGTTTGCGGGGGATGAAGTTCGCCGTATTCGCCCAATCTGAGCGAAACGCAGGTGCCCGAAATTCGGCGCAAGCTAAAGGGCCGCACGATGAAGCGCGACCCTTCGAATGTTTGCACGAGGCGATGCTGATCAGGCAGCCCAGCCACGCCGCGCTTGGCCGCCACCGGCATCTCCAACGCGGAAGTGCTCGATCTTTTCGGCAAGCGCCACCGCACGGCCTCTCAGTCCGTGGATTTCGGCATTGTTTTCCTCCACCATCGCAGCGTTGCGCTGTGTGATGAGCTCGACCTCGCCAAGCGCCTGGCTCACCTCGCCGATACCCACCGACTGCTCGCGCGTCGCTGACGAAATATCGGCCACCAGCTTCTGGACGGTGCTGACATGGGAGATGATCTGGCTCAGAGCCTCACCGGTCTGTTCCACCAGTTGAACGCCGTTGGATACCTGATGCGCACTCTGGGAAATGAGCCCCTTGATCTCCTTGGCAGCATTCGCGCAGCGTTGCGCCAGTTCGCGCACTTCCTGTGCCACCACCGCGAAGCCGCGGCCTGCCTCGCCTGCACGCGCCGCTTCGACGCCTGCGTTCAATGCGAGAAGGTTCGTCTGGAACGCGATCTCGTCGATAACACCGATGATCGTGCTGATCTTTTCGGAAGACCGGCTGATTTCACCCATGGCAGTGATGGCGTTGGTTACGACCTGACCGGACTGCACCGCGAAGGCTTCCGTCTGGTTGACTGATTCCGACGTGCGCTGAGCGCTACCTGCCGTCGATTTGACGATATCGCTGAGCTGTCTCAGGGCACGCGTGGACTGTTCCAGTGCCGCCGCCTGCTGTTCGGTGCGCCGTGCCAGGTCATCCGCAGAACTGGAGAGGTTGCTGGAACCGCTGTTGATGTCGGCTGCGACCGATCGAACGTCTGCGAGTGTTGCTGAAAGCGTGCGGACAGCCACGTTATAGGTACGGGCCATATCGACGAAATCGGCTGGCAGGTTTTCGTTCATCTCGACCTGCAAGTTGCCTTCAGCAAGTTGATGCAGAACGTCGGAGAGGGCCGAAAGCGCCATACGTTGCTCGTTCGAGACCTTGGCACGCTCTGCGGCGCGACGTTCGGCTTCAGCAGTCGTGGCGTCACGCGCAGCAGAGGCTTCCTGCTCGAGCCGGATGTTTTCCAGCGCCGCATCGCGGAAGACGGTGACGGAACGAACCATGTCGCCGATTTCATCGCCGCGTTCACGTCCCTCGATACGGACCTCCAGATCGCCGCTTGCGAGACGGGTCATGATTTCGGTAACGCGGCGCAGCGGCGCCCGCAGCGTTTCAACCAGCATCAGAGCGCCGATGATGGCCAGCAGGGTGCCGATGACCGTTGCGGCGATCGAAAGGTTGGCGGAGCGTTCGCTATCCTGCTTGCCAGCCTCCTGAGCCTGGGCCACGAAATTCTTGAGGCCAGCCATGCCGTCCAGCAACTGCTTCTCGGTCGTCACGCGTGCGGCTTTCCACTGCCCCGCCAGCTCCAGCATCGTCGCGGATTGCTTTTCGACAGTGTCGAGAATCGGTGTAACTTGAGAGGCGAAGTCCCGCATCGTCGGGTTCTTCTTGCCAAGGTCGGAAACCTTTTCGCTGGCTGCACGAAGTGCACGGATGTCGGACAGAAGTTCCTCGCGGGCACTGTTTGTCAAAGCCACCCGCAAACGTTCAGTATGCAGCTGCAGCATGTCGTTCAGGCGCAACGATTCGGTCAACTGCTCGACCAGAGCACGGTTGATCTGCAGATCGTCTTCCAGTGTCGCGAACCGGTCCGCTGCCGTATTCGTGTTCTGGTTCGCCGTCATCAGATAGGTATCGCGAACCGGCTGGAGAGCAGCCATCGCATCACGAATGGCGCTCGCCTTGTCGGCAGCAGGCTGGTCGCTCTTGGCAATCGTCTCGATAGCGGTCAGCTTGTCCTTCAGCGTCGAGAGCGAACTCAATGCCTTCGTGGTGGCCTTTGCCTCAAGCTTCGGCAAATCCTTTCGAAGAACGCCGATATAGGTCACCGCGGCACGCGGCAGAGCCTCGTCATTTGTGATGTTCTTCACCGCATCGAACAGGCTATCCATGCGGGCCGCTGTTGTCCTCAGCGCATAGGCATCGAAAAGCGCGCCCTTCGCAAACTTCTCCTTGCTTTCGCCTTCCTTCCGCACGGTCTCGAACTGCGCGCTGACAGCACCGGCAAGCGCGCGGATTTCGTCCACGCTGGCCTCCATGGTCTGTTCGGTGCGGGTCGTCTTGCGCTCGATTTCCCAAAGCCCGGCAGTAGACTGCTTGAGCGCCGGCGCGGTCTGCTGGACAACAGAAAGACGCTGCCGATCCTCAGGCGTAACCACCAGCCCTTCCAGAATGGAGATTCCCTTCTCCTGCTCGGCAATCGCATCGTTCAATGCCTTGAGGCTTGCGCTACTTGGCTGAGCAAGAAACCCGAGAAGGGAAGCCTGCAGTCGCTCGAAATCGCCAATGTTCTCGATGGTGGCGCGTGTCACGGTCATGTGCCCGTTGAGCATGCGCGCGGTGTAGAAACCAGCGAGCCCCACGCCTGCGATCAACAGGATAAGGGGAACGACAAACAGCAAAACCTTCGTGACGATACGGCGGCTTTGTAACAAACGATCCAGGAACGACATTGCACCTCCTCGTGCAACTTCGGCGCGTCCATTCATGGGCGGCGGTACACGGCCATCCCTCATCATGCGGGAGCTTGAAACGAAGCTTTGCCAACTAGCTATTGAGCAATCGTTAATTCAGAACTCTACCAATTGACATGGATTTACAATCGAAAATTGAAACCTATGCCATCGAATTCGATCTAGAAGTATAAACTGCAGTAAATAATAATATGAGGACAATCAATTCAGATGAATTTCGAAATATGCAACATTAATTCAACAATTTATTTTTAAAACTGTTCCCATGTCATGTTTTTGACCGACATTACAAGCAATTTGGATTTCCGGGATGAGACAATGCGCGCAAACCATGGCCCTTGTCTCGGAACGCAAGACCGTTCTTCTGACGCGCGTTTTCCACCGTACAAGGGGTCCCGAAGATGGCTTGATCAACACGGATACTCTAAAGGCTTGCTTTTCCACTCATCCCCGCCAAGTGTTGAAGCGTCTGCCGGAACAGCGCGCCAATCCTGGCATGCTGTTCGATGAAATCGTCTTTTCATAACCAAACAACTGGTGCGTGCCGCTGTGATCGACTACAGCGAAATCGCTAATATATGCCTGAGGGAATCGAGAATGCCGTTATCATCGAATTCGCGTGGCGCCCTGATGATGACGATTGCCATGGGAGCCTTCACCACCAATGATGCGCTCATCAAATCGATCACGCATGACCTGAACATTGCGCAGATCATCTTTCTGCGCGGCATCGCGACAGCCATCATTCTCGCCGTCATGGCCTGGTCCTACGGAATCCTCGGGCAGTTCCGATTGATGTTCAATAAGGCCGTCATCCTCAGATCCGGCTTCGAGATCGGCGCGACCATTACCTATATCAGTGCCCTTTCGCACATCGATCTGTCTGTGGCCGCTACAATATTGCTCTCTCTGCCGCTTGCCGTGACCTTCGGAGCCTGGGCCTTCTTCAAGGAACCGGTCGGATGGAGGCGCTGGCTGGCCATCATCGTCGGCTTCGTCGGTGTCATCATCATCCTGAAGCCGAGCCCGGAAGCTTTCGTGCCCGCATCTCTGTTGGCGGTCACCACGGTCTTCTTCACAGCCGGCCGCGACCTGACCACGCGGCGGATCAACTCAGCCATCCCGACCCTGCTCGTCTCGCTTTTTGCCGGCCTGACCAACACGGTCTTCGGCGCGGTTCTCATTGTTCCCATGGGCGGCTGGATGCCCGTGAGCGGTCACTCCGTGCTCATCATCGTCGTGGCCGCCTGTTTCATTATTGCGGGCTATCTGTCGATCATCAGTGCCATGCGAACGGGAGACATCTCCTTCATCGCGCCGTTTCGCTACACGAGCCTCATCTTCTCGCTGAGCCTTGGCTATTATCTGTTTCAGGAGCGACCGGACGGCTACATGACACTGGGCGCCAGTCTCATTGTTGCATCGGGTCTTTATGCCTTCTACCGTGAGAAACAGCGCACACGGGAAACGCCCGCTGCCAAGAGTACGCAGACACCCAATTGAGAACGCAAATGCCCCTGCCTTCCGCGCCTGCCGTCGCCGTCATCCTCGCCGGGGGTCTTTCCCGCCGGATGGGTCGAGACAAGGCCGAAGTCTTGCTGGCGGGAACCAGACTGGTGGATCGCGTGGCCGCCCGGTTGCGCCACCAGAACCTGTCCGTATTCCTCAACGCGTCGGATGATCTCGGAACGTCGCTCCCCCTTGTTCCGGATACGCTACAGGGTCATCGGGGGCCGCTCGCCGGAATTCTTGCCGCCATGCGCCACGGCGCAAGCCGGTCCGATCCCACGAGCCATGTGCTGACGGTGCCGATCGATAGCCCCTTCATACCGCTGGATATTGCGGCCAGATTGAGCGCGGCTGCGACATCCGATGGAAGCATCGTGATCGCCGTGTCGCAAGGCGCTCTCCATCCGGTCGTCGGCTTTTGGCCGATCCGTTTGGCCGATGAATTGCAGGCGTTTCTCGAAGGTCCGGAAAATCCGCGCGTCAAGACGTTTCTGTCCCGCCACGATACCCGGACTGTCGAGTTTGCCGACATCGAAACGCCCGTTGGTCCGTTCGACCCCTTCTTCAACGTCAATACGCCGGAGGACCTGCAATTGGCCCATCGCTACGTGGAGTTTGTGGGATGACCCCGAAGCTGTTTGGTATTGCTGGCTGGAAAAACTCCGGCAAGACGGGCCTCGCCGTACGCGTGGTGGAGGAGCTGACGCGCCGCGGTTTTCGCGTCTCGACCGTCAAGCACGCGCATCATGATTTCGATATCGATAAGGTCGGCGCAGACAGCTACCGTCATCGGCAGGCAGGCGCGCACGAGGTCGCCCTCGTCTCCGGCACGCGGTATGCAATCATGCACGAATTGCGTGGTGCCGATGAACCAAGCTTCGAGGAAATCATCTCCCGCCTCGCTCCGTGCGATATCCTCATCATCGAGGGCTACAAGCGCGAACCGATCCCGAAAATCGAGGCACGCCGCCTTGAGGCAGCCAAGCGCGAACCGCTGGCACCCAGTGATCCATTCATCTTAGGCATTGCTGCGGATCATGCTGTCGAAGGAACCGCCCTGCCCGTCTTCGATCTCGATGATACCAATGCGATTGTCGATTTCGTCATCGAGACGACAGGCCTGAACGCCTGATGCGAAAAGACCGCCGGGACGATCTGGCCCGGCGGTCTCTGCATCATTCGGATACCGTTTAGCGGTTCTGTGCGACCGGCTTCACCAGCGCAGTGATACGACGGATCGTCACGCGGCGGTTCTGCTGCTCTGGTCCCTGTGTCGCGACCTTGAGGTAACGCTCGCCATAGCCCTGCGTCACCATGTTTTCCGGCGGAATACCAAAGGCATCCGTCAGAACTCGCGCAACCGATTCGGCTCGGCGGTCGGAAAGCACAAGATTGCTCTCGTCAGAGCCGACAGCATCCGTATGGCCTTCGATCAGGAAGGTCTCGGATGGATCGCGATCCAGAACCTTCTTGATGGCGTCCGCCACCTTCCGCAGGCTGGATGCCTGGTTCATCGGAATGTCGGCACTGCCCGTGGCAAAAGTGACTGTATCGAGATCGATACGACGAACCTTGTCGCGGATACGGGCCGAGTAACGCACTTCATCGACGGAGTAGACCCGCTCCACCCGTTCGACAGGCGGCTGTTCGAGGAAGCGATAGTAGTCGCGATCCGGATCGCTGGTCGTATCGATGATATACTGGTTGACCGGAATCGTCAGGCGCATCGGGGGCAATTCCGCACCCGGATCACGCCAGCGGTAGTCGCGATCGGCCCGTTCATCGGCAAGCTCCGGCGCATAGAACAGGATGATTTCGCGGCCATCGCGTCCGACGCGAGAACGCTGGACCACATCGCCATAGCGATTTCGGATCGTCACGATCTGCACGCCGCCATCACGCTCGTAGATCTCACGGGTGCGTCCACCCGGCAGACGGTCATATTCGGGACGATAGCCGTCGCTGATGAAACGCTCACTATCGTCATGGCGAACGAAGGTCCGGTTATCGAACTGAATGATCACGCGGCCATCATCGGCACGGCGCACGTCATCCCAGCCACGTGGGTCTTCGAAGCGCGGGCGCTCGCGCAATCTCTCACCCTGAACGCGCGAGAAGGACTCGATGCGAACAGGTGCTGCCTGTTGCCCACCCGGCGCGGCTGCCTGGGCAGCGGCATCGGATGTCGGCGGTGGTGGCGGCGGAGCTGTCGGTGCTGGTGCAGGCGCCTGCGCCTGACCTGGCGCCGGAGGCATACCGGGACGCTGACCATCTCGACGCTGCCCATCTTGACGCTGACCCGGAGCAGCCGGTGCTCCGGGCTGGCCCGGTGCTGCGGCAGCGGCAGGCGCTTCCTTGGCACTATCAAGCACAGCGGCACCATTCTGGACAGGCAGGACCACTGGTCCCTGAGCCTGCGCGGGATTGTTGGCAATGGCCTTTGCCCGCTCGATTTCCTGCGGCGTGGTCGGTGACGCAGTCACAGGAGGCTGACCTGCTGCCTGGCCTGCTGCTTGACCGGGAGCCGGCGCAACGGCTGGAGCGTCGGAACGCTGACCCGGCGCTACCGGCGGCTGACCGGGCGCAGGTGCAGCCGGCGGCTGGGCAGCAGGCGGTGCTACTGGCGGTGCTGCCGGGGGTGCTGCTGGAGGAGCAGGTGGAACGGATGGCTGCGTGCCGGCAGCGGGCGGTGCTGCAGGACGCTCGGCAGGTGCCGGTCTCCCGGGCTCGCCCTGAGGCGCCTGACCCTGAGGCGATTGACCCTGGGGCGCTTGACCTTGAGGCGCTACACCGGGGCGTGTTTCAGGTCGCGCATCGTTGCGCGGACGTTCACCCGCTGGACGTTCACCCGCTGGACGTTCACCTGCCGGGCGCTCTCCCGCAGGACGCTCGGCACTTGGACGCTCGGCACTTGGGCGCTGCGCAGGTTCAGACGGTGGTGCCGCGCGCTGCGCTGGCTCGGCAGGCGGCGCGGGACGTTCGGCAGGTGCCGGCTCTGCAGCTTTCGGCTCCCGACGTGGCGGATTATCGCCCTGCGGCTTCGGCTCTCTCTGGGGCTCTGGCTTGGCTTCCGGTTTGGGCTGTTCGGTTCTTGGCTGCTCTGCCTTGGGCTGTTCTGCCTTGGGTTCGGGCGCTGCACGGGCAGGTGCTTCCGCTGGCGGCTCGGCTCGCTTGGGTCGCGGCTGCTCGCCCTGCGGTTCAGCACGTTGAGGTTCACCACGCGGGCGACCCTGCGGCTCAGCTTGCGGTTCAGCGGCGGGACGCTCCGGGCGGGCGCCACCCTGCGCGCCGCGCGGCTGCTCGGGCTCTCCACGCGGGCCTCCACCCTGCGCCTCTGGCGGCGGGCGACGCTTCTTCTGCTCTTCCTCGCCTGCTGCACCTTCCGGTCCCGGCGGCGGAGCCTGAACGTGAATGATGTCGGACTGGATGCCCTGTGCAGGCACCTGAATGCCCGGCATCGCGGCATGCACGCTGGGTGCCAGAAGGCTGATGGAAATCAATGGCATCGCCACACTGGCGAGGAGTCTTGTACGCTTGGGCATGATTGCTCCCTAACTGCGTTATCAGTCGGTCGTCCCGAAGCATCGGCCCGAAAATCAGCGATTTTCGGCAAGAACGATGCGTAGATGCAAATGCAAGGGTGTCATACCGACGATGGTAGGACACCCTTGCCGATACCCTTCTTTTTCAGGGGATTCGGCTCGCACCAACGGGAAGGTCAGTACTTTGTTCCAGAGGGAAATTGGCGCCGCGCCGCCTGAACCGGCGATGAATCGCTTTGGCAGCAGCCATTCATATTGAGTGCTAAGACATTGAATACAAACAATAATAAGCGTGATTTAGCGTCTTGACCTTAAGCTTCGGTTAAGGCTCCAATGGTCCAATCTTCTTGGCAAACCGCAAATTGCCGCAGAAGAGATCGACGTTACGGAGCCACGGAATGACGCCTGAAATGGAACTGATGCTGAAGGGCTACGGCATGACAACGGCCCAGATCCTCTATCGCATGCCCGACCACAAGAACCTGCTGCAGACCTATATCTGGCAGCATTACGATCTCGCCCCGGACTTCCCGGAAATGAAGACCTTTCTCAAATTCTGGCAGGAGAAGCTGGACGGGCCATTGCACTCGGTGCGCTATGTCCACCGAAAACTCATCGCGGCCAATGAATGGCGTGCTCTGAAGGGCGAATTCATCATCCACTGAGAACACGAAATGTCGGCAAATGCCGCCTGCGCTTGCCTTCCGGCGACCTTCAGCTTAAAGCCGCCTCTCTAGAGACGAAGTTTTGACGAGAGGCAGCCATGAGCAAGATCGACGAAGAAGCGCTGGCGGAAGCCTACAACCGTGCGCTTGCGCTGGAAAAGTCGGGCGAGATCGATGCAGCCGTTGCTGCCTACCAGCAGGTGCTGGAAATCGATCCGGACGATCATGGCGGCGCAGCTGTCCGCATCGCGGCCATGGGCCGTGGCGAAACGCCCCCCAAGGCCCCGGATGCCTATGTCGAGACGCTGTTCGATCAGCACGCCGAGAGCTTCGAGGATATCCTTGTCGAACAGCTTGGCTATGCGGTCCCCGTTCTGGTGCGCCAGCGCCTTCAGGATCTGAAGCTCGGACCATTCAAGCGCATGCTGGATCTCGGTTGCGGCACCGGCCTTACCGGCGGCACCCTGCGCGACATGGTGGACGATATCACCGGCATCGACATCTCCGAAAACATGGTTGAGATCGCCCACGAGAAGGATCTCTACGAGACGCTTTACGTCGCGGAAGTCGAGGACTTTCTCGAAGACAACGACGATGAAGCCTTTGATCTCGTTACGGCAACCGACGTCCTTCCCTATCTGGGTGCGCTGGAGCCACTTTTCTTCGGCGCGGCGGAAAACATGGTGGAAGGCGGCATTTTCGTCTTCTCGTCGGAAACATTGCCGGAAGAGGTTTTCGCAGGCCGCTCCTACATGGTCGGCCCGCATCAGCGCTTTGCCCACGCTGAAGCCTATGTGCGCGAGCGCCTTGCCGCCACCGGTTTCGAACTGATCGAGATATCCGAAATCAATGTGCGCATGCAGGATGGCAACCCTACCCCCGGACATCTGGTGATTGCCCGCCTGAAGGGCTGAACAACGCGATCCGGCCATTCCAATTTGTTTGGAACCGCTCTAGATTGAACAAACGCCGGGGCTCGCATTGGGCCTCGACGTTGCTTGGCGGTCTTTGCCTGCTGCCTGTCCCATAGACTCCCCGATCTGGAACGGAACTTATGCTGTATTTCCTTCTCAAGGCCCTGCACGTCGCATCGGACATCATCTGGGTCGGCGGCATGCTGATCAACGCCTTCGTCATCTCCATGGTGCCCGCCCCCATCCGCGGTGGCGTCATCACGGCCCTCCGCCGGTATGATCGCATCGTCACCACCGGCGCGCTTGCGGGCGTCTGGGTCTTCGGCCTCATTCTGGCAATCGGCTATATTGGCTTTTCCGGCGGCTGGCTTCACCTGAAGCTACTGATCGTCGTCATGCTGTCCGCCCTGCATGGCATGCAGAGCGCCTGGTTGCGCCGAATGGAAGCCAACCCGCTTCTGGATCCGCCTGCTTTCGTGCGCGCGGGCATGCCTATCGTGCTTGTTTCCACCATCGTCATCGTCCTTTTGGCGATCGTGAAACCCTTCTGATCGTTGCTGTTCAACGATCCTTCAGGATCGCGGCCAGCAATTTGCCTTCCAGTTCCGCCAGTCCAGCATCCCCGTGCTTGCGCGGATGCTGCTGCGGAATGGCAAGGTCGAGCGAGATCCTGCCCTCGTCCAGCACGATCACCCGGTCGGCCAGATGCACCGCCTCACTCACATCGTGGGTAACGAGAACGGCAGTGAAACCCAGTTCCCGCCAGACACGGGCGATCAGGGTCTGCATGCTGATGCGCGTGAGAGCATCCAGCGCGCCGAGCGGTTCATCCAGCACCAGAAGGCCGGGCCTGCTGACCAGCGCCCTTGCAAGAGCAACGCGCTGCCTCTGACCGCCCGATAGCTGGGAAGGCCATTCCTCCGCCTTGTTGCGCAGGTGCACTTCCCACAAGGCGGCAAGCACCTTTTTCCGCGCCTCGTCCTTGTCGACACCCTCGCCCAGACCAACCGCCACGTTTTTGGCAACGTCGAACCAGGGTAGCAGTCGAGGCTCCTGAAACACGATGCGCGCGTCGGCCTTGGCGGGATTCCCGCCCTCGTCGCGAAATGCAATCTCGCCGCCAGTGTGCTGGTCGAGACCGACCAGCAGCCTTAGAAGCGTGCTCTTGCCACAGCCGCTTTTCCCGACAATGGCCACGAATTGCCCAGCCTCGATATCGAGATCGATACCACGAAGAACCTGATTGTCGCCAAAGCGTTTTTCAACGCCACGCAGATGGAGAGATACCGCCTGCGTTGTCGTGGATGCAACATCGGGACGAGGGCCATGCGTGCTGCTAGAAGAAGCTAATGTTGCCGGACGTTCATGAATATGGAGAGACATCGCTGATCCTCACTTCTGATAGGCTGCATTCCAGGAAAGCGTCCAGCCTTCCAGGCGGCGTGCAATCACATCGGCAAGCTTGCCAAGCAGCGCGTAGATCACAAGCGCCAGCACGACGACGTCGGTCATCATGAACTCGCGGGCGTTGTTGGCCATGTAGCCGAGACCGGAAGATGCTGCGATGGACTCAGACACGATCAGCGTCAGCCACATGATGCCGAGCGCATAGCGTAGACCGACGAAGATGGAGGGAAGCGCACCGGGGAAGATGACCTTGCGGAACAGAGACCAACGGCTCATGCCGTAAATCCGGCCCATCTCCAACAGATCCCGGTCCACGTTGCGCACACCGTGATAGGTATTGAGATAGATCGGGAACAGCACACCCAGTGAGGTCAAGAACAGCTTTGCCTCCTCGCCAATCCCGAACCACAGAATGACCAGCGGAATAAGCGCGAGATGCGGAATGGCACGAACCATTTGCAGCGTAGTATCGGTCAGCTGCTCGGAAAGATTCGACACACCGTTGATGATGCCCAGAAGAAAGCCGATCGTGCCGCCGACCAGAAGACCCGCCAGCGCGCGTCCGGCGCTGACGAGGATATTATGCCCGAGGTCACCGCTCGCGGCTTCGCTCCAGAAGGCTTGGCTAACCGCAACCGGTGACGGCATGATCCGGTCGGATATGAACCCGGTTGAGGACCCGAACTGCCATAGTGCAATCAGGGTCACAGGCACGACAAGCGGAAGAACATGCGCGCGGCCAAGTCTTGGGAAGGAAGGGATGCGTTTGTTCGTCTGCTTCAGCGTGCGGCTGAACGTGAGATCGGCAAGTGCCATGAGAGTCTCCTCAAACCGGGTTCAATTCAGCAGAAGCAGCTCAGGAAGCTGCCACTGCTCGCAGTGTCTGGTGCCCACCACCGGAAAAGACCGTGCGTTGGGAAAACTCGCTACCGAAGCCTGTGCGCTGCGGAAGCGTGGTAATTCCCAATTCCGGGAACAGAAGCTCGGCCACCCGGTACGCCTCTTCCAGATGCGGATAGCCGGACCCAATCACCGTCTCGATGCCGATCTCCTGATACTCGCGCAGCCGTGCTGCCACGGTCTTCGGTGAGCCAACCAGCGCCGTGCCTGCACCGGATCGCACGAGCCCGATACCCGCCCAGAGGTTCGGGGAAACCTCAAGCTTGTCGCGACGGCCGCCGTGAAGAGCCGCCATGCGCTGCTGTCCAACGGAATCAGAGGCCGTGGCAAAATGCGCCTGTGCCTTGGCGATTGTTTCGTCGTCGAGCTTGGAGATCAGCCTGTCGGCCGCTTCCCACGCCTCCTCGTCCGTCTCACGAACGATGAAGTGCAGGCGAATGCCGAATGAAACGTCCCTGCCCTTTGCCGCGGCGGATTTGCGAACCCGCGCCACCTTCTCCGCCACCTGTTCCGGCGGTTCGCCCCAGGTCAGATATTTGTCTGCACGCCCGGTGGAGAATTCTATCCCCGCATCGGAAGAGCCGCCGAAATACAGCGGTGGGCGCGGCTGCTGGATCGAAGGGAAGCCAAGGCGGGCTTCCTTGGCCTTGATGTGCTTGCCATCAAGGTCCGCCTTGCCGGTCGCCAGCAGATCTTCGAACACCTGGAAGAACTCTTCCGCATGGTCGTATCGCTCGTCATGCGGCAGGAAGATCCCGTCACCAGCCAGTTCGGCAGGCGCACCGCCCACAACGATGTTCAGCAGAAGACGCCCTTCCGTGATGCGGTCCAGCGTCGATGCAAGGCGCGCATAATAGGCTGGCGATGCCGTGCCTGGGCGAATGGCCACCAGAAACTTCAGGCGTTCCGTGAACGGTGCCAGCGAGGCCGCTGTTACGAAGCTCTCTTCGCAGGATACGCCGGTCGGCAACAGCACGCCGCTGTAACCGAGACGATCCACCGCAACCGCGATCTCTCGCAGATACCGATTGTCCGGCGCCCGGTTCAGATCACTGGCTCCGATATAGCTGCCGTCGCCGCTGGTCGGAATGAACCACAGAAAATCGATGGGTTTTTGCGTAATAGACATTGTGTCACTCCCTTTCGTGGGTTCAGCTTGCCTTCGGGCGCCAGACGACGTCCGTGATCGTCAGCTTCTTCGGAATGATCTTGAGTTCGAAAAACTCGTCCGCGAGCGCCTGCTGGTAGGCGATCGCCTGATCCGAGATCGTGCCAACGTCCCCGAGGTTGAAGCCTGTGCGCTGAAGCGTCTTGCGGGTAATGTCTTCCGGCACGCCGGTGATGGCAGAGAGCGCCGGAACCGTCTTGTCCAGGTTGGCCTGCGCCCGCTTGCCCACCTGCGCCAACTCGTCGAAGATCTCGAGAATGAGCCCACCGTTTTCCTTGGCGAAATCGCCGTTGGCGAGGAAGTAACTCCAGCTGTCGACAATGCCCTGCGCCGTCGTCAGCACGCGCGTCTGCGGATCAGCTTCAGCAACCGCCGTGTAGGGATCCCAGATCGACCAGGCATCGATGCTGCCATTCTTGAATGCCGCTGCAGCATCCGGTGGCGCAAGGTCGACCAGCGTCACGTCCGTCAGGGAAAGCCCACCCTTGCGCAGAACCTTCACCGCGACATTGTGTGCGCTGGAGCCGCGCTTGAACGCCAGCTTCTTGCCCTTCAGATCGGCAATCGTCTTGATCGGCGAATCCGCCTTGACCAGAATTGCCGAGCCTTCGGAGCTGCCCTTGTACGTTCCTGCATAGACCAGGTTACCACGCGCAGCCTGTGCAAACAGCGGTGGCACATCGCCCGTTGGCCCGAAGTCCAGCGCGCCAGCACCCAGCGCCTCCAGCAGCGGCGGCCCGGATGAAAACTCGGACCAGGTGATTGTCACACCCTTGGCCGCAAAACGCTTCTCCAGCGCACCTTCTGCCTTCGCAAGCGCCAGAACGCCGCCCTTCTGCCAACCAATTCTGATGGTCGTGGTCGCGGCTCGTGTGATGCCGGGCAGCGTTAGTGTGGAAGCGACAACAGCGCCACCGAATAGAGCCAGCGTCTGCCGGCGTGAAAAATCAGTCATGTCCCCATCTCCAGATTTTCAACCGGCGTCCGAGCGTCCGGTGGTTCAGCGATGAGGTAAGGCTCCCATAGACGACCAATAGCATCGACATAAGAAAATCTCTTTTCAGCGATGCAAACGATAATTTCTTCCAATTCTATGGACTATTATAATTATCCACTTCCGGCGTGTTGGATTTCGCGTGCTTCCGTGGGATGAAAAACTGGTCTAATGAAAGCCAGCACTCAAAGAGGAATGGGTAATGGCAAAGGTAGCTTTCATCGGTCTCGGCGTTATGGGCTTTCCAATGGCGGGACACCTGAAGGAAAAAGGCGGACACGAGGTGTCTGTGTACAACCGCACAACCGCCAAGGCTGAGGCCTGGGTGTCGAAGTTTGGCGGTCGTTTGGGTAAGACACCGGCAGAAGCTGCCGAAGGTGCCGATTTCGTTTTCACCTGCGTCGGCAATGATGATGATCTTCGCTCGGTTACCATTGGACCGGACGGTGTTCTTGCCGCCATGAAGCCGGGCGCCATTCTGATCGACAACACCACCGCTTCTGCAGAAGTGGCGCGGGAACTGGCGCAGGCGGCCTCGGCCAAGGGCTGTGGCTTCATCGATGCCCCGGTGTCCGGCGGCCAGGCAGGCGCGGAAAACGGCGTCCTAACCGTCATGTGCGGTGGCGATCAGGCGACCTTCGATACAGCGAAGCCAGTCATCGATGCCTATGCCCGCATGGTCGGCCTCATGGGTCCGGTCGGCGCAGGCCAACTGGCCAAGATGATGAACCAGATCTGCATTGCCGGTCTCGTTCAGGGCCTTTCAGAGGCTGTTCACTTCGGCAAGAAGGCAGGCATGGATATCGAAAAGGTGGTTGAAGTCATCTCGAAGGGCGCGGCCGGCTCCTGGCAGATGGAAAATCGCCACAAGACGATGAACGCAGGAAAATACGACTTCGGCTTTGCTGTCGACTGGATGCGCAAGGATCTCGACATTGTTCTGACCGAGGCCAAGCGCAACGGCGCAACCCTGCCCGTGACGGCTCTTGTAGACCAGTTCTACGCCGAGGTTCAGAAAATGGGCGGCAACCGTTGGGACACGTCATCCCTGCTGGCACGGCTCGAGAAGTAGGAAAATTGCAGCCTCGGGCCAATCCGGTACGAGGCTGCCTCCTACATCGGCAGCGGCCAGACGACAACAAAAGGCGCTAGTCCGAAGATGACGCCAAGCACCAGTAGAAATGTATTCCGTCCTGAGGTGTGATTGAACGCAGGCTCGGATTCCACCCGCAGCTTCATCACCTGCAGGATGTTGCGCACGATGCTGGTCTCATCCGCATTCGGATGTTCGAAAATCTCTGCCAGCTCAGTCTCCGCATTGGGAAACGGGTCGCGAAGCAAGTGTGCCGAACTGGATGCAAGCTTTCGCAAGGCGCGTGTGGCCAGCATGGCAGATGCGACGAGGCAACCAATAGCCAGAAGTGCAAACCCGATCCGTATCAGGCTGCCGGGGTCGCTTCCCAACTCGGCACCCAGACGGATCGCTGCTGCATAAAGTGTTACCAGACCGGCGACAGCACTCAGCGACAGACCGAAATTTAGCCGGTAGTGGTTCATCACCAGGTGACGTGAACCTTCCAGGTGCTCCAGGTGGATTTTCACGAGCAGTTCGACCGCCAGTTTCCTGGCCTCGAACCGGATGCGCCGCTCTTCGATCTGGGACGTCTCCATCAATCCTCAACTTGATCCGAGGAACCACCTGTCGAAACGGTAGACGGCCGTGCGGATAGCTCGACTGCCGCTTACTCTTCGCCGGAACGCTGGTTGTCGAGCATCATGTAATCCAGCGGCAATTCCGTCGTGTACTTGATCTGCTCCATCGCAAACACCGAGGACACATCGCGGATCTCGATCTTGGAGATCATCCGCTTGTAGAATGCATCATAGGCGGCGATATCCGGCACGACGACGCGCAGAAGGTAATCCACATCGCCGCTCATACGGTAGAACTCCACCACTTCCGGGAATTCCGAGATGACTTCCGAGAAACGCTTCAGCCATTCCATGGAGTGACTGTTGGTGCGGATGGAGACGAAAACGGTCACTTTGGTGTTGACCTTGGCCGGATCGAGCAGCGCTACGCGACGCCGAATAACGCCATCCTCTTCCATCTTCTGGATGCGGCGCCAGCAAGGCGTGGTGGAAAGACCGACCTTCTTGGCAAGATCGGCCACGGCAAGTGTCGAGTCTTCCTGCAAAATGCGCAGAATCTTGCGGTCAAGACGATCCATATTCGCTCCTTCAGAGATTATTTTTCTTCATAGCCTGAAATTTGGAGCAAGTAACCGAAAATCGTTTCAACGAATAAGGCTGTCCACACTCTGTCGCAAAATGGGAAGCAGGTCTGCCTCGAACCACGGATTACGCTTCAACCAGCCGCTGTTGCGCCAGCTTGGATGCGGCAACGGCAGGATGCGCACACCATCATTGACCATGAAACTTCGTCGCCAGTTGAACACCGTGTCTGTCATGCTTTGCTTGCCTGCGTGGTTCAGATGCCAGCCTTGCGCATACCCACCGATTGCGAGAACAAGTTCGATCTGCGGCATCGCATCAATCACGGCACGACGCCACAGGGGCGCGCATTCCCGGCGCGGCGGCAGGTCATGCCCCTTGGCATCGTAGCCGGGAAAGCAAAAACCCATCGGCGCGATCGCAAACTTCGCCGGATCGTAAAACTCCTCGCGCGTCACATCCAACCATTGGCGCAGCCTGTCGCCGGATGCATCGTTGAACGGTATGCCGCTTTCATGAACGCGAAGCCCAGGCGCCTGCCCCGCAATCAAAATCCTGGCTGTAGAGGACATGACGACAACGGGCCGGGGTTCATGCGGCAGCCGGTCCTCAATGCCTTTGGCAGGAACATCCCGGCAGATCCGGCAGGCAGAAATCGCCGTCTGCAAGATTTCGATACGCTGCTCATCACCCGTCAAAGCCATTGCAGAGACAGTACTCCTTTCAAACCATCAAGAATATTGGAGAAATCGACGCCCTGATGTTCAAGCTTCCGCTCTCTCCGCCACTGTGACGGACGCTGAAACCGTCCGGCCCAGATGCCGCGCTTTTCGTTTTCGGCTTTCAGCTGTTCACGCTGATAGGTCAGCAACCCCGCTGAAAGCGCAAACCCTGTACGAACCATCTGGACGTTCAGATTTGTATTCTGCCGATAACATATGACGAGCGGGCGGTCGTAACGGTCCACCTCCGTACCGCGACACTCGACATCACCGTCCTTGACGAGGTCCACCAGTTGCTCCCGCGCAGCCTTTCCGCAAGGCCAGGGCCGGTCATCCACGGTGCGGCACGTTTGGTCCAGCTCCGGCGCATCAATGCCCGACAACCGCAAACGAGTCCCCATCTGCGCAAGCGTATCGCCATCGATGACATGGAAGGGGCCACGGAAAACCTTCTGCTCGCCCCCGCCCTGCAGCATGTTGGCCACAAATAGAAGTCCCAGAATGAAACAAGCAGTCAGGATCCAGTCCTGCGCCCTTCGGTAACGTCGATGCCTTCTATATGCACTCATTCAAATTCGATCTTAGAGCGGAATTCGACCTGATTGGATCAATTCTGTTGGCCCAAACCGGTTGTTCCACGAGGAGAAGGGCGCGTGGCGTAGCCTTAAGCTACGCCCAAGCCCTTCGACAAAGTGGACGGCCGGTTTCGGCCAACCCGCTGGGCAGCATGTATTTTCGCCATTACCTTCGGCTTTCGCCTCGGGCGTATGTCCCGATATGCCCATCGGCAAAATCCTTGATCCTGACGAAAATCCATTGCTGCAGAATGATTCAATCAGGTTGAACTCCGCTCTAATTGCAAACGGAAGGCTGCCGAAGATGGCAAACAAAACCTTTCCGTCAGGATCTTCTTAAGATTTAGACCCTACCATTCCCAAAACGCGTATTCGATTGAAAATTGGCCATGAGTAGCGGCGTCAGCACATCCACCGACAAGATCATCGTGGACAAATCGCGGCACCACCGTAACAAAGCGGTGTCGAAGGCGGTTCGCGCCACGCGTGAGCGCTTGCAGTCCAGCGCCAATGGCAGCCACGCCTTCGATCACGATGCGCTTGCCTTGCATGTCAATAACATGCTGCAAAGTGCGCTCATCCTGCCCTTCTTCATCGTCCTCGTCGCAGCAGTCGGCACCTATATCACCAGCGATTCCTCCCTGTTGCCTTGGGCGCTGTTCACGCTTGCGGCGCACTCGCTGAACCTCCTGCTTGCGCGTCGCGCTTCGAAGACTGAACTGACGGCGCTCAATACCCAACGCTGGCAGCGCATGTTCATCTTCGGCCAGTTCCTGATGGGCGCCTGCTGGGCAACCTTTGCCTTTAGCGAATGCGCAGTCTGCGGCGGCGATGGCTATTACTTCTACAAGGGCGCGGTGCTGCTGATCGCGATATCCATCACAGCCATGAGCAATGTCCTGTTGCGCATGGCGGTCATCGTTGCCTTCCTGTTGCCGATGATCAGCCTTGGCCTCATCGCCCTCGACAGCCGCAACGTCTTCGATGTCGGGCTTCTCGGTCTATGCGCCACGGCCGTTCTGTTTTTCCACTACATCTCGAACCGCTTCTATCGCTCCAACCTGACGCTGATGTCCTACCAGTCGGAAAAGGACGATCTGATTGCCGAACTCGAGGTTGCCAAGTCGGTTTCGGATGAAGCCCGCCGTCGCGCGGAAGAGGCCAATCTGGCCAAGTCGCGTTTCCTCGCATCCATGTCGCACGAACTGCGCACCCCCTTGAACGCTATTCTCGGCTTCTCGGAGGTCATGAGTTCGGAAGTGCTGGGACCGATGGGAAATGGCACTTACCGGGAATATGCCGGTGATATCCACCGCTCAGGCCAGCATCTGCTCAACCTCATCAACGAGATTCTCGATCTGTCGCGCATCGAGGCGGGTCGTTATGAATTGAACGAGGAAGCGCTTTCACTGCTGGAGATCGCCGAGGATTGCATCGGCATGGTGCAGTTGCGCGCACGCGCCAAGAACATCAGCATCCATCAGCAGTTCGAGCCAAACCTGCCGCAGGTCTGGGCCGATGAGAAATCAATGCGGCAGGTCCTGCTCAACCTGCTGTCAAACGCGGTAAAGTTTACCAGCCAGGGTGGCGAGGTCACGGTAAAAGTCGGCTGGACCGCCGGTGGCGGTCAGTATGTCGCCATCAAGGACAATGGACCGGGCATCGCGGAAGATGAAATTCCGGTCGTGCTGTCGGCGTTTGGTCAGGGCTCCATCGCGATCAAGAGCGCAGAGCAAGGCACCGGCCTCGGGCTTCCTATCGTGCAGGCGATCCTGGCAAAGCACGACGGTCAGTTCATCCTGCGCTCGAAATTGCGTGAGGGCACCGAAGTCATTGCAATCCTTCCCGCCACTCGCGTTCTGCAAAGTCTGCCCGCCGTAGCAGCGACGCGCGCGGTGGAACCGCGCCGCAAAAGCTTCGCCTGACCCCTTCCCTCGAAGCGCCAGGCAGCGCATAATGGCACCATGACAACGCTGTTCGACATCGCCGTTGAGACCGCCCGCCAGCTTCCGCCCGAGAAGCAGGATGATATTGCACGTCTGGTTTTGCAGATGGCAAGCGAGGACCAGTCCGTCTATCGCCTCAGCGAGGAAGAGTTGGCAGAGGTCCACGCTGGCCTACAAGAGGCCGATCAGGACGAACTCGTGGACGAAGCCCAGGCACGGAAGTTGCTGAACAGATTCAAGTGATGAAAATTCGCCTTACCAAGCGTTCTGCTCAGCAAATCGAAACGATACTTGAATTCATCCGCGACAGTTCTCCGACAGGCGCATCGAATGTCGCAGCCCGGCTTGATGCGGTACTGACCCTGCTTAAAGAGCAACCAGGCGCCGGCAGGCAAACGGATATCCCAACCGTTCGTCGGTTGGCTATTACGCCTTATCCATATGTCCTGTTCTACCGCCTCACTGAGAGCGAAGTCGTCATTCTCCGCGTTCTCCATACCAGCCGCCGAAAAGCGGCTGGCTGAAGCTGCAAAATTAATGGTGATGCGGAGTCGGTGTTCCCGCCGTGCTGACGCCTGCCTGTGCAAACGTCGCCATGCCGGAATGGCAAGCGGCAGCTGCCTTCACAATGCCTGCGGCAAGCGCTGCGCCCGTGCCTTCGCCAAGCCGCATGCCCAGCGCCAGAAGCGGCGTCTTGCCAAGTCGTTCGATGGCGCGCAGGTGGCCGGGCTCGCCGGACACATGGCCGATGAGGCAGTGGTCCAGGGCGGTCGGGTTCGCTGCCTTCAGAATGGAGGCGGCAGCCGTTGCCACATAACCGTCGATCAGGACCGGGATCTTCTCCACGCGCGCCGCGAGAATGGCACCCGCCATGGCCGCCACTTCGCGTCCGCCCAGTCGGCGCAGCACTTCCAGCGGGTCGGACAAGTGATCGCGGTGGAAAGCAACTGCCTGCTTGACTGCCGCGATCTTGCGGGCCAGCACCTCGCCCTCCGACCCTGTTCCGGGACCAACCCAGTCCTCAGCTTCTCCGCCGTAAAGCGCGAGATTGATGGCCGCCGCGATGGTCGTGTTACCAATGCCCATCTCGCCGATGCACAGAAGATCGGTGCCACCGGCAATCGCCTCCATGCCGAATGCCATGGTCGCAGCACAATCCCGTTCGGAAAGAGCCGCCTCGCAGGTAATATCCCCCGTCGGGTAGTCCAGCGCCAGATCGAAAATCTTCAGGCCCAGATCATTGGCCGCACAGATCTGGTTGATGGCCGCGCCGCCAGCAGCGAAATTCTCAACCATCTGCTGCGTGACCGATGGCGGATAGGGTGTGATGCCATGACGGGCGACACCGTGATTACCGGCGAAGATCGCGACCAGCGGACGTGTCACGGCAGGGGCGCGTCCCGTCCAGGCGGCCAGCCAGAAGGCGATTTCTTCCAGGCGTCCCAGCGATCCCTTGGGCTTGGTCAACTGCGCATCGCGTTCACGCGCAGCCACCAGCGCACGGGTGTCCGGGCCGGGAAGCTCGCGCAACAGCGTGCGAAAATCATCGAATGGCAGGCCGCTCATGCTCATCGGATCAATCTTCCTTGTCGTTAAGTCCAGTTCGCCCTTTGAGTTAGGCGATGGAATCTGATTTGCTGCGTCCTCCTTAATGAGAGCAGCCCGGAGGAACAACTGCAAAACGTGCCTGAATTCATAACCGATCTGGCGCGCTCCGTCGCATTCCTGTCGCGGCTGCCCGTTCCCGCACGCTTTTTCGAGGGGCATGATGGCTCCGTGGCCCGCGCCTGTCGTGCCTTCCCGACTGCTGGCGCGCTCATCGCCCTGCCCTCCGCGCTGCTCATCTGGCTGATGGAAGGTAGTCCCGAAGCGTCTCTGCTTGCTGCATTTCTGGCGCTCGCGCTTGCCGCTTTGCTCACGGGCGGCCTGCATGAGGATGGTCTGGCCGATAGTGCCGATGGCCTGTTCGGTGGCCGCGACAAGGAGCACGCGCTCACCATCATGAAGGACAGCCGCATCGGCAGCTTCGGCGTCATAGGCCTCATCGCAAGCTTCGGTATTCGTGCGGCGGCGCTTTCGGCCCTTATCTCCACCCATGGCGGCACACTCGCCGCTTCTGCACTGATATCGGCGGCCGCAATCTCGCGTGCGCTCATGGTCTGGCACTGGGCCCATCTTCCCCCTGCGCGCGTCAACGGCACAGCGGTTGCCATGGGCCAGCCCCAATCCTCCGCCGTGCGCGTCGCGGTTTTCTCCGCTCTCGGGTTCGCGCTTTTGCTCATCGTTGCGGGCGCCTCCCTGGGCTCGGTCATTGCCATGCTCATGTGCGCGGCAGGCGCCGCTTTCCTGTTCATCCGCTACGTGCGGGAGAAGATCGGCGGCCATACGGGAGATACCATCGGCGCGACCCAGCAGATCACGGAAATGGCATGTCTCGCCGCTCTTGTGATCAGTCTGTAGAGAGCCAATATAATGGCCATGGTGACGCCCTGTATCCTTGTTTGTGCTCTCGATCCGCAATCCGGCATCTGCGTCGGCTGTGGGCGCACGGGCGATGAGATAGGAAGCTGGACCAGCATGACGGAGGCGCAGAGGATCGCGCTGATGCAACTCCTCCCTGCGCGCCTGAAAACGCTTGGCCCCGTCGATCCTCCGCAACAGGAGAACGCCCAGCCATGCTGATGATCGTGCTCGCCATTCTCGGTGCCGGTCTTGCGCTGTTGATCTTCAACAACGATGCGGGCCAGACCTTTGGCTTCGCCAATGATGATTTCGCCCATCTCGTTCAATTGTCGGCCATTGCCATCCTGCTGTCGGCTGGCGTTCTGGCGGGACGAAGAGGCAAGGCATCCGAGGTGCTCCGCAACATCGTCATCTGGCTGGTTGTCGCGCTCGTTCTGGTCGCTGGCTACGTCTACCGGGATGATTTCCGCAGCATCGGCGCACGCGTGACCGCTGGGCTGATCCCCGGTAGCCCGATGGTGATGACGACGAGTGAAGGCGGCTCGGAAGTGGTTCTCTACCGCGCCCGCAACGGCCATTTCCAGGCGCAGGTCAGCGTCGATGGCAAGACGATCCCCATGCTCGTTGATACGGGTGCGAGTTCCATCGTCCTGTCATGGCGCGATGCGCAGGCAATCGGCCTTGACCCCTCGAAGCTCGATTTCACAACCCCCGTGATGACCGCAAATGGTCGAGCCATGGCAGCCCCCGTCCGTCTGGATAATGTCGGCATTGGGCCAATCGCCCGGCAAAACCTGCGAGCGCTGGTGGCGGAACAGGGCCGCTTGGAGCAAAGCCTTCTGGGCATGAGTTTCCTCTCCACCCTCGGCTCACTTCAGATGCAGACAGATCAGCTCCGCTTGCGCGACTGAATATCGTTGGCCGTGAGTTATTTCCGCAGCCGGTAACCCGTCCGGAAGATCCAGAACAGCAGGCTGAGACAGATCGTCAGGAACACCGCAATCATCACGAGGCTGATCACCGGGTTCACATCAGCAATGCCGTAGAAGCTCCAGCGGAAGCCCGAGACCAGATAAAGCACCGGATTGAAGTGGCTGACCGTCTGCCAGAAAGGCGGCAGCATGTCGATGGAATAGAAGCTGCCACCGAGGAAGGTCAGCGGCGGCACCACCAGCATGGGCACAAGGTTCAACTGTTCAAAGTTGTCCGCCCAGATACCGATAATGAAGCCAGCCATCGAGAAGGTTATTGCCGTCAGCACCATGAAGACGAGCATCATGACGGGATGCTGGATCGACAGGTCCACGAAGAACGAGGCCGTAGCGAGGATGATTAGACCGATAATGATTCCCTTGCTGGCCGCGGCGCCGACGTAGCCGATCACCACTTCCGTCATGGACACGGGCGCTGACAGGATCTCGTAGATCGTGCCAGTAAATTTCGGGAAATAGATGCCGATCGCGCCATTGCTGATGCACTGGCCAAGGAGTGTGAGCATGATCAGTCCCGGCGTTATGAATGCCCCGTAGGACACGCCGTTGACTTCCTGGATGCGGGTACCGATGGCCGTTCCGAACACGATGAAATACAGCGAGGTGGTGATCACTGGCGAAATCACGCTTTGCAGCAGGGTCCGCTTCATTCGGGCCATCTCGAAAAGGTAGATGGATTTGATCGCTTCCCAGTTCATGCGCGATCTCCCACGAGCGAAACGAAGATATCTTCAAGCGAACTCTGGTGGGTGGAAATATCGCTGATCATCAGGCCTTCGCTTTCCATAGCTGCCAGAACCGCGCCAATGCGTGCCTCGCCAGCGCCGTTTCCATACTCGTGAATGACGGCTCGCCCATCCTCCGAAAGATTAAGTTGCAGAGCCTCAAGCGAGGGCGGCAGAGCGGAAAGCGGTGACTTCAGTTCAAGCCGCAGCTGTTTTCGCCCCAGCTTCTGCATCAGCGCACGCTTTTCTTCCACCAGCAGAAGCTCGCCGCCGCTGATGACGCCAATCCGGTCCGCCATCTCTTCAGCCTCTTCGATGTAATGCGTGGTCAGGATCACCGTCACGCCGCCCTCCCGCAGGCGGTCAATCGCCGCCCACATGCCGCGTCGCAGCTCCACATCTACGCCGGCCGTCGGTTCATCCAGAAACAGAATGCGCGGCTCATGAGCCAGCGCCTTGGCAATCAGCACGCGACGCTTCATGCCGCCGGAAAGCTCGCGCAGCTTGTTGTCACGCTTGTCCCAGAGCGAGAGATCCTTGAGAATCTGTTCGATAAGCTTGGGGTTGGCTTTTTCGCCATGCAGACCACGCGAAAAGCTGACTGTATTCCAGACGGTCTCGAACTGATCCGTCGTCAACTCCTGCGGCACGAGGCCGATGAGCTTGCGTGTCTGCCGGAAGTCGCGAACCACATCATGGCCCCCCACCATCACGGTTCCGCCCGTGGGCATGGAAATCCCGCAGATGATGGAAATCATCGTTGTCTTGCCCGCACCGTTCGGGCCGAGCAGCGCGAGAATTTCACCTTCCTCGATGTCGAGGTTGACGCCCTTCAGCGCCGAAAATCCGTTGGCATAGGTCTTCTGAAGATTTCGAATGGAAACAATCGCGGGCATCGCGGACCTTCGCGTAAATTATGGAGGGTAGAAACATGGCAGGCGGAATCTGCAACGATCCCGCAGCGTATATAGGCAACCACCTCCGAAAAGGGAGGTCAAATATTCGGAGATCAGAAGGAAGGCGGCAACGCCAGATGGGCAATCATCTCGCCATCCTCATCCAACCCTTGCTCGACAAAGCCTGCACTGAGATAAAGCTGGCGCGCAGCCAGGTTCTCCGGTTCGTAACAGATGGAAATCTTTAAGACATGCGGCTCGCGGCGAATCTCGGCGATGACTGCGGACAGAGCAGCCCGCCCGAAACCCCTACCCTGCTGCCGTTCATCGATGATGAAGCGGTAGAGTTGCGCAACATCGTCAGCACTGGTCGCGTCATACATCAGAAAACCGACAGGCTCACCATCGTGCAGAATGGCGCGCGGTCTTGCGTCCTCGTCAGTCTCGGCCTCCTCAAGAGAATCGGCAACGCTCGCCACCATCCGCACCTGATCCGGTCGAAGACGCAGGTCGAGAAGCTTCGGCACAAGGTGAGCCGTGACTGGACAAAGCTGGATGATGGGCGGCTCAAACGGCACGGGTAGCGAACTCCTCTCTGAGTTAATCCGGTTTGCGCCGGGGCTGGAATGTGTGTTCCTCCGCCGGAAAGCTACCCTCCCGCACGTCGCGTGCATAGTCCGCCGCAGATTGCGAGACCAGAGCGCCGAGTTCAGCATAGCGTTTGACGAAGCGTGGCTTGAACGCATCGAACAGACCCAGCATGTCGTCACAGACCAGCACCTGCCCATCGCAAGCGGCGGAGGCGCCGATACCAATTGTCGGGATGGCCAGCGACTGTGAAATCTCTCGGGCAACCGGTTCGACAGTCCCTTCAATCACCACCGCAAATGCACCCGCTTGGGCAACCGCAGCAGCGTCGGCGGCGATCTTTGTCGCCTCTTCATCGCTATGGCCCAGCGCACGAAAGCCGCCGGATGTATTCACCATCTGCGGCATCAAGCCCACATGTGCCAGCACAGGCACGCCTCTGGTCGAGAGAAAATGAATGGTTTCGGCCATCTCCGCGCCGCCCTCGAGCTTGATACCATCGCAGCCAGTTTCCTGCAGAATGCGAACGGCGTTGCGATAGGCCTGCTCCTTCGATTCCTGGTAGCTGCCAAAGGGCATATCGACGATCACGCAGGCTTGGGCTGCACCGCGCATCACGGCCCGCCCGTGCGCGATCATCATGTCGAGCGTCACCGAGACGGTCGTCTCCATGCCGTACAGCACCATTCCGAGTGAATCGCCGACCAGCAAGAGATCACAGTGCGGATCCAGCATGCGCGCCATAGGCGTGGTGTAGGCGGTCAGCGAAACAATTTTCTGCTGGCCTTTCATCGCGCGAATGGCAGTGATCGTCTTGCGTCGAACCTTTGTCGGTGCGCTCATCAATGGGTATCCTCTGCACGAGAAACGGGAGCAATGACCCGGTTGTCCAATAGCCGTGTCGTTCCAAAGCGAACGAAGAGAGCAACGACCACCGCCTCATCGCTCAGGTCCGTCACGCGCTGCAGCGTGGTCGCATGGCGCACGGCCACCACATCCGGCTCGGCCAATGGTTCGCGCTTCAGGAATGCCGTGAGCTCCGCCTCCAGCGCCACGGGATCCTTCAGACCCTCGCGAACAAGCCGCTCGGCAAGGTCGAGCGCCCGCGGTACGATGACCGCTGCCTTCCGTTCGTCCTCGGTGAGATAGACGTTGCGCGACGAGCAGGCCAGTCCGTCAGGCTCGCGAACAGTGGCAACGGCAACCACCCGCACCGGCTGCGCCAGATCCTCGACCATGCGCCGAATGATCTGCACCTGCTGATAATCCTTCTCGCCGAAATAGGCGACATCCGGCTGAACAAGATTGAACAGCTTCGTCACGACGGTTGCCACGCCTGCGAAATGACCGGGCCGAACCTCACCCTCCAGCTGGCTGCCAATGGTCGGCACATCCACCACGGTCAGCATGGGGCTCGGATACATCTCGCTGACGTCAGGAGCAAAAAGAATATCGACACCAGCCGCTTCCAGCATCGCGCTGTCGCGGGCCAGATCACGGGGGTACTTGTCCAGATCCTCGTTCTTGCCAAATTGCAGCGGGTTCACGAAAATGGAAACGACGGTAGCACCGTTCTCGGCCTGAGAGCGCTCCACGAGCGTCATGTGCCCGACATGCAAATATCCCATGGTGGGAACGAAGCCGATCCTCCTGCCGTCGCCACGCAGAGCGCGGACAGCGGCCCGCAATTCCTCACGAGTCTTGATGATCTGCAAATTCCACTCCCGTCCTCACCCGTTGGCGGCCGGAACATGGCCGTCCGCCTTTGTTGCAGCGCGTTTATCGCAGGCGCCGCCGGAGTGAAAGATATATCAGCCGGGAATTCAGATCAGTCGCAGTATCGATTGCCGGAAGCACGACTGCGCAGATCGAAGTGGAAGTGGTTCCAGTGTTCGGCATTGCTGCCCGGACCGAGAACCGTGTTGAAATACTTGCAGCTATCGTCACGAACGGCCTTCAGCAGCGCTCCCTCGCGGAACGAGAACAGGCCCTTCTTTCGAACATCGATTTCGTGGCCGTTCTTCAATACGAACTTGCCGACATCGATGGCATTGCCGCGCGCATGCTCGGACATCGGGTTGTAGCGTTGGCGACTGTTGTTCATGCGACGGCAGGAATATCCGCCCATGGGCTCGATCTTGCCGATGCCGCTCCAGTAGCGAACGCGCGAGGATGGCACGAGCTCGTTCTTCACCCATTGGGCAAAGGCAAGCGTCGTCTGGCAATTGAGGGTCACGGCCGGTTTGACCTGCACGCCTCCGGAGAGGCCATAGAGCTCAACCGGATAGTCGATGCCGCAACTCGGGCCATCGGAAATTTGCGGCTTGTCCCGGTAAAGCACACCCATGCGCTTCAACTGGGCGCGGCAGCTCGCTTCGGATGCCGGCATGGGAGAGGCGTCGGTGCGGGAGGATTGCTGTGCGATTGTCGGGTTGCGCGGCATCAGCATCGCTACCTGCTGCGGCTCCGGCTCGATCCTGCTCGGGGCGACGACTGGACGGGAATCGCTCCAGCGGGGTGGAGTTGCGGCGAGATCGCCCCGCACCGGCTGTTGCACCCGCTTTGGCGCGAGCGAATTCTGCTGCGGCTGGTTTTGGAGATAGAGATCCTGCGCCGGTTGCACAGGCGCGCTTGTTGCATAGGGTTGCGCGCTTCGCTGGGTGGGCCTGTTGCGCTGGACAGGCGCATCGGTGCCGATGCCGTCCACGACAGGCTGCGAGGCATTGCCTTCCGCAATATCGTTATTCTGCTCCTCGGCAAGGCCAACCACATGCGGAGCAGGCTGTCCGCCGCCGACGCCAAGCGCCGCATCCATATTGACGCCATTGGCATCATAGGTCAGCGTGCCAAGGGTCTTTGGAGGCTCACCCATCTGACGGGGCTGTGTCATCGCCTCGTCGCTGTCAATCATGGGAAGACGCGCCTGACGCGTCGTTGCTGCGGGTGGCATGGGCTGCGCGGCGGATTCGTAGACAGTACCCACCTGCCCCACAGGCTGCTGGGCTGGCGCGGCATAGGCGTCCATGGAAGGCACCTGTTGAACCGGAACCCGTCCCGGCGGAATGGCGCTGACCCGCGTGCCACGGTCAATAGGTGCAGGCGGCACCAGCCCGTCTGCGGTGCAACCCACCAGCATCGTGGAGATCATCAGGAAGGCCACGGCCCTTCGGGTGTTCAAAGCATACGCCATACAAGCTGCTCACATTGGGAAACCGGGCCGTCGTCCTGAACGTGCAACGATCATCCAGGGCCATCGCGTGCCACCCTTGCCGGAATGCCACACCTCAAAATTCTAGGCACACAGGGTAAACAAAGACTTTCGAGATCGGGGTCTTTTCAGGGCAATATTGTAGCAACGACTGATGGAACCGCCTCAGACCTGAACGATCGTGTTTGGAAATCGCTCAAATGCCAAACGCCCGCTGCGGTTTCGCAACGGGCGTTCGTTTGGTCTCGATACTCGCTTATCAGGCGGCGCGGTGCATGCGCATGTCCTGTTGGCCAAGACGGAACCCGGAGAGCAGGCTCTGCAACTGGCGGCTCTGTTCTTCCAGCGTCTGGCTGGAGGCCGTAGTTTCCTCCACCATGGCAGCATTCTGCTGGGTCATCTGGTCCATATGGCTGACGGAGGTATTGATTTCCTGCAGACCCGTGGCCTGTTCGCGGGACGCTGTCGCAATTCCTTCGACCTGCGCATTCACCTGTTCGACAAGCTTGACGATCTCGACGAGAGCGTCGCCCGTGGTGCGAACCAGCGAGACGCCCGCCTCGACCTCATGGGCCGAATTCTGGATCAACTGCTTGATCTCCTTGGCGGCATTGGCAGAGCGCTGGGCAAGTTCGCGCACTTCCTGCGCCACCACCGCAAAGCCGCGACCTGCCTCACCCGCACGGGCCGCTTCCACACCGGCGTTGAGCGCCAGGAGGTTGGTTTGGAAAGCGATCTCGTCGATCACGCCGATGATCTGGCCGATACGGTTCGAGGAGTCCTCGATACGGCCCATGGCGGTGATCGCCTCGCTGACGATTTCGCCGGAGCGGCCGGCACTCTTCTTGGTTTCCGCCACCATGGCGCGGGCCTCCACGGCGCGCTCCGAAGCTGTCTTTACTGTCGAGGTAATTTCTTCCAGCGCCGCAGCCGTCTGTTCCAGGGCAGCAGCCTGTTGTTCCGTGCGGCGGGAAAGATTGTTGGTCGCATCGGAGATGTTGGCGGAACTGCTGTGGACAACGTGACCCGTTTCCGAAATCTGCTGTATGGTCGAGCGCAGCGAACTCACAGCAAGATTGAAGTCGTTGCGAAGCTTCGTGTAGTCCGCCCCGAGATCGTCAAGCGCGATGGAAAGATCGCCACGCGCAAGGGCTTCAAGTCCGTGCCCCAGCGCGCCCATGGCCCGCTGCTGGCCCTCGGCCGCCGCACGGATCTGGTGCGCAGACTGCTCCCGGTCCTGAGCAATGGCGCGCTGCTGTTCCGCATCGCGTGCCTGGAGTTCGGTGCGTTCATTGACCGCCGTGCGCAGAACTTCGATGGAATGCGCCATCTCGTTCAACTCGCGAGAAGCTGTGCCAATCTCGACAGCCACATTGGCTTCACCCTGTGCCATGCGGCCCAGAACCTGACGCATCGCGTTGATGGGCTTCGTAATGCCGCGCACGATGACATAGGCAGCTGCAGCCAGCACAAGCAGACCGACGCCGCAGACGATGCTGAAACGGATAGCCTTCTTCAGGAACAGCGCCTGCAGGTCGTCGACATAGACGCCCGTGCCGACAATCCAGCCCCAGGGCTCGAAACCGACGACATGCGAATACTTGCCGACCGGCTTGTCGGCGCCCGGCTTCGGCCAGTCGTAATCGACGTAACCTTGACCACCGGCCTTCACGGTCTTGACGAACTCGACGAAAAGAAATTTGCCGTTCGGGTCCTTGTTCTGCGTCAGGTCCGCACCGTTCAGTTCCGGCTTGATCGGGTGCAGGACCATGCGCGGATGCATGTCGTTGATCCAGAAATAGCCTGAACCATTGTCGTAGCGCATCGCGCCGATCACCCGCTTTGCCTCGGCCTGGGCCTGCTCGCGTGTCAGTTTGCCGCTCTTCTCCTGGTCGTAGGCAGCCTTCAGCAAGCTGATCGCATTCGCGTTCATCGCGGCAAGAGCCGATTTGCGTTCGGCCTCGACTGCTGAGTAACTTTGCATCAGACTGATGGCCATGGCAGAAATCAGGATAACCACTGCAAGTCCAACCAGCATGAATAGCCGCGTCGATAGACCGAATTTCTTCATGGAAGTACCCCATCTAAAAAAAATTTTACTCAAATTAGAAGCAGCTTATTACGGTTCGGTAAATTCCGAGCAAGACTCTTGTCATTCATCAAATCGCTACGGTTAAACGCTTCAATACTCTGACATTTTCCCCACTGGTATATTGCAGCGCAACACGTTCTGAGAGATTGTGAGTGCGGCACTCAAGCAGAATTCTGTATTTTATTGCACGCTACTTGCACATTCAGCATGAAGGGGACGACCGAGTGAGCGACACAAACGAAAATGTGAAGCCGGATGGCGAACTGACCTTGCGGACCCTTGCCATGCCCGGAGACGCCAACCCGGCGGGCGATATTTTCGGTGGCTGGGTCATGGCACAGATGGACTTGGCGGCCGGCATCCGGGCCGGTGAGCGCGCCCGTGGCAGGGTCGTAACCGCTGCAGTGAAGGAGATGGCCTTTCAGCGACCGGTCAAGATCGGCGACACACTCAGCATCTACACCTCGATTGAACGGATCGGACGAACGTCGATCACGCTGCATGTGGAAGCCTGGGCTATCCGATCACGGCACGGCATCACGGAAAAGGTAACGGAAGCAACCTTCATCATGGTTGCCATCGACGAAGCCGGACAGCCGGTTGCTGTGCCTGCCTGACAGGCGACATTATCAATTCGTCTTTACGAAAAGACTGCTGGGGTCGAAGCCGAGGCCAGGGAATACTTTCGCATTCAGGTTGGCAGCCGTGATCTCGAACTGCTGGAAAAGGAGTGCCGCCAGCAGTTCGCGAATGTCACGCGTGGGGGCCAGATCCCGCCCCTCGAACAATTGTCCTTCGGCCAGTCCCGGCCAATCGGCAAGAACGCGCCCTCCGGCAATCGCCCCTCCGGCAAGGAGGGCCGCGCTTGCTGTACCGTGATCCGTGCCGCCCATTGAATTCAAACGAAGCGTGCGACCGAACTCGGTTATGGCCACCACTGCGGTTTGTTGCCAGGCAGCCTCACCCATACCGGCCTGAAGGTGCAGAATTGCCTCGGTCAGAAGGCGCACTGCTTCTGCGAAACTCCGCTTCTGTTCCTGATGCGTATCCCAGCCGGCAAGAGAGAAGCTGGCGACACGATAATCCTCCGCCAGTAGCGAGCCGGCAAGTTTCGCCAGGTCTGCAATGCCTGTCATGCGCGCCTGCGGATTCACGATTGGCGGCAGCGGATCAAGATCGGACATGCCAGCACCCGCCTTGCCAAAAACTGGGTCAGTTTGAAACAGTGCCTGCAGACTGTTGATTTCGTCCTGAGCCAAGGGGAAATCGCTTTGTGTCGCCCAGACGTCGGTCTTGTTACCGCCCGTCATGATCAGTTCGACGCTGGTGGTTATGTCGACCGCTGCGCGCGAAGCCGTGCGAGGTATCAACGCAAGTGCTCGGTTCAACCAGCCGGTCCGTGATCCGCTTCCGATGGGATTTCCCGTTTCGATCACGTCTTGTGCCTCGAAATGGCTGGAGCGACCTCGATATGGACTGGCAATGGCATGCGCGAAGGACAGATGACCCGCTCTCCACAACGACATCAGACCAGAAGCCGCAGGGTGAAGACCAAAAAAGCCGTCGAGGTCGATCAATCCGCTCGCTGGCGTGAGGGCAAGGTCTGGACGCAGGACGCCGAGATTGGCATCGCCATAGGGCTGGACGAGGTCGACCCCATCCATGCCGCCGCGCAGCAGTATCACGACAAGGCGACGGTCGCCCGATGTCGCGGCTAGGCTGACATTCGGCAATAGGGATGAAGCCGCAGCAGCACCGAGTGATGCCAGAAAGCCGCGGCGTTTGAGCCGGAATTCGCGATTGGCCGCCATCGTCATCTCCGATTGAACTGCGGTGACGCCAGCACCATGGTCAGCCCATGCACTTTGCTGGGCGCTGCTGAAACAAGTTCCCGCGTTTGAGCACTGGCGAGATCGGCAAGCACCGTGTCGAGAAGCGCCAGCGGCGCCACATCGGATGCCAGAAGTCGCACCGCCATCCGCGCCCAGGCGACACGTTCGGCCAGATGACCCGGCATCAGCCAGCTCGCCGCATCGTCCGGAAAACCGGCCGGGCTTGGCGGCTCCCAGACAGGCTGCCCCATGCGACGCAGAGACTGGAGCGTCAGCAATCGCGCCACGCCCGGTTTTCGCCGTGGCGGCACCTTGCCATCCGGTGGCGGCACATCGTCACCGTCGCGATCATCATCAGCATTGACGAGTGCGTCGAACTCACCACCCTTCACGTCAAACGCGCGCAGGGCCGAGACCACGAATTCGAAAGGCGCCATGACTTTGCTGGCCTCCGGCGCGAAGGCTGCCGGATGCTCGAGCATTGCGCGATAGACCTCCGTCAGATTGCCGCCAGTCGCCTGCCAGCGCCCGATCATCCCGCTCAGCATGTCCGGATTGACCTCTTCGCTGATGAAGTGGCGAACGAGCTTGTTGCAGATGTGGCGGGCAGTTGCCGGGTGATTGGCGAGATCCGCCAGCATCTCCAGGTGATCAGACCCGTTGCGTGCACGGTCGCTATAGGATTTGCCGAGCAGGACATGGGCACCGGGCTCCGCCCGGCCTGGACGATTGCTGACTTCAAGGCTGCGGAGATCGAGGGACAGGCCGGTCAGGATCAACGCAGCGCCGTTGACATCGGCAGCGGTAAACTCCGCCTGATCTCCCAGAGAGTGCACTTCCAGTAGTTCCTGCGCCAGGCTCTGGTTCAGTGTCCCCCCGCTTCTCTCGGCGACCGGAGACTGCGGCCCGACGGAGGATGCCTGGTCAAGATAGATGAGCATGGCCGGATGCAGCACCGCCGCCTTCAGCAGGTCTCCAAAGTTGCCAGCGAGATTAGGCCGTATTGCCTCTGCCTCGAACAGCGGCGCAAGAAGTCGCATCTCGTAGGTCTTCGTCGCATTGATGGCGAAATGATTGACCCAGAAACTGGCCAGCCGTTCGAAGAACCCGTTTTCGGAGTAAACCGCCTGCGCGACACGCGACAGGGCATCCCGGCGCAGCAAGCGCTCCGCCTCCCGCTGCGTCTCCTGCCGGAGACCGGGATTGGGTCTGCCATCCTGCGCGGCGCGCGCCTCGACCGTTCGAACGGAGACAAGCCGACCCAGCGTTTCCCGACGCCCGAGGGCGCCCTCGCGTGGAAAACGCGGCACCGACTTCGACCCCTTCTGGAGCTGGAGCATCAGCGCATTGATGTCAGATGGAGGCGTCTCTCGCGGTTTCAGTCCATAGCAGAACCGTCTCGCGGCGATGGTCGAAAAGGAGGCGGCCATCCATAATCCTTGTAAAAATATGATTCTGAATCATCTTACATAGTCGAACATGTAACGGTGTTTGGAGTTGGGCAATACGACCATTTTCGGACACTTCGAGCACCAGGATATCGGTCCGGTAATAATCGATTAGCTTTCATTCGAACTTGTCCTGAAATCAGACATCCAAAATGGGCCACAGCCTCAGTCTTACAAGGGTTTGCCGCCCGCTTTTAAGAATATCTTATTGAGCATCTATTAGAAAACACGGTGATGTGAATATTCGGGTGTAGGCGATGCCGCGGAAGTCAGCAATCGAACAAAAGCCGTGTGACAGCCTGAATGCCGATGTGCGTCAGCTACAGGCACAAACTGTCTGGGCGCGCAGTGTGTCGACCGTGCTGACGAATGCGGGCATTTCTGCTTCGGCCTATGCGCTCATCTTCTTTCGGCAGGATACAGGGCAGGAAGGTATCTACTGGCTCGGGCTGATCTATCTGTCCCTGCTCTTCCGGTTCGGGATCTCGCGCTACATCAAGCATTTCGATCTGAACAGGAAAAATCCGGAAGCGAGCCTGTCGCTCATTACGCTGGGCTCCTGCTCGTCGGGCCTCGCCTGGGGCTCCCTCCCGTTTATTCTTCCCAATTTCAACGCCTTCAGCCTGGATGCGGGCCTGTATCTGATGATGCTTGGCATCTCGATCGGCTCTGTGCTGCTCGGGGTGGGCTATCGCTGGGTGTCCGTTGCCTTCTCCACGCCGATCCACCTCGCTGTCATCGTGTCGGTGGTCTCCACTGGCGGCATTTCGGGGATCATCGTCGCCCTGAACGTCGTCGTCCTCACCATCATCCTGCACAGAAGCTGTCAGAACAGCGAGAGATCGTTTCTCGAAAGCATTACCCGAAAGCTGGAAGCAACAGCGCTTGCGACATCTCTGACGGCAGCCCATTCGGAAATGCTGCAGGCCAACGCGCGACTGGAACTGCTCGCCAGCTGCGATCCGTTGACGGGACTTGCCAATCGCAGTGCCTTCAACTCGACGCTGGCAAACGCGATCCAGGAAGCCCGCGATACCGAAGGCAAGATCGGCTTGCTCGTCGTCGATCTCGACCGCTTCAAGCACGTGAACGATACGATGGGCCACAAGGCCGGGGATAGCTTGCTGACGGAGTTCGCCCAGCGCCTGCGCAATTCGCTACCGCCGGGCAACACGTTCATCGCGCGGCTGGGCGGCGACGAATTCGCCATAATCGTCACCGGTAACGATGCAGTTCTGGAAGCAACCCGCTCCGCAGACATCATTCTGCGTCAAGTCCGCAAACCATTCCTCCTCAGCGGTCAGAACTGTTCCGTCGGAACTTCGGTGGGGTTGGCGGTCTATCCCGATCACGCGACGCAGGCGGATGAATTATTCGTATCTGCCGATATGGCGCTCTATCGCTCCAAGGAGCAGGGACGCGGACGCTGGCGCAAGTTCGATCCGAAGCTGCGCATTGCAGCGGAGCGGCAGCGGCAGATCGAAGCCGATATTCTGGAGGCAATCGAGCAGCACAAGATCGAGGCATGGTTCCAGCCGCAGGTGTGTCTGCAGCGGGACATCATTCTCGGGTTTGAGGCGCTCGTGCGCTGGCACCACCCGACCCTCGGCTTCATTGCGCCGCCGGAAATCGTACAGGCCGCCTATTCGATCCAGGCATCCGACCGGCTGACCGGCGCCATTGCCGATGCGGCCTGCGCGATGCTCAAGCGTCTGCCAGAACTTGGCCTGCCCGAAGCAACCGTTGCAATCAACGTTTCGCCGCGCGAATTCGCCCTCTATTCCGTATCCGAGATGCTGGATGCCAAGGTGAAGCAGCACGGCATCAAGCCTAGCCTGCTCGAGATCGAGATCACGGAGGAAGCACTGCTCGATACCGTCATCGCCGGAGAGCAGTTGAAACAGCTGGAGAGATCAGGCTTTGCGCTGGCCGTCGATGATTTCGGTGCCGGACACTCCTCGTTGACACGCCTCATCGACCTGAAGGTTGATCGCCTCAAGATCGATCGCGGCATCACAACCGGCATTGCCGCCTCACCGCGCAACCAGGCCATCATTTCGGCCCTGATCCGGCTTGGCGAAGCGCTGTCCATGACCATTCTCGCCGAGGGCGTGGAAACGGAAGAGGAATCGAGAACCCTTCGCTCGCTCGGCTGCCAGATCGGCCAGGGATACCTCTTCTCGCGTCCGATGAATGCCCGCGCGCTGGAGGAATGGCTGCGCCATCCACGTGCACGCAGCCTTCCCAAGGCAGCCGTCGCCTGAAAGTAACTCCGCTCTACAACCGTTTCAGACAGTAGGAAAAGTGGGCGTCCGGCTCGACGGTCAGATATTCGAACTGCCAGCCATACTCGACGCAGAACTTGTTGACCGCCTGCACAACGCCATAGACCACCGGCTTGATGACATTGCCTGTACAGAAATCATGGCCGCAGATCCGCCCGTCACGCTTGACCTTCTGGTCGCAGAGAACAAGCTCGTTCCAGGTATTCGCATAGGAATGGTCGGTATCGATATAGACCCAGTCGAAGAAATGATCGGCAAATTCCGGCAGCATCTCGGTCGAGCCGCCAAGGTGCAGCAGCACCTGCTGTTGCCTGATCTCGCTGGCAAACATGCTGCTGACGCGCTCATAGCCTTCGTTGTAGCGCGTCAGATCCCAGGGATCGATCAGGTGCAGCTGAGCCGGACGGTTGTGATCCATGATCTCGCGCGAATAATCGCCAAAGGCGACGCCGATCTCCGCGACAATACCGCCATGGGGAAGCCGGTGAAGAAGCTCCGTACGGTTGGGAAGCAGACGGCAGTTTTCGGTGTGATGCAATGAAAGCATCGTGCGCGGCGTGCTGTTCTTCAGCTCGATGCGCTTCTCAAGGGAAAGCATGGGAAATGTGAACTCCGGAACGGGGAAGATTTGGCAATTCAGTATTTGCGTATAGCATCAAGTAACGCTGACCTCATATAGAGCGGCCCGATCAAAGATCAACGCGCCCGCTTGCGTCGCTACGGCTGTGAGCTGTTCCTAATTTGTTTCGCTGCCGCCCTTCCAATTTGGCAGGACTCTCGCCATATTCGCGAGCATGTCGAAAGCTCCGAAAAAATCCCCGCCCCAGAATTCCAGCAACGGTTTCGAGGAAGCGCCGCAGGCCGCTTTCGAAGGCGCCCCCCTGTCGGGCTCTTTGTCGGGCTCCGTGTCGGACTGGGTGAAACAGCTGGAAGCGGAAGCGGAGGCCTCTTCCGTCGAAACGCAGCGCGAAATCGCGTCCAAGGCGGGCAAGCACCGCAAGAAGATCGAGATTGCCGCGCGTGAGCAGGCCATCCGCGAGGCGAAGGAAGAAGAAGCCGCCCGAGCGAAGGAAGAGGCAGCCAGAGCGAAGCGCAGTGGCCAAGCGGCCGTGAGCACAAACAAAAAAACAACTTCACAGAAAACCTCCCGAGGCGTGTCCATCGGCGCGTCGTCCGATCCGAAAACGCGCGCCGCCGCCGGTCTCAATCCGGTCGCGGGCATGGATATGTCGCTGGAGGAGGCGCAAAGCCTAGCACCCGGGGCTGTGACCGCCACGGTCGATGCGCTGTCGAAGCTCATTGAAAGCGGCAATCCGCTGTTCAAGGATGGCAAGCTGTGGACGCCGCACCGTCCGGCCCGTCCGGCCAAGTCTGAAGGTGGCATTCCCATCCGCATGGCGTCGGAATATCAGCCGGCGGGCGACCAGCCCACGGCGATTGCCGATCTGGTGGATGGCCTGAACAGCGGCGAGCGAAGCCAGGTTCTGCTCGGCGTTACCGGCTCGGGCAAAACCTTCACGATGGCGAAGGTCATCGAGGCCACGCAGCGCCCTGCCGTCATTCTCGCGCCGAACAAGACGCTGGCAGCGCAGCTCTATTCGGAATTCAAGAACTTCTTTCCGGATAACGCGGTGGAGTATTTCGTCTCCTACTACGACTACTACCAGCCGGAAGCCTATGTGCCGCGCTCCGATACCTTCATCGAGAAGGAAAGCTCGATCAACGAGCAGATTGACCGCATGCGCCACGCCGCCACGCGCGCCATTCTGGAGCGTGACGACTGCATCATCATCGCCTCGGTCTCCTGCATTTACGGTATTGGTTCGGTGGAAACCTACACCGCCATGACCTTCCAGATGGAAGTCGGCGACCGTATCGACCAGCGGCAATTGCTGGCGGATCTCGTGGCCCAGCAATATAAGCGGCAGGACATCAATTTCGTGCGCGGTTCCTTCCGCGTGCGCGGCGATACAATCGAAATCTTCCCGGCCCACCTGGAAGATGCCGCCTGGCGCATCTCGCTTTTCGGAGACGAGATCGACTCGATCACCGAATTCGATCCGCTGACGGGCCACAAGACTGGCGACCTGAAGTCGGTGAAGATCTACGCCAATTCGCACTATGTCACCCCGCGCCCCACGCTGAACGGAGCGATCAAGGCTATCAAGGAAGAGCTGAAGCATCGTCTGGCGGAGCTGGAAAAGGCGGGACGCCTGCTGGAAGCGCAGCGACTGGAGCAGCGCACCCGCTACGATGTCGAGATGATGGAAGCCACGGGCTCCTGCAACGGCATCGAAAACTATTCGCGCTATCTCACGGGCCGCAGACCCGGCGAGCCGCCACCGACGCTGTTCGAATATATTCCGGATAACGCCCTGATCTTCATCGACGAAAGCCACGTCACCATCCCGCAGATCGGCGGCATGTATCGCGGCGACTTCCGCCGCAAGGCGACGCTGGCGGAATATGGCTTCCGCCTGCCCTCCTGCATGGATAACCGCCCGCTGCGCTTCGAGGAATGGGATGCCATGCGCCCGCAAACGGTGGCCGTGTCCGCCACGCCGGGAAATTGGGAAATGGAAGCGGCGGGCGGCGTGTTTGCCGAACAGGTCATCCGTCCGACAGGCCTCATTGATCCGCCGGTCGAGGTGCGCAGCGCCCGCTCCCAGGTGGACGATGTTCTGGGCGAGATCAAGGAAACCTCTCTCAAGGGTTACCGCACGCTGGTCACGGTTCTCACCAAGCGCATGGCGGAAGACCTCACCGAATATCTGCACGAACAGGGCGTGCGCGTGCGCTACATGCACTCGGATATCGATACGCTGGAACGCATCGAAATCATCCGCGATCTGCGCCTCGGCGCCTTCGATGTGCTGGTGGGCATCAACCTGCTGCGCGAGGGTCTGGACATACCAGAATGCGGCTTCGTCGCCATTCTCGATGCGGATAAGGAAGGCTTCCTGCGTTCGGAAACCTCGCTCATCCAGACCATTGGCCGCGCGGCCCGTAACGTGGATGGCAAGGTCATCCTCTATGCGGATAATGTCACCGGCTCCATGAAGCGCGCGATGGAAGAAACCAGCCGCCGCCGCGAAAAACAGATGGCCTATAACACCGAGCACGGCATCACGCCGGAATCGGTCAAGGCGCGTATTTCGGATATCCTCGATAGCGTCTACGAGCGCGATCACGTGCGTGCCGATATCTCCGGTACCGCAGGCAAGGGCTTTGCCGACGGCGGGCATCTGGTGGGCAACAATCTGCAGGCTCACCTCAATGCGCTGGAAAAGAGCATGCGCGATGCCGCCGCAGACCTCGACTTCGAAAAGGCCGCCCGCCTGCGCGACGAAATCAAGCGTCTCAAGGCCGTCGAACTGGCCTCCATGGACGATCCGATCGCCAAGGACGAGGCCAAGGCGCAGGAAGGCGTCAGACGCAGCGCAGAAGCCACGCGCCAATCCTTGGCACCGGAAGCAAGCAGCAGCTACTTCGCCAAGCCCTCCCTCGACGACATGGGGCCCGGCACCGATACGGCCAAACCGCTGTTCCGCAAAAACACTCTGGACGAAATGACGGTTGGCCGAACCGAAAAGCCCGTGCCCGGCAAACTGCCGGAGAAGCCGAGGCATGACAGAAGCCACGAGTCGATCTCCCCCCTTGAGGGGGAGATGTCCGGCAGGACAGAGGGGGGTAAGCCCCGCCACGCTCCACTTCTCGAAGGCCAGCCGGAACGTCTGAATTCAGACGACCCCCGCCCCCTCGTACGCGGCAAAGTCGGCGTCGGCTCCTACGAAGATCCGGGCGAACAAAAGCGCAAAAGCCGCACCAAGGGCAAGACCGGCAGACCGGGGCGGTGAAGCGCGCGATTGAGCAAATGACAACGTAGCGGTAATCTTTCAGAAAATGATTGCTTACTGTTTAGGTATATATGTTTCTTTAGCAGGTTCTTTACTGGCCGACGAGGTCACCAGCATCGGTTTCAGAAAATCGATATAAGAATTTTGAATAAAGAATCCTACCAAAACGCCTAAAATGGCCGCAACTACGATGGTTACGTTATTAGTTTTGGCCGCGCTTCTCTCCTTTATCGTAGATATAATATTTTTGTATGACCGAAGGGGAATGTCCTTCAATTCCTGTATGACACCTTCGTTTTTTACGGCCAAAAAAGATTCACCAAAGAGCTGCTCAATACTCTTAGATACGTCTCGACGATGTTGATCAAGACTTTGAATTGATGAATCTAATTGGTCAATATGTATCAAAGATCTATAAGCGTCAAATTTTACTCGCGAAAAAAATCCTGATACTCTGGGATTCTTGTCTTCATTTTCTAATTTAGTATCAATTTTATTAACAATACCTCTAAATGAGTCAAACATAATATTCCTTCTATTTATCAAATAATAATACAAAGAAATATCTTTTCTTATTCTATAAATAATGAAATCTTCGATCATTTCCTTGTTTACTGAAGTAGGCACATAAATGTCTATTCGATCATATCCGTACTGCTCACTGTAAATCAATTTCTCTACAGGTTCATCGTCAGAATGAACAAAAAAATCTCCATGGAACGGAGATGGACCCAACATACTAAACTGAATTTCAGCCGAGGTCCAATTGCGTCTGATATGTTTCCATATCATGCTAACTGCTATGGAAGGACTCTCCTCGAGGAGCTCTGGTTTTACGATTGCAATGGGCATCCCTTCATAATGAAAGAGTGTTACCTTAAAGTTTTCACTCCGAAGCGGCCCCCTCCAACCAGACAGCAATTCAACCTGGAGCCGATGAGGGATCATAATATTAAAGCTCAGAACACTATCACCTAGTGATGGATAAAGATAATAAAGATCCCCTATATCTCCCGCGGAATTCCCATCCAGGAACTGCAAACTTATCTCATCCTGAAATTCCGTAAATTTAACATCTTTGATCAAATTATCTCTACTGATGTAGTCTTGAACAAGACTTACATAATTAGGGAACCCTTTCGCACCTAGGTCAACCTTACACTGAAAATGAAAACAACCTACACCAAAAGAAGCTATTAGACGATCGGTGGCACCATCTTTGGCCATTAGAAATTCCCTTGAAAGTTTACCTAAGGTCGAAATATCAACTATTTCCCTAAGCATTTCCTAATTACGCGTAAACTCAGCATCATATATTTAAAGATCAATTTTAAATCGGAACCAAGAAAAATGGGTGGTTTTTCATTCAAACTGGCGATTCCGAGCAATTTTCCACACCAGCGAACTTCCACCCAACCTTCACCAAATCAACGACTTAGCGTTTTTCTATACACCACCCCAAAACCTGTTTTTCAATTTCCCGTTCCGCATTGCTAATACGAGCAGGCGTGCTGGCGATGCTGGGGCAGCGCTGTCGTACCCCCACTCCTCACTCTTCCCTCACCCCCAGCGCCACCACATCCACCGGCTGCACCCGCCCGTCCTCGATCACCCCACCGCGCGGCAGGTTAGCAGGCCAAATCCTTCTCGCGCCGTCGAAGCCACGACCGGCCACACGCCAGCGCCTTGCGCGTCCCTCGCGCCATCGCAGCAGCAGATGCAGAAGCCCCAGCACGAAGACCGGGGGCACGAGCAGCCATAGCGCCTTGATGATATCCGGCGAGGCGCGGAAGGTGGCGAGCAGGTCGGCAGCGAGATTGTAGTTGTCCATGGCTCAGGCGCCTCCCGGTCTACGCCCTTGATGCGCAGAGCGCGGGCAGCAAGGTGAGCAGGAACACACCCGCACGCCGCATCGCATCACACGCATCGTTTCAAACGGGGGAAGGCGCGCCAAAGACCAGTTTGCACAGGAGCGCCCAGCGATGCCGCATCGAAGATGAGGCAGCGGGAAACACCAAACCGGCCGCACCGGTCCCGCAATCGTTTCCGATTGGGGGCTGATGGAGCCGTGGCCTCTGGCGGCCGGGGAGTTAGAAAATCGCACGTAAACGACCGCCCTGACCTTTGGGTGCAAGCACCTTGGACATACGTCAGGGCCTCCCCAGCCATGGAGGGTGGAGAGCTTTATAGGGCAAGCTCAAGCACTCAGCCACCAACCAGTGACTGAGAGGGCATCTCATATCGCGGATGCCAGCCGTTACGTGAGGGGTTTCTATGCCCCGGAACCGGCCCGTTACTTCCGGTTCCGCAGCCAGCCTATGCCGCCGATGTTGCAGCTGCAATTACAAGATGTGGGGGATTTATTCCGTGCATGCGCATGCAAGCAGGCGCTTGACCTTTCGAAGCAAGTTCGGGCGATGCCGATATGGTGCGGACACCGCATACCCCCCTCTGTCCTGCCGGACATCTCCCCCTTGAAGCGGGGGAGATCGATTCGTGGTTAGCCCTTTGCTCCAGATCTTGCCCTATCGTGCTTAGCAAACCCCATCGACGGGAGATGGTGTACGAGCATCAGCCGTTCTGCCGATCTCCCCCGCTTCAAGGGGGAGATGTCCGGCAGGACAGAGGGGGGTTAAGCCCCGGATAAAGACTGTGCGTCGAGCACTCAAGTCCGATCCGACCCACCGACGTTCGAAAAAATCGTCGCCGTCTCCAATATTTTTTCACCCCTCACTCCGCCACCCTATTCCACTCATGTTTCACTCATACCGTTCCGCAACGGTTACACCAGCAGGCGTGCTGGCGATGCGGGACCGGCGCGGGTGTGAAGGGGTAGACGCAAAACCTTCACCTCCGGGTTCGCGGAAAATGGTCTCCCTCTGGCGACACGGGGGAAATGGCAGGGCTTCGGATCTAACCCTCCATTTCATCTCCGAACTGGCGCGTCAGGCGTGCCTGTGTGGCACACATGGGGAATGGTGTCGGGAAAGTCTGTCGGGTCAAGTCCGCCGGACCACCGGGAGCCGATAGGTTTCAACAAACCTTTCCGGCAGCCATTTCAGGCAGAGAGACCGAAGTCGCGGGCATAAACCGCTGAACGGGGCGCTGATAGGTGTCACCTTCTACTACCATATCGAGGCAGCTTTCAGTGCCCCGACCGAATACCCCGTATCCCGACAAGATACGGCCCGAACTGACCCTCACACCACGGGCAGGTTCTGCCGCGTGAACGAGCATGCGCGTCTTCAAAACAGGGAGCGACGATGGACGCTACAGTCAATAATTCCGACACGGATCAGAAAGAGCACACCATACGCAAGATCAGCGAGGCACTTGCCATGCCGCTTCTGAATTGCCGCAACCGTGAATGCCGCCGCAGGCTGGCGTGTTGCGGTCCGGAAAATGCCCTCCTACCGGTTTGCTGGTCCAGCATGCCGCGCAGCATGGGCGAACCATCTCTTGCATTTGGCGAAGGCGTTTTGGCACTGCACAACGCCTTCCTCCTGAAGCAGAAACAACCGGAATATCCGGCCAGGATTGATCCCGTTCAAATGGCGGTGGCGGAGAGCACTATTCGTGCCCTCATTCCTCGTCGGCAGTGGAAGCAGCTTCGACGCTGGTTCATTTCGCTCGGGCGTTGATCACGAATTGCTGATTGTTAAACGGCCATCAACCGGTTTTTGCGATACATCTTCCTAAGACAGCAGATACGCAGAAGGACTGAGAATGATCGGCTTCATCAACACGCACAACCAGCCCGTTTTCATCAATCCGGCGCAGGTGCTCTACGTGACCGTTTATGAAGCCGATGTCTCGATCATCGCCCTTGCCATGGCGGGTCAGGGCGGCAAGCCGCTTTCGCTCTATGTACGCGGCAGCGCCGATCAGGTTCAGCGCCGCATTGCCGGACAATTGCACGAGGATGTCTGAGCCGATCAACCGGCCAGTCGCTCTCCATCGGCCGTTGATCCCTTGGGACCGGCGGAGAGATCAACCGCTGCAAAAGCGGTGGCGATAAGCTCCGGGTCAGCACCCGGCTTTGTCGCCTCGGAAGACAGGATCTGGCGGAACCGTCGCGCACCGGCAAAGCCCTGGAACAGGCCCACCATATGCCGGGTGACATGGTGCAGACGCCCGCCGGAGGCGATCACCTCGTCCGCATAGGCCATCATCGTATCGCGAAGCGCCAGCCAGTCGAACTCCCGCTCCGGCTCTCCGTAGACTGCCGCATCGACACCCGTCAGCAACCCGGCATTCTGATAGGCAGCGCGGCCAAGCATCACGCCATCGACATGTTTCAGGTGCTCGCCCGCCTGATTCAAATCCTGAATTCCGCCGTTTATCCCGATGAAAACATTGGGATGTTCGCGTTTCATGGCATAAACCAGAGCGTAATCCAGCGGCGGAATTTCCCGGTTCTCCTTCGGGCTCAGCCCTTGCAGCCAGGCCTTGCGGGCGTGGATCCAGACGGCATCGCTGCCCGCCGCAATAACCTTGGCGAGGAAATCCGGCAGCACCGTTTCCGGCTCCTGATCGTCCACCCCGATGCGGCATTTCACCGTCACCGGCAGGTTCGTCACCGTCTTCATCGCCGCCACGCATTCGGCCACAAGGTCCGGCGTCTTCATAAGGCAGGCGCCAAAGGTGCCACTCTGCACCCGGTCGGACGGACAGCCGACATTGAGATTGATCTCGTCGTAAGCGAAGTCCGCCGCGATCTCCACCGCCTTCGCCAGCTTGGCCGGGTCGGAACCTCCCAGCTGCAGCGTCACCGGATGTTCTGCAGCATGGTGCGACAGCAGCCTCTCGCGCGGACCGTGGATGATCGCATCCGCCACCACCATCTCGGTAAACAACACCGCATGGCTCGACAATTGCCGGTGCAGATAGCGGCAATGTCGATCGGTCCAGTCGATCATCGGGGCGACTGCGAACAGCCTATGGCGGTTCAGATACTTGTCTTTCAACATGGGAGAAATTTCGTTCCAGCTCTCTTGGGCGCGCTACCCTCTACCACAGGATGCCGGAGGAAAGAACCCGCAGCATGACCCGCCTATTTATACAGAACCACCAGCAGTCCGCGCACGGTTTCGGTGCCTGCATTGGCAATGGCATGCGCCACGTCAGCGGGATAATGCGCGGTTTCACCCTCCTTGAGGACGACACTCACCGCGCCGCTCTGCACCTGGAATTCGCCATCCAGAGACGTGAAATGCTCGAAGGTGCCAAGCGTATGCGGATCACTTTCCAGCCTGCCGCCCGGCTGGATTTCCACCTCATACCATTCGGTCTGGCCCGCCAGTCTCGGCGGACCGAGTATCTTGAGCTGACAAAGCCCGTCAGCGCTTTGAATACGCGGCGTCAGGGTTCCGGTGGTAATCTCGATCTGCACTGTCTGTCTCTGGGAGGACGTCCCGCCGATCAATTCGGCAACATCGATCTCCAGCGCCTGCGTCAGGCTCCAGACGACGGCGAAGGTGGGATTTGCCTCGCCCCGCTCTATCTGGCTGAGCATGGATTTGGAAACGCCCGAGCGCAGCGCAAGCTGTTCCAGCGTCAGCCCCTTTCGCTTGCGCTCCTTCTGTACGGCAGGACCAATCTTGGGCGTTCGTTTCGACAAGGGCATCCTCGCATATCTTGAACCAGAATTCCTTTATATCGGAATTCGTTCACTATCAAAAGCGTCAATTTAAGTGGATCACTCTTGACAAACGATCCAATATAGTGAATTTTTCCGACATAACGGAATGGAGGATCCATGTCGCTCAAACTGGAAGATCACATCAGGCAGGTTCTGACGCAGATTGAGGCGGATGGCCTCTACAAGCGCGAACGCAACATCACCAGTCCACAGAGCGGCTCGATCACGATTTCGGCCGCTGGTGGTGACCGTCGCGTGGTCAATCTCTGCGCCAACAATTATCTCGGGCTGGCCGACCACCCTGAAATCATTGCTGCAGCAAAGCATGGGCTGGATGCATTCGGCTTTGGCATGGCGTCCGTCCGGTTCATCTGCGGCACGCAGACGCTCCACCGTGAACTCGAGCACACCATCGCCCGCTATCTGGGCAAGGATGACGCAATTCTCTTTGCCGCCTGTTTCGATGCCAATGGCGGTGTCTTCGAGCCGCTGCTCGAAGCCGAGGACGCGATCATCTCCGATAGCCTCAACCACGCCTCGATCATCGATGGCGTGCGTCTGTGCAAGGCCAAGCGCTTTCGCTTTACCAATGGCGACATGAACGAACTGGAAGATCGCTTGAAAGAGGCGGATCTGGCAGGCTCACGCTTCAAGCTGATTGTCACCGACGGCGTGTTTTCCATGGATGGCTATATCGCCAACCTGCCCGCCATCTGCGAACTGGCAGAACGCTACAACGCACTCGTGATGGTGGATGATTGCCATGCCACCGGCCATCTGGGTGAAGCAGGACGAGGAACGCCCACCCTCACCGGCGTTGGTCAGAAGGTGGATATTCTGACCGGCACGCTGGGCAAGAGCCTCGGCGGCGCCATGGGCGGCTATGTGGCCGCATCGCAGCCGATCATCGATCTCTTGCGCCAGCGCGCCCGCCCCTATCTCTTCTCCAACAGCCTTGCACCTGCCGTTGCCGCAGGTTCCATCAAGGCGATCGAGATTGCAGAACAGGCCGATGATCGGCGGATAACGCTGGCAGCCCATACGAAGCGTTTTCGCGAAGGCATGCAGGCAGCCGGGTTTGAACTGTTGCAGGGCGAAACCCCCATCATTCCCGTCATGCTGCACGAAGCACGGCTGGCGCAGGACATGGCGCGCGCACTGGATGAGCGTGGGGTGTTCGTCGCGGGTTTCTTCTTCCCGGTCGTGCCAAAGGGCAAAGCCCGCATTCGCACGCAGATGTCTGCCGCGCTGACGACACAAGACATCGATTTCGCCATCGCCGCCTTTACCGATGCCGGCAAGTCGCTCGGCATCATCTGATTTGTTTCTGGGAGATTACTCGTGAAAGCTCTTGTCAAAGCGCACGCTCAGCCGGGTCTCTGGCTGGAAGAGCGGCCAGTGCCCGAAATCGGACCGGACGATGTACTGGTCAAGATCCGCAAGACCGGCATCTGCGGCACCGACATCCACATCTATGCCTGGGACGAATGGGCGCAGAGAACAGTTCCGGTACCCATGGTGGTCGGCCATGAATATGCAGGCGAAATCGTTCAGGTCGGCTCGAATGTCCGCAATCTGCAGATCGGGCAGCGCGTATCGGGCGAAGGCCATGTCATCGGCATGAAAAGCCGCGCCGCGCGCGGTGGTCGTTATCACCTCGACCCGGAAACCAAGGGCATCGGCGTCAACATCCCCGGGGCTTTTGCCGAATATCTGGCACTGCCCGCCTTCAACGTCGTGCCGCTGCCCGATAGCGTCGATGATGAACTGGGCGCGATTCTCGATCCGCTCGGCAATGCAGTCCACACCGCCCTCTCCTTCGATCTCGTCGGCGAAGATGTGCTGATCACCGGCGCCGGGCCGATCGGCATCATGGCGGCGGCCATTGCCCGCCATGTTGGCGCTCGGCACGTGGTCATCACCGACATCAACCCCACACGCCTTGCGCTCGCGGGTGAGGTCGCGGATGTTGTCCCGGTCGATGTCAGCAAGGAAGATCTGCACGACGTAAAGGCCCGCCTAGGCATGAAGGAGGGCTTCGACATCGGGCTGGAAATGAGCGGCGCTCCGCCCGCTTTCGCGCAGATGGTCGATCATCTGGTCATGGGCGGCAAGATTGCCATGCTGGGCATTCCGGCACGCCCTGCGCCCGTCGACTGGACCAATGTCGTCTTCAAGATGCTGACCATCAAGGGCATCTACGGCCGCGAAATGTTCGAAACCTGGCACAAGATGCTTGCCATGCTGGAAAGTGGGCTGGATGTCCGCAAGGTCATCACGCACCGGATGTCCGCCAGCGAGTTCAAGACCGGCTTCGATATCATGCAGGGCGGCAATAGCGGCAAGATCGTTCTGGACTGGACGACCTGACGACGAACCCTCTCCTCCCGACTGATCGGTCGCGAAAGCGCAAATGCGTTCGCGACCGCATCCTGAAGTTCGCCGATGCAGGATTCTGCATCCTCGCATGCAGAATCAATTTCAGATCTCTGAAAAATGTCCTAAGCAAAACAGCACTGTAAAAGGCATTGAGGAGAGACACCATGACCGACGCGACCACAACCGTCATTCCGGCACCGCCGCTGACACTGCTACCGGTCAAGGGCTCCTCAGCCACCTTCCCAGTCCGCCGCGTATATTGCGTTGGCCGCAACTATGCCGACCATGCCATAGAAATGGGCCACGATCCTTCCCGTGAGCCACCGTTCTTCTTCCAGAAGAACCCGCAAAACCTCGTAACGGACGGACGTTTTCCCTATCCTCCCCTCTCGGAGGATGTTCACTTCGAAGTGGAACTCGTCATGGCGCTGAAAGCCGGCGGCGACAACATCGCGCTGTCGGACGCGCTGGACTGTGTCTGGGGTTACGGCGTGGGAATCGACTTCACCCGTCGCGATTTGCAGGCCGCCATCAAGAAGGCGGGTCGCCCCTGGGAAGCGGCAAAGGCGTTTGAAGCATCGGCTCCGGTTTCCGCACTCGTTCCCGTCGAAACGACTGGTCACCCGCATACAGGCGCCATCTGGCTCGATGTGAATGGAGAGCGCAAGCAAACCGGCGACATGGCGCAGATGATCTGGAAGCTGCCGGAAATCATCGTTGAACTATCGAAGCTCTTTACGCTGGCGGCAGGCGATATCATCATGACAGGAACCCCTGCAGGTGTTGGCCCGATCGTCAGAGGCGACCACATCGCCTGTGCCGCGGAAGGTGTCGCAGAGTTTTCTGTGACCGTCATCTGATCAAAGTCTGGGAGGACATCTGTCATGCCGATATATGCGCTGGGCGAATTCGAACCGAAGCTACCTGCATCCGATCGCTACTGGATCGCGCCCGGCGCGCATGTGATGGGCAAGGTCGATCTCGCAGAAGATGTCGGCATCTGGTTCGGTGCGGTCCTGCGCGGCGACAATGAATGGATCACGATCGGTGCTCGCACCAACATTCAGGAAAATACCGTGATCCACACAGACTGGGGTTCGCCGACAACAATCGGTGAAGACTGCACGATCGGCCATTCCGCCATCATTCACGGCTGCATTATCGGCAACAATTCGCTGATCGGGATGGGCGCCACAATCCTCAACGGTGCAAAGATCGGCAACAACTGCCTTGTCGGTGCCAATGCGCTTGTGACGGAGGGCAAGGAGTTTCCCGATAATTCGCTGATCGTCGGCTCGCCAGCCAAGGCTATCCGTACACTGGATGAGGCATCAGCGGCGAAGCTCAAAGCTTCGGCACTCAACTATACAGAGAACTGGAAGCGCTTTGCATCTGAACTAAAGGAGATTTAGCAATAGACGTCTGATTAAAATCATAAGAACAAAATTTACTTTTCCCGCTTAGCTTCGCCTCAAGCATAGGACCGCCGCTTGACGCGGACAGGTGGGAATCGATGATCGATACACGCTTTCAATTGGACGACAAACGTCCACTCAGATCGTTGGTGGATGAGGCGTTAGCCCAGGCCCCGCGCAAAATGCGTTTCCCCAAGGCGCTATCCCATTCCTACGGTGCCTATTCCGCCGAGATGAGATCCCGAAAGTCGCTGCCTGCCGCAGCCATCTGTCTTGCGCTCTTCAACTGCGGCCTGATTCTTGACTATAAATTCGCGTCCGGTCTGATCTGGCAGTTCTTCGGGATCCGTTTCTTTTGCACGACCCTGCCAATTCTTTTCGTGATCTGGGTCAGCAACCGGTTTCTGAACCATGTCTTCCGGGACTGGTCGATCGCAGCGAGCCTCGTCTGGGGCGCGGTCATGCTGAACGTTCTGGTCGAAATGCGCGGTTCGACGGCTGCTCACCTTGCGTTCAGCATCGGGCTCTATCTCATCGTCATCAATATCGTATTTCACCTCAGGCCGCGGGTGGCGACGACCCTGTCGGTCGGCGTGTGTCTGACCACCGTCCTGATGACATGGCAAAGAATGGTCAAGTTCGACGACCAGACAATCCTCGCCATAACGTTCCTGATCGCGGCCACGATCATTACCCTGCTTGCCAACTTCCGACATGATGCAACCATGCGGCACCTGTATCTGCTCATTCTGCGCGAACAGATCCGTACGCAGGACATGGAACAGGCAAACCAGGAACTGAGCGAAATTTCCTATACGGACGCTCTCACGGGTGTTTCAAATCGCCGCCGCTTCGACCTCGAGTTCGAACTCGCCTGCCGGAATGCGCGCGAACAGTACGGCGTCCTCGGATTGCTTCTAATCGATGTGGACCACTTCAAACGGTACAACGACACGCACGGCCATCCGGCTGGCGATGCGTGCCTGAAAGAAGTGGCCACACGAATTTCGGAGCAAACCCGCCGGGAACAGGATATCATCGCCCGCATCGGCGGCGAGGAATTTGCGATCATTCTGCGGGATACCAGTCCGGACGGTGCCGATCGCGTTGCATCCCGAATTCACGCGGCAATGCAGGCGCAGTGGCCTCAAGATCTGCCGCCCGTGACAGTCAGCATCGGCTTGGCCATCATGACGGGACCCTCAGCGACGTCCATCATGCAAGCAGCTGATACAGCGCTCTACGAGGCCAAGGAGCGCGGACGCAACCGTACCATCACCACGGCGCTCGCTGCCTGATCAATTGTTGCAGGCAGCGCAGAGCCCGCGTATCTCGATGGTGGTTTTCGAAGGTTTGAACCCCTTGCCGCGCGTCCACTGGTTCAGTTGATCATCGATTACATGATCATGAAACTCACTGACATGACCGCAGCTCTCGCAGATCGCGAAAGCCACTGTACCATGCGAGCAGCATGTATGTTCGCGATGCGCGCAGGCCACGAAGGAATTCAAGCTTTCCAGCCGATGCACCAGGCCAAATTCCAGCAGCTTTTCCAGCGCCCTGTAGACCTGCAACGGCGCCCGAAACCCATGATCTCGCAGCTTGTCGAGAATGGTATAGGCGCTCAGAGGCCCCTCGGATCGGGTCAGCACATCGAGCACCAAAGTCTGGTTCTTGGTGAGATTGACCGTACTCATCGGCGTCCTCCTGAAATGAGATCAGTCTGCGCTTCCCGACGACCGGGTCGCGGCAGCAGGCTGATGATGAAAAGAAGCAGGGCCGCAACAACGATAGATGGCCCCGAAGGCGTATCCTGATAAAGCGAACCGAACAGGCCGAGCACGACCGATACCGCACCAAAGATGGAGGCGAGAACCGCCATGCGTTCGGGGCTGCCGGCGAACTGGCGCGCCGTTGCGGCGGGAATGATGAGCAGCGCGGTGATCAACATGATGCCGACGATCTTCATTGCGATTGCAATGACCAGCGCCATCAGCAGCATGAAGCAAATCCGGGCCCGCTCCGGGTGCAGCCCCTCAGCCTCAGCCAGTTCATGGCTGACTGTAGAAGCGACCAGAGGCCGCCAGAGAAACACCAGGCTGACCAGCACCAGAGTACCACCGCCCCAGATCAACGCGATATCCATCCAGGTCACCGCGAGGATATCACCGAATAGATAACCGATCAGATCAATCCGGACCCAGGTCATGAACGCCACCATCACAAGGCCAATGGCGAGCGTCGAGTGAGACAGGATGCCAAGCAGCGAATCCGCTGAAAGTGCATGCACCCTCTGCAACAAAAGCAGCAGAAGAGAGACGGCTACAGCAACAGCGAATACGCTGATCAATAGATTGGCTTCCAGCAACAGGGAGAGCGCCACGCCCAGCAGCGCCGAATGTGCCATCGTATCGCCGAAGTAGGCCATACGCCGCCAGACAACGAGACAGCCCAAAGGTCCAGTTGTCAGCGCGAGACCCACTCCGGCCAGTAGAGCGCGAATGAAGAAATCGTCAAGCATGGCGATCCCCCACCAGGCCGGGCACATGGACGTGCTTGTGGTGGTGACTATGTTCATGACCGTGATGATGATCATGGCCGTCGTGATGATGTCCATCCTCGGGGTGGCAGTGGTCGGTGATGGTACCATCCCGATGCTGGACGCGCCCATCGGGCAGGTGTGTATGGTCATGTTGGTGATTGTAGAAGGCAATGCCGGGGCGGGACGCGCCGAACAATCGACGATAGTCCTCGCTCTGGCTGACGGCAGCAGGCGTTCCACGGCAACAGACATGGCCATTCAGGCATACAACCGTATCGGTGGCTGCCATCACCACATGCAGATCGTGCGAGATCATGAGGATGCCACAACCGGTCTTGTCCCTGATCTCGCCAATCAACTGGTAAAGCGCCGTCTCCCCGGCAAAATCCACGCCCTGAACGGGCTCATCCAACACCAGCAAGTCAGGATCTCGGGCAATCGCACGGGCAAGAAGCGCACGTTGAAATTCACCGCCGGACAGGTGCTGTACTTCCGCCTTCACAAGATGCGGGATCGAAACCGCATCCAGCGCCGCATCCAGCCTGTCCTTGCTCAGTGGCCCCGTAAGCCTCATCAGCCGTTCGACGGTTAAAGGCATAGTCCGATCTATGGCTAGCTTTTGGGGAACGTAGCCCACCTTGAGGCCCGCAGACCGCTGCACCTGCCCCTCGTCCGCCTTCAGAACGCCAATGGCAAGCTTTGCGGTTGTGGATTTGCCCGCTCCGTTCGGGCCGATCAATGTAACGATCTCGCCTTTACGAAGCGTGAGATCGATGCCGCGCACGAGCCACCGCCCTTGTCGGCGGATGCCCGCATTCGACATGGTCACGAGAATTCGATCGGAGGTGTCCGGCTCAGCCAGCATGAAAAATCCTGTTCTGGTGTTGCCCTCTGCTATTGCACACGTTATAGGGTAACACAATTCATGTAATAACATTACGTGACACATTCAAGGAGCCAGACATGAAGACTTCCCTCGCCGCCCTCTTTGCAACCGCTTCGGTTTTCGCCGCAAGTAGTGCTTTGGCAGCACCGGAGGTCGTGGTTTCCGTCAAGCCAATCCATTCTCTCGTCGCGGCGGTAATGGAAGGCGTTGCCGTGCCGAAGCTGATTGTGGAAGGTGCTGCCTCGCCGCATACCTTTACGATGAAGCCTTCGAACGCCCGTTCGCTTGAAAAGGCTGATGTGATTTTCTGGGTCGGAGAAAACCTCGAAACCTTCCTGGAGAAGCCGCTGGATGCTCTGGGCAAGAAGGCAACGGTCGTCGCGCTGTCGGAAGCTCCAGGCGTCGCAAAACTGAAGCTGCGCGAGGGCGGTACATTCGAGAGCCACGATCACTCGGACGAGGGTCACGATGACCATGCCGGCCATGATCATGCCAAGCACGACCATGACAAGCACGATCACGCTACAGAGGCCGGGCATGACGATCACGATCATGAAGGTTTCGACATGCATCTGTGGCTGGATCCCTCAAACGCCAAGGCGATGGTGAAGGATATTCAGGCGCGCTTGATCAAGGCCGATCCGGAGCACGTTGCGATCTACAATCGCAATGCTGTGGAACTTGAGAAAAAAATCGACGCCTTGGATCAGGAGATCCGCAGTGCGCTGGCGCCAGTGAAAGCCAAGCCGCTTTTGGTCTTCCACGACGCCTATCAGTATTTCGAGCATCACTATGACATCAATGTCGTGGGCTCGATCACTGTCAGCCCGGAAACCGTACCGGGCGCGGAACGGCTGAGCGAGATCCACAAGAAGCTGGCGTCGCTGAATGCCGTCTGCGTCTTCGCGGAGCCGCAGTTTCAGCCAAAGTTGATTGATGTCGTAACCGCAGGCACGAAGGCCAAGAGTGGCACTCTGGACCCTGAAGGCGCAACACTGAAGGAAGGGCCAGAGCTCTACTTCAGCCTCATGCGCAGCATGGCCAAATCCCTTGTCGATTGCCTGGGAAAAGACGCCTAACGATAGAGAGGGCGCTAACTGATGCGCCCTTTTTTGGAACTCAATATGTAATGTTATAACAAATAGGAATTCTGCGATGGATAATAGACTCCCCGTTACCGTCCTTTCCGGTTTTCTGGGCGCAGGCAAAACCACCCTTTTGAATCACATCCTCGCCAATCGCGATGGTCTTCGCGTTGCGCTGATTGTGAACGACATGAGCGAGGTGAATATCGACGCCAGTCTCGTACGCGAAGGTGAGGCCAATCTATCGCGCACGGAGGAACAACTGGTAGAAATGACCAATGGCTGCATCTGTTGTACGCTGCGCGACGACCTTCTGACCGAGGTGCGTCAACTGGCCGAGCAAAAGCGTTTTGACTACCTGCTGATCGAATCGACCGGCATTGCAGAACCGCTACCCGTCGCCGCTACATTTGAATTTCGCGATGAAGACGGCAACAGTCTTTCAGACGTCGCACGGCTGGACACGATGGTGACAGTGGTCGACGCGGCAAATCTGCTGAAAGATTATGGCTCCTCCGATTTTCTCGCAGACCGGGGAGAAACCGCAGGTGATGGCGACGATCGCACCCTGGTGGACCTTCTGGTAGAGCAGATCGAGTTCGCCGACGTCGTCATCCTCAACAAGGTATCTGCCGCGACGCCGGACGAGGTCGATGCCGCCTGCAAAATCATCAGCGGACTGAACCCTGTCGCAAAAATCATCGAGACCGATTTCGGTATGGTGGAGCCAAAGCAGATTCTGGGTACCGGACTGTTTGAATTCGGCAAGGCGGAAACCCATCCACTCTGGTTCAAGGAATTGCATGGTTTCAAGGACCATGTGCCGGAGACCGAAGAATACGGCATCCGCTCATTCGTCTACCGTCAACGCCGCCCCTTTGATCCAGAAAAACTGCACCGCTTCATCAGCAAGTCCTGGCCGGGTGTCATCAGGGCGAAAGGCTTCTTCTGGCTGGCGACAAGACCCTACCATGTTGGCGAGCTTTCACAGGCGGGAGCGATCATCAGGACGCAGAAACTCGGCCTCTGGTGGGATGCTGTGCCTCGTGAACAATGGCCGCAGGACAATGGTTTCCGCGATGGCCTTGCCCGCTATCTCGATCCAGTCTGGGGGGATCGTCGCCAGGAACTGGTGTTCATCGGTGCCGACCCGATGGACGAAGCCTGGATCCGGGCGGAACTGGACGCCTGCCTGCTGAAGGACAAGAGCTTCCAGCCAGACCGCTGGCGCGACCTGCCAGATCCATTCGCGAGTTGGTCTCCCAAGGCTGCGTAAGCGAAAGGCCGAGGCCGCCGCAGGATGATGCGGCGGCCCAGGTTTCCACGGGTCAGCGACCAGCAATGATGTTGGCAATAATGCCGCTGGTGACACCGATCAGCAGAAACTCATTGTTCACGCGAACCCAGTGATAGCCACGCGGGGGCGCCGAAAGACGATAGCGGCGGTAATCGCGGATTTCCGCCAGACGCGCCCGCTCAGCTCGCGAGAGCTTTTGTCCGCGATGCCAACGCTGTTTCTTGACGATCGTCCGCTTCTCGATCACGGTTCGCTCAACGGTTCTGGTGCGATCCGGACCGTGTCCGCGATGATCCTGAGCCTGTGCCATCGGTGCTGCCAGAATGGTGGCGGCGGTCAACAAGGTTACGATCGTTTTCATCTCAGCGTCCTTTCGTATGTTCGATGAAGCGAAAGTACGGCCGCAAAGATGAATGCGATATGAACTCATATATTACAAATAAGTAATGAAAACATGAACTTGCATTAACAAAACAGGTCGAGTTTATCGGGGCGTGCGACCCGAACAGGATCGGATCGCACAGCCAACAGTTCAATTACCGCGAAGGCCCTTCGCGCTCTGCCGATGCAGCCCAAAGGTTGATGTCGGCATCCTTCGCGAAGACCTCGATTTCGGAAAGTTCCGCCTCGGAGAAATCCGGCTTCTCGAGCGCCTTCACGCAATCTTCCACCTGCTCGGGACGGCTGGCGCCAATCAGCGCAGAGGTCACGCGGCCACCACGCAGCACCCAGGCAATTGCCATCTGCGCAAGTGTCTGCCCACGCTTTTCAGCAATGGCATTCAGCCCGCGCAGGTTCTCGATGTTGCGGTCATTGAGGAAAGCAGGCCGCAAGGATTTGCCCTGCGCGGCACGGCTGTCATCTGGAATACCGCCGAGATACTTGGACGTCAGCATGCCCTGCGCCAGAGGCGAGAACACGATGGAGCCAATGCCGAGATCGTCCAGCGTATTCAGAAGGCCATCTTCTTCCACCCAGCGATTGATGATGGAATAGCTGGGCTGGTGAATGAGACAAGGTGTGCCCAGATCCTTCAAGATTGCCGCAGCCTCCTGCGTCCGCTTCGAATTGTACGAGGAGATGCCGACATAGAGCGCCCTGCCCGACCGCACGATATGGTCCAGAGCACCGCATGTTTCTTCCAACGGCGTATCCGGGTCAAACCGGTGGGAATAGAAGATATCGACGTAATCGAGACCCATGCGCTTCAGCGACTGATCGCAGGAGGCGATGAGGTATTTTCGGCTTCCCCACTCGCCGTATGGACCCGGCCACATGTTGTAGCCTGCCTTGGACGAGATGATGAGTTCGTCACGATAGCCTGCGAAATCCGCTCTCAGGATCTCTCCGAACGCCGTTTCAGCGCTACCTGGCAGCGGGCCGTAATTGTTGGCGAGATCAAAGTGTGTGATGCCAAGATCGAACGCCTTGCGGCAGATATCACGCTTGCGCTGGTGCGGTGTGTCATCGCCGAAATTGTGCCACAGCCCGAGTGAAAGCGCCGGAAGCTTGAGGCCGGAGCGGCCACAGCGATTGTATTTCATACGGGAATAACGATCTTCAGCCGGTTGCCAGGCCATGATTTCTCCTCCGAATTGCAATTGGAAATGCGCGTAAAAGGCGGTTGGCGTTGATGCCAGAAAGAAAAACGGCAGGGCGCATCCTCTCCGCACCCTGCCATTCTTGTGTTACGCGTTGAGACCGCTGCCCCATGGACCGTGATGCTTGTCTACGCCGTCAACGCGATCGAAGCCGTGGGCACCGAAGAAGTCACGCTGCGCCTGAATGAGGTTGGCCGTGCCTCGGCCGCGACGGTAGCTATCGAAATAGGCAAGAGCCGAAGACAGCGCCGGCACTGGCAGACCAGACATGACCGCCGTGGAAACCACACGGCGAAGCGCGCCATCGGTTTCCTGTACCAGCTTCGAGAACGCAGGCGTTACGATGAGGTTTGCCGTGTCCGGATCCTTCGTGAAGGCGGACGTGATTTCGTCCAGGAACTGCGAGCGGATGATGCAGCCAGCGCGCCAGATGCGGGCAATCGTCGGCATCGGCAGGTTCCAACCATACTCCTTCGATGCCGCCGCCATGACGGCAAAGCCCTGCGCATAGGCACCGATCTTGGCGGCCAGCAGCGCATTTTCGAGATCATCCAGGAACGAAAGGCCGTCCGTGCTCGGCATGGCAACCGTCTGCGGCAGACCCAGGATTTTCTCAGCCGCCTCGCGCTCCACCTTCTGGCTGGAGAGAATGCGGCCAGCAACAGCAGCCTCAATGCCGGTTGCAGCAACGCCCAGATTCTGTGCCTCGATGACGGACCACTTGCCCGTACCCTTCTGGCCAGCGGCATCAAGGATCATGTCGACCATGGGCTTACCCGTCACCGGGTCGGTTGCGGCCAGAACCTTCTCGGTGATCTCGATCAGATAGGAATTCAGGCGCCCTTCATTCCAGCGACCGAAGACCTGACCGATCTCACTGGCCGAGAGCTTCATCCCGTCGCGCAGAATGCCGTAGATTTCGGCGATCATCTGCATGTCGGCATATTCGATACCGTTGTGGATCGTCTTGACGAAATGCCCTGCTCCGTCATTGCCGAGCCAGGCCACGCAAGGGTCGCCGTTGAACTTGGCCGAGATGGATGTCAGCACCTTCTCGACACGCTTCCAGCTATCCTCAGTGCCACCCACCATGATGGAAGGACCATGGCGTGCGCCCTCTTCCCCGCCGGAAACACCCATGCCGATGAAGGTCAGCGGGCTATCCTTGAGAGAGTCGAAACGACGGATGGTGTCGCGGAAATTGGCATTCCCTGCGTCGATCATGATGTCGCCAGCATCAAGATAGGGCTTCAGAAGCTCCATCTGCTGATCGACCGGCTCACCAGCCTTGATCATGATGATGATCGGGCGCGGCGGGCGGATGGCAGCAACGAATTCTTCTAACGTCTCGCAAGGAATGATCTGCCCCTGCAGGGCTCCGGCTTCGGCAAAGAACTTTTTCGTGGCCTCCGGGCTACGGTTGAAAACGGCAATCTTGTTGCCTTTTTCCGCGATGTTCAAAGCCAGGTTTGAACCCATAACGCCAAGACCAATAAGGCCGATTTCTGCCTGTTCCACGGACGAACCTCCATAAAGATTGGATGGGTGTTGTGGCACTCAGTTAGGTAATCGGCAAGGCAAAAGCCATGGCAAATCGATTAAATTTTCAGATACGAATGAACATGCATGGATCGTTTTAGCCTCGCACGGTGAACACTTGCCTTCATGAGGAAACGCACCATAAATCAGTGGGAGGAAGGAGAACAGATGATGCCGGTGCTTGAAGCAAAGGCGATCCATACATCCATCGAGCGAGACTGGAAGCGGGTCTATGACTTCGCTTGCAAGCCTGAGAACATGGCGCGGTGGGCATCGGGCCTTGGCAGCGGCCTACAGAATGCGGGAGACCATTGGTTGGTGGATGGTGGCCCGCTCGGTGAAATCAAGGTTCGCTTCTCCCCTCAGAATGAGCATGGGATAGTCGATCACTGGGTTGAGATGCCGTCCGGCATGATCGTCTACAATGCCTTTCGTATCGTACAGAACGGCGACGGTGCAGAGGCCATATTCCTGGTCACGAGACTGCCCGGCATGTCGGAGGAACAATTCGAACAGGATTCCCGCCATGTCGAGACCGATCTCGGCAATCTGAAGCGGATCATGGAAGCAGAGATCAGCGCTTGATGCTGTGCTTTATGTTCCAGCGATCGTGATACCAAAGCCACTGCTCCGGATGCTCCCGAACCCAGCTCTCCACCTTGTCGTTTAGGAGCTGGCCCGTGGCCTGAACATCGACGGCCCCTGTAGCCGTGCGTGGGATCTCGATCCGCGGTTCGATCTCCAGACGGTAGCGATTATCCGCCAAACGGATGCAGCGAGCGGGGTAGACCTCGCAATCGAACTGACGAACGAGCTTCGCCAACAGCGGGTTTGTCTGCACCGGATTGCCGAAGAAGCGTGTCATCAGGCCCTTCTGGAACTTCTGGTCCACCAGCACACCGATGCCCTTGCCCGCCTCCAATTGGCGCGCGAGCGCAAAGGAGGAACCCGCATGGGACGGCACAAGCTTGCCCATGCGCGCCGAGCGGAAGTTGAATACCTTTTCCGCAATGTATGGATTGTTCGGCGGACGGAACATCACCGTCACATTCAGGCCGAAGGCGGCACCTGCCACGGGAAGCAGTTCGAAATTGCCGGTATGCGCCGTAAAGACAATGAACGGGCGCGGATTGTCCCGAAGATCCAGAAACAGCGGAATACCCGATACCTCGATCCGTCCCGGCTTTTCCGCTGCCGGATCGAAGTCAAACAATCGATCGAGGAAGACGTACTCGGCTGCGAGCCTGCCCATATGGCCCCAGCTCGCCAGCGCGATATCAAGTCGCTCTTCCTCGGATTTTTCGGGAAAAGCATTGGCAAGGTTCACCAGCATCAGCTTATGGCGACCGGTCATCGGACCGATCTTGCGAACCAGCCAATCGGCAAAGCGAATGGCAGGATCCGCAGGCAGAAGCTTCAGCAGATTGAGAAAGCCGAACGTGATCTGCGCCAGAAACCACTGACGAAACTTCCGTGCGGCCAACACAATCCGGGTGATGAACATCTTCACCGGATCAATCCATCCGCAACACGATTTTCCCGAAGATCTGACGGCCTTCCATGCGCTCCAGCGCCTTGTCGATCTCGTCGAACGTCACTTCGGTATCAATCACCGGATGCACGATACCCCGCGCCATCTTCTGCATGGCGTTGGCCATGTTTTCCATGCGGCATCCAAAGGAGCCCAGTAGCTTCAGCTGTTGCTGGAACAGCATCATCAGATTGATATCGGTCGAAACACCGGATGTGGAACCGCAGGTCACCAGACGACCACCGCGCTTCATGCACAGCATGGAACCGGCCCAGGTGTCCTTGCCGACGTGTTCGAACACCACGTCCACGCCCTTCTTCTTCGTGATCTTGCGCACCACGCCTTCGAAACGGTCTGTACGATAGTTGATCACGTGATCGGCACCGAGCGCCTTGGCCTTCTCGATCTTGTCGTCGGAGCCAACCGTGGTGATCACCGTGCAGCCCATTTTCTTGGCCAGCTGGATTGCGGCGCTACCAATGCCAGATCCGCCAGCGTGAACGAGGATCGTCTCGCCCGGCTCCAGCTTGGCATTGTCGAACAGCATGTGCTCCACAGTACCGAAGGTCACAGGCGCAAGAGCCGCCGCGACAGCATCAACGCCCGGAGGCGCCGGGACCAGCTGGCGGGCCGGGATATTGATCTTTTCCTGGGCAAAGCCATCCAGATGGAAGCCGTGCACGCCCTGGACATGTTCACACAGGTTATCGCGACCCTCGCGGCACGGCTTGCAGAGGCCGCAAGTGCGCGCACCATAGACAGATACCAGCTGACCCGGCAGAACGTTGGAAACACCCGGACCGATAGATTCGACCACGCCGGAAGCTTCCGCACCGATGGTAAGCGGCATCTTGCGCTTGGCAAATGCCATGCCGCGCCAGCCCCAGACATCGATATGGTTCAGCGCAACCGCCTTGACCCGAAGCGTCACTTCACCCGGCGCCGGAGCGTCCGGCTCAGGGATGTCGGTTGCTTCAAGACGGCGATCATCGATCAGTTGCAAAGCGCGCATGAGATATTCCTTCGCCAGAAGGCGTCAAAACTGTTTGGGCAGAATAGCCTGAGTTGAACCGGCTTTTAGGCTGGCTCAGCCGTCATGACAAGACTTGCGTTCTGACCACCGAAGCCAAACGAATTGGAAAGCACGGCAGAAACCTGCTGATCGCGCTTCGTGTTCGGCACCACATCCAGAACGATGGCCGGATCCGGGTTCACATGGTTGATGGTCGGCGGCAGCGTTCCCGTCAGCATGGTCTGGATCGAGAACACGGCTTCCACCGCACCGGCAGCCGTCAGCGTATGGCCGATCATCGATTTGTTGGACGAACAAGGAATGCCGTCCTTCAAACGATCGCCGAACACCGCCAGCATCGCGCCGTATTCCATCTTGTCGTTTTCCGGCGTCGAAGTGCCGTGCGCATTGATGTACCCGATGCCGCTTTCATCCATGCCAGCATCTTCCAACGCAGCGCGGATTGTCGCGATGGCCGGCCCACCATCCGGTGAAGACCGTGTACGGTGGAAGTGATCGGCCTTTTCGCCGCAACCCTTCAGGATACCCAGAACCTTTGCGCCGCGCGCGACGGCGGATTCCAGCGATTCCAGAACAAGCGTTGCCGCACCTTCCGCGATGACGAAGCCATCACGATCCTTGCTGAACGGCTTGGACGCCTTTTCCGGCGGGTCGTTCTGCGTGGACAGGGCGGACAGCAGCGAAAAGCGAATCAAGGCTTCTGCACTCACAGATCCGTCAGTCGCAACCGTCAGCGCACGATCAGTCCGACCCTGGCGAATGGCTTCGACGCCAAGCTGGATCGCAGTTGCACCGGATGCACAGGCTGTGGACAGCGTGACCGGTAGACCGCGCGTGCCGAACATGTCGGAAAGGCGCTCTGAGATAGAACCGAATTGAACGGCCTCGAGAAAGGCCGGATCTGGCCGTTCACGCATGGCCGCCAGAAAACGATCATAGGCATCAGCTTCCGCCTGCGGCGGCGGCGCACGATCGGCAAGCTCGAAACGCGCATTCCATTCCGGCTCTACCGGTGGCGCTGCCAGAAAGAGCGGACCGTTGAAATCACCGGACAGGCCAGCCTGCGCCAGCGCTTCACGCGTCGTTTCGCGCGCAAAGGCAAACGACCGCTCAACAGCGTTTTCCCGCGGGATCTGGATGAAATCCACAGTACCGCTGATGCGGGTGGAGAGCCCCTCGGTCGGGAAGCGCTCGATCTTGTGGATGCCGGATTTACCGGAGGTCAGTGCAGACCAGTTATCCTGCAGCCCCTGACCCAGCGAGGTGATGACACCCATGCCGGTTACGGCGATAATGGGACGGCCCAGGTGATCCTTGAATGCTTTCGTGCTCATCATCGATTCCTCAACCGTTCGCCGAAAGGACGGCAAGTCCCTCGCCCCGGATATAACCGACCGTGGTCACCACAGCCTTTGCCGCGGCTCCCTGCATCTTCGTTTCGTGATCCGGATCGAAGGCCGGAATGGTGGCCTTGCCATCCAGCGCGAGTGCCGCAAGCGCCAGGCCAAGCGGGAACTGCGCTTCCATGGCATGTCCTGTCACGCCGCCAAACCCGCGAATGGCCGCGCCATTGAACGACGCCTCAAGCACTGATTTTTCGCGTGCGGCAAGATCGCTCATTCCAGTCGATCCAGAGAAAACGACCACGTCATCACCGAGCTTGGGCGCAACCTCCGCCGCAAGCCGTTGCAGCCGCTTTTCGAGACCACCATCGTCTCGCGATCCACGGTCAGCATCGATGGCATCGACAACCGCGTAGATATGCGCGCCACGCGCTTCAGCATACTGGCGGGATTCCAGAACGAGGAATGCGCCGACAGAGCCCATGATCATGCCGCCACCTTCGCTGCCATCTCGAGTCCAGAGCGGCTTCCATTCACCGGTCTGATGAGCGCGAATGCCTTCGACAAGCAGAATGATGTCGGCGCGCTCGGCCACGAAGGCACCGCCCACCAGCGAATGGGTGGACTGGCCGGACTTGATGCGATGATAGGCCGTTTCGACGGCGGAAATGCCCGCCGCCTCTTCGCCCATGAAGGTGCGGGATGAACCGGTGACCTTGTGGACGATGGAGATATTGCCAGCCAGAAGGTTGGAAAGCTGGGCAAGGAACAGCGTCGGACGAAGCTCGGTTGTCAGCTTCTCATTCAAAAGACGCTCGCGGTCGTTGCGCTTCAGCGCCTCATCAACGATCAGGCTGTCGACCTTGATATCACGCTCGCCGCCGCCGGCAGCCACGATCATATCCATCGTGCCGCAAGCTTCCGCGTTTTCCTTCAGACCTGCATCTTCCAGCGCAAGACCGGCGGCGAACACACCGAGACGCTGCCAGTTTTCCATCTGACGCTGATCACCGCGCTTGGGGATCTGCTGCGACCAGTCGATTTCCGGCATAGGGTGAACAGGATAAGGCTTGAAGCGCTCGCTATCCACCCGCGGCGGAAGAACTTCCGCGCCGGTCAGCAGGGCCACATGCGGCTCCTTGCCGACACCACGGCAGGTGACGATACCGACGCCGGTAATCACAACGTCATTGGCTGACTTGCTCATCTCAGGTTCAACCTTTCAGATGCGCATGCCCTTATTGGGCGGCAAGCGCACTCAACAGCCCAACTTCAGCGGCGCGCTTGCGCACGATGTCCGCAAGAGGCACTTCCTCAAATGGCATGGTGCGCAGCTTGAGCTGTGCATCGCAGACCTTCTTGCCGGCAGACGAAATCTTCGCCTTGGTCACGGCGTAGCCAGACCCTTCATGCTCCAGAAACGCCTCGATATCGAGAACCGCCTCAGGCTCAACGAATGTCCGCATCTTTGCGCCATCAACAGACATCAGGAATGGCATCGCTGCAAAATTGGAAGCGGCAAGAATCATGAAGCCGCTGGCCTGCGCCATGGTTTCAATCAGAAGAACGCCGGGCACGAGCGGCATTCCAGGAAAATGCCCCTCGAATACGGGGCTTTTCGCCGGAACGACGGACCGTGCCTTGAGCGTTTTGGATGACAAATCGACCGCTTCAACGCGGTCGATCATCTGGAAATATTCAAGAAGCATACGCTCCCTCAGCCAGGGCTTTTCAGCCCTTTGCTGCCCTCAGTTCGTCAATCTTGGCGCAGAGGTTTTTCAGCACGAAATACTCTTCCGTGGAAACCTTGCCTTCGTTGACTTCCTGCGTCCACTGCTCGAGCGGGATCTTGATGCCGAATTCCTTGTCGATCGCAAAAACGATATCGAGGAAGTCCAGGCTGTCGATGCCCAGATCGTCGATCGTGTGGCTTTCCGGCGTAATGGTTTCGCGGTCGATCTCGCTGGTTTCAGCGATGATGTCAGCGACTTTATCGAATGTAGCGGTCACGCTCATATCCTCTGAATTCTGTCAGTCAGGGTTCCACATAGGGAAAACCGACTGCAATGCCAATGGCCTGCTGAGTGCGGAGCAATATTTTGCACCGACACTGTTGCCTAAACATCAAATTGCACGGGTAATGAGGCAGCACCTCAGCCCGCAATGCCTTCCACCAAAGCCGCACGAATGACTTCGAGCACGGAATCCGGCTTTATACCTGTCGCAACTGTCTGGCTCGGCAGGTTATCCCACGCACTCGGCGGAAAACCACGCCCGTCCGGCTTCTGGATCGTCTGGCCATCGGCAATGCCGCCGCAGACAACCCGAATCGCACCTGTACGCGTCTCGAACAGATCCGGACGGACAAGATAGACGGCGGCACAACTATCGTGCACCACCATACCATCGCCGACACGACCTTTGTAGAACTCGATATAGAGCTGCGAGATATCCGACAGAAGCTTGACGTCCGAGCGACCGCTCTCAACCATCTTCGCCAGATAACCGCTCGTCATCACGGTCTTCATTGTGACATCGAGCCCGATCACGACCACCGGCCAATTTGCTGTCATCACCACATCTGCCGCTTCCGGATCGCCATGGATATTGGCTTCCGCCGCAGGCGAAACATTGCCGTTCACGTCAAAGGCGCCGCCCATGATGATGACCTGCTTGACCAACTGGGTAATGTCCGGGTCAGCCTCCAAGGCAAGAGCCAGATTGGTCATGCGTCCAACGGCGATGAGTGTAACCTCTTTCGGATGGGCGCGGACGGTATCGATGATGAACTGGTAGGCAGGGCGAGGATCGGCCTGGCGCGAAACGGCTTCCAGGACTGCAACATCACCGATTCCGTTATGTCCGTGAATGGCCGTCGGCCAATAGCTGCCGCCGCGTGCAGGATCGAATGTCTCGCCAGCCCCCTTGGCAACCGGAGCCGCGATATCCCAGGCTTCTGTCAGATAGAGCGCGTTCCGTGTCGTCAGTTCGATCGGCGCATTGCCAAAAACAGTCGTGACGCCAATCAGATCGATCTGAGGATGACGCGCCAGAAAAAGCAGCGCCATTGCATCGTCAATACCGGGATCCGTGTCGAAAATGACCTTGTTCATTTGATAATTCCTGAATTCGAATTTGCCAGCACAATAGCGTCGGCTGGTATCGGCGCAAGCATGTCATCTTGCAGACCTTCGCCTTTTACCGGCATTGTCCGCCGCAATTCCGTGAATGGACGATCTTGCGCCTGTGCTGATTGAATGACAGAAGGCGGCAACGCCCGCCTCAATCACCGAGCCATTCCCGTGCACGACATCGCCACTCACCTGCTGCTGTTCCTGTTTCTTGCCGCAATCGTCGCAGGATTCGTTGATTCGATTGCAGGGGGCGGCGGACTGATTACCGTTCCCTGCCTGCTTCTGGCAGGGCTGCCGCCTCTGGAGGCACTGGCGACGAACAAGGTGCAGGGGCCCTTTGGCGCGGCTTCGGCAACCATAGCTTATGCACGGAAGGGACATGTGAAGCTGTCGACACAGTTACCGATGGCGCTGATCGCATTTGCGGCCGGCGGCATCGGTGCACTCATCGCCTCGCATGTGCCGGGCAAGTTTCTGGGCGCAGCCATTCCGTTTCTTCTCGTCGGGATCGCGCTGTTCTTCGCGTTCAAGCCCAATCTCTCCGATCAGGATAGCACCCGCCGGATTTCACCCGCCGTCTTTGCCGTGACTGCTGTCCCCCTCGTCGCGCTTTACGATGGCGTATTCGGGCCGGGCGCAGGCTCGTTCTACATGCTGGGCTTCGTACTTCTCGCAGGTTTTGGAATGTTGAAAGCAACAGCCCATACCAAGCTGCTGAACCTCGGCTCAAACCTCGGTTCACTCGCAGTCTTCGCGATCAATGGAGCGATTCTCTGGAAGGTTGGTCTGCTGATGGGCGTCGGACAATTGATCGGCGCACAGATCGGCTCCAGTCTGGCAATGAGAAGCGGCGCAAAAATCATCAAGCCGCTGCTGGTCATCTCCTGCGTCGCACTCGCCACTAAATTGCTGGCAGATCCTACCCATCCAATCCGTGTCTGGCTGGGCATCTAAAGCATGGCGCGCAAAAGTAAGCAGCGGCTTTGCGGCAACGAAATGCGATAAAACAAAGACTTAAAGCGTGAGGAGCGAATCTGAAAGATCGCGACGCGCTTTAGCCCTTCATTTTCAGCGGAAGTCCGGCGGCGATGAAAAAGACGTCATCGGCCTTGGCAGCCAGCATCTGATGCAGGCGACCGGCATGATCCCGAAACTGTCGCGCCATGCGGTTGTCCGGCACAATGCCGAGACCCACCTCGTTCGAAACGAAAATGAAATGGCCTGCTCCAGCAGCGAGACTATCGATTAGGCGTGCACTTTCGAGTGAAACATCACGCTCGGCCATCATCAGATTGGTCACCCATAGGGTCAGGCAATCGACGAGAATCACGCGGTCGTCGGACTGTATGCCAGCGAGCGTTTCCACGAGGGCCATCGGCTCTTCATGCGTCGTCCAGTGCTCCCCGCGCTGTTCACGATGCAGCGCCACCCTTTCGCGCATCTCGTCATCATAGATTTGCGATGTCGCGAGATAGTGGCGATCAAGTCCAGACTGGAGAGCGACGTTTTCTGCGAAGCGGGATTTTCCGGAGCGGGCGCCACCAAGAACAAAAGTCACGCGGAACCGCGTCGATTCGGTCATTTATGTGTACCTAGAACGAAAACACCCGCGATTGGCTTACGAAAGCGGCACATTCGTAGCGAAAGAGGTTGCCGCCGGGCTCATCGTAGCCGATATCGCAGGTGTATTTGGAGATATGCTAGCACAACAAGCATGTTGTTCAAGGGGGCTTCACCATCGAGCCGCACCGAAGATTTGTTTGGCTCCGGTACGCACTACCTGCCGGAGCCTGAGCGGAAACGACCGCGTCAACTGCATAGCGTGCAAATCGTTACCGGCTGGTTATCAGCCAAAACAAACTTCCATCTTCATGGCCCAATCAGCCAAATGGTGCATCAGGATTTTGTGAGGCTTTATAAAAGAATTTATCAATTCGAGGTGAGACTTAGCCCAATTTGCTTTTGGTCAAGGCTGAATCAGGGCATTGTACAACCGCGATGGATAAACTCGACATTCTGCGATGAGCAGCAACAGAGGGAGTGATCAGGCAATGTGGTATGGTGCAACCGGCGCAAGCGCGCTCTTGGCCTACTTTGCATTTGCCGCTTCCGCTCAGGCTTCCGCGTGCGGCCGCGTCTCGATTGCGGAAATGAACTGGAATTCGGCTGCCATTGCCGCACAGGTCGACAAGCTCATTCTTGAAGCGGGTTACGGCTGCGATGTCGAACTTGTCGCAGGCGACACCATCCCGACGGTCAGAACCATGATCAACCAAGGCACTCCGGACATTGCTCCGGAACTCTGGGTCAATTCCGTCAATGCAGAACTTAACGAAGCCTATGCATCCGGCAAACTTGTGCAGGGGGCAGAGATCCTGGCCGATGGAGCCGTGGAAGGGTGGTGGATCCCGAAATATGTCGCGGATGAACATCCGAACCTGCGAACCATTGCTGATGCGCTGGCCAAGCCCGAGCTCTTTGCAGAAAACAGCGAAAGCCGACAGGGCGTTGTCCACAGTTGCCCTCCCGACTGGAGCTGCAGCATCACGACGCAGAACCTGTTTCGGGCAACGGGTGCGGAAAGCAAGGGTTTTTCCCTGAAGCCGGCAGGCTCAGCAGAGGAGTTTAACGCGGGTCTTTCCAGAGCTTTGAATGAGAAGCGCGGCTGGCTGGGTTATTATTGGGCGCCAACGGCTATTCTGGGCGAGCACCCCATGGTCAAGCTTTCGTTCGGCGTTCCCTTCGACCAGCTTGAGTGGGATGAGTGCACGTCCCGGGCCGGATGCGCCAATCCCAAGATCAATTCCTATCCCGTGTCCCAGGCCTTCACTATCATATCAAAGGGTCTGTCGGACCGCGCCCCTGACGTTACGGATTATCTGCGCAATCGCAAATGGGGCAACGCGACGATCAGCTCGTTGATGGCTTGGCAGGCTGAAAACAACGCCAGCAACCGTGATGCCGCCCTGCACTTCCTTCGCCAGAACCTCGATATCTGGACCAGATGGGTTCCGGTTTCAGTTTCGGACAGGATAAAGCCAACCCTATAGGAGCGATATGTTGAGGCCGTGGATCGTTCGCCGTATCCTTCGCTTCGATTCGGCAAAGAATGCAGACGGAACATATTCATGAGCACTGTGGCGCCCATTGGGAACCGTGAAAATGTGGCAGATGCACTGGCATCCATGACACAGGATAATGAGAACTGGCTGAAGTTGATGATGGAAAACCCATCCTCGGACGACGTTCTGCTCGACGGTCTGCATCTTTATCTCGACCGGGCCGCGGCAGGGCGTTTCCTCAACACTCTGAAGCTTCAAAAAACGGGAGAGTGGATCGGGGGAACGGCACCCGCCCGGATCCAGATAAGGTTGAGCGAGGCTGCGAAATCGAGCCAGCATCCCGCCTTTACGGCGTTCCGTGAGGGTTACAATAAGTCCGGCGGTTTGCAGCGTGCCTACCCGGCTGCCAAAATCTGATCTTCGAAAGAATATGCGCGGGAGAAGTCTTTCTGCCTCTCCCGCGGCTCAAAGTTTAGCGAGCGGCGCGCTCTACCTTGCGACCGGCGTCCTGCGTGGCGTTCACGGTATTGGCGGCATCCTGGCCAACGCCGCGGATCGTGTTGCCGCAGGATGCGAGCGAAGCGGCGGTTGCCATGAGAGCAGCGATAACCGTAACTGTCTTGAGCGTCATTTTGAAAGTCTCCGAATTGAACGACACAGAACCGGAAATTTTGTTTTCCGGCGCAGTAACGCGCGGAATGTGAAAAGGTTCACGGTGAAGTGAAACAGTTTTCAGAAGCCCGTCAGATATTCCGGAAGCCATCCTTTCGTCGTTAACGATATGTTTGACGGATAGCACCATCGTCGCTTGCACATCCCTTCGACATTCACATGAGCGGAAGATCTGATGACGGCGCCGAACCCTGCGAGACTCGTTGTATTGACTGCGGGCGGCCTCAATCCGCAGGTCATGATCAACGCTCTCCACGCCCACTTTCCCAACCTGACCGTGATTCAAGAGAATTACGAGAGCAAGACCGATGTCCTGAAGCGACGTGCGCGGCGGCTGGGCTGGCTGCAGGCAGTTGGGCAATTGGGTACCATGATCGTATCCCGCCTGGGCAAGCGCATCACACAGAAACGGACCGAAGAAATCATCGAGCAATACGGCCTGATATCCCAGCCGTTATCGACCGTGCCTGTAACACGTGTCTCATCCCTCAACGATCCGGATGCGCACGCCGCCATCCTCCGCGCAAAGCCTGATCTCCTCTTTTCGATCTCTTGTCGGCTCCTGTCTCGCAACACGCTGGCGGCCATTCCCTGCCCCATCGTCAATTTCCACGCCGGAATAAACCCGAACTATCGCGGGCAGATGGGAGGGTACTGGGCACGCGTGGAGAATGACGAAAACAATTTCGGAGCGACCCTCCATTATGTGGATGCAGGAACGGATACCGGCGATACGCTCGCCGAGGTTCGGGTAAGACCGGCAGCAGACGATACGATCTCGACCTACCCCTTGCTGCTCACCGCCGCCAGTATCGTTCCTACGGTACAAACATTGACCTCGGTCCTTGATGGCACCGCGAAGCCTTACGCGCCATCCGGTCCTTCCCGCCTGCGTTTTCCGCCGCCCCTGTGGACATATCTTTTCAATGGCGTGACCAAATCAATCTGGTAAGACTCTCAAACTCGCAAAATTTTGCAGCCGGTTGTCAAACTTGATCCAGGTCAGTCTCAGGCAGGTTGCAGGGAGTATAGGGATAGTCAGGCAGAACGCCTATCCACGCTGTCGAACACCGCATGATGTGGGGTGACGACATATATTTGAGGCTTTTAGAAATGCATTATGACTGGACTGGAAATGACCATCGTCGGCGTGTGCTGTTTCGCCTCGGCTGGGCCTTTGTATCCGTTACCGCCGTCTTTTCCGTGGCGATTTTTCACTACACGTGACGGACAGGTCCGCAGCATAGTCAAGCTCTCGTGATGGAATAACGACGTCCGGAGCATTTTCGGTCGCTAAAGTCGAGAATGCTCCGAAATGTCATCCTCATGTAGAGAGCGTCAGGCGTTCAACTGGGCATAAGACTCGCGGATAGAATCTGCCACCGCTTTGGCCGGAATGGAGAGGTCCGGCGCCACGACCATTCTGACATCGAATGACATCAGTTCTGGAAGCCCCTCCTTTGGCCCCAGGATAGCCATCTCATCCGAGACATAGGACCGAGCCATCGGAGCAATCGCAAGATCGGAAACGATGGCGGCACGTTGGGCCATCGTATTCGCGCTCAAATAGGCAATCCGATACGGGCGCTTCATATCTTCGAGCCTGTTCAGCGCCTCCTGCCTCCAGAGGCAACCATCTTCCCAGATCGATAGTGGCAATGGGTCACGCATATGTGCCGTTCCGCACTTTGCCCCGACCCAGACAAGCTTGTCCTCGAATACAACCTCCCCTTCAGTCGGCAGAGGACGCCAGACGCTGTTCATCAACACGAGATCGAAGCGCTGCTCCTCCATCTGGCGACGAAGCCGCACACTCCCATCGACCGTGACATCGACCATGATGCCAGGGAATTTCGAGGCAAAGTTCTTCAAAATGCCCGGCAGCAAACGCTCCGCAATGTCGTCCGGCGCGCCAAGCCGGACCACGCCGGAAAGCTCCGGCATGATGAAGCGAGATACTGCCTCATTGGAGAGAGCGATCAGCCGCCGCGCATAGGTCAGCAAGACCTCGCCCTGAGGCGTCAGCGCAACGGACCGCGCATCCCTCAGAAAAAGCGTAGTCCCCAGTTGGTCTTCCAGCTTCTTGATCTGCATCGAGACTGCAGAAGGCGTTCGCAGCACAACTTCAGCCGCAGTCGAAAAATTTCCGGTATCCGCAATCGCGACAAACGTTCTCATCACATCGTTATCGAGAAGCGGCAGGGATGCACGGAACGGCCCGTTCATTATGATAACTTTCAGAAATTCTGATATTAATAATGATATCATTTCAAGCGGCTGATAGTCAATTCGATCATTTCTGGGGCCAACATCACGATTTTTGATGGGTTGGATGAAAACAATCAAATTGTAGAAAGCATTTAATAAGCGCATCCTTCCATTGCATAGCCGGAAAGGAGCATGATCATGGCTTTCGCAGGTTCACACTCAGCATCATCATTGATAACCGCAAACCGCGTAAGCGGTAGTTTTCTGGCGTCGGTCATAGGCAAGGCCTCGGAATTGATCGCGGCCCATAGAAAGCGCAAGGCGCTTGCCATTCTTGAAGCGCTGCCAATGGACGTCCGCAAGGATATTGGCTGGCAAACGGGCAACTGAGACAGAGTTTAATCGGAATGCCTTTCAAATATGCAGGAGGATGAGGCTGTCTTTCATGCGACATCTTGCATGTCGCAAATGAATGTATCAATGTCGGATTGAGCACATTCAAGGCAGCCTCTTTCACGCGAGGAATAGACGCCTTGCCACGGAGCCCCTGCAATGACCATCAAGCCACCGGTCAAAAAACGTACGCTGGTTTTCTTCCTGATCCCGGAATTTACACTTCTTCCGTTTTCTGCGGCGGTCGAAACCCTTCGGATTGCCAACAGGATGTTGGGATATAAAGCCTATGACTGGCGCCTGACCTCCGCTGATGGACAAAAGGTCTACTCCTCGAGCGGAATTGCATTGGAAGTCGATTCTTCGCTGGCCGACGAGCGACGCAACCTGAGCGGCGAGCAGCGACCGAGCATGGTGTTGATCTGTTCCGGCATCAATGTCGAGAGCTTCAACAATAAATCCGTCTTCGCTTTCCTGCGAGAAACCTACAATCGGGGCGTTTCCGTTGGCAGCCTCTGTACGGGCGCCCATGTGCTGGCGCAGGCCGGTCTGTTGAACGGCAAGCGATGCGCCATCCATTGGGAAAATCTACCCGGCTTTGCGGAAGCCTTTCCCCAGGCCGAAGTCTATGCCGATCTCTATGAGGTCGATGGCAATCTCTACACCTGCGCAGGCGGAACGGCCTCGCTGGATATGATGCTGAACCTGATTGGCCAGGACTTCGGCGAGACGCTGGTCAACCGGGTTTGCGAACAACAACTGACGGATCGCGTCAGAAACCCGCACGACCGTCAGCGGCTTCCCTTGCGCGCGCGACTGGGTGTGCAAAACAACAAGGTTCTGCAGATCATCGAACTGATGGAGAGCAATCTTTCGGAACCATTGTCGCTCATTGATATCGCCGACAGTGTTGACCTTTCACGCCGGCAGATCGAGCGCCTGTTCAGCCAGGAAATGGGACGTTCCCCTGCCCGCTACTATCTGGAAATCCGCCTCGACCGCGCAAGGCATCTTCTGGTTCAATCCTCGATGCCCATCGTGGAAGTGGCCGTGGCCTGCGGATTCGTGTCAGCATCGCATTTTTCGAAATGCTACCGTGAGGTCTATAACCGCTCGCCGCAGCAGGAACGCGCGGAACGCAAGCTGGTGTCGAATACGCCGCGAACACTTGTTCCGGCTTGAGACGACATGAGAATGGCCGCACCTGCCGGTACGGCCATCTCATAAAACTCACCCTACTGAAATTTCAGGCGGCGCTGCGGCGCGCGGCAGCCTGGTGGGACTTGATCTGCAAAAGCGTGTCGAGGTTCTGGTTTACGCGGCAATAGAATTCTTCGTCGATGAACGGCCTCAACATGAAGTCGTTGCCGCCAGCCTTCAGGAAGCGGGCCGATAGCAGGCGGTCCGTCGAGGACGACACGCCGATGATGCGCAATTCGTGGGAGCCACGGACGGAGCGGATGCGCCGGGCCAGTTCGAACCCATCGATGTCGGGCATGTTATAGTCTGTCACAACCAGACCGATATCCGGGTTCTTCTTCAGAATATCGATGGCCTTGGATCCGCTTTCGGCAACACTGACGCGGAAATTGTAACGCTTGAGGCGGGTCGAGAGGAGTGCGCGCGCTGTCGGACTGTCATCCACGATCAGCACATGGTGACGATGGTTCGTCAGGAAGCGGCAAACGGATTCAACAAGCATTTCGACCGCGAAGACATTGTCTTTCAGAATGTAGTCGACGATGTCCTTCGCCAGCAGTTTCTCACGTGTGTGCTCCTGGAAGGTGCCGGTGAAGACAATGGTTGGGATGTTGAGATCGACGAGATAGTTCAGCGCCTCGCCGTTTTCGGCGCCTGGCAGATTGATGTTGGATATCGCGAGGGTAACAGGCACATCCGACAACTCGTTTGCCATCATGAGGTCTTCATAGGTCCGGCAGATCTCCGCTTCGATCCCGAAGATTTCCTTCAGACGCTGACGGATCATGGACGTGAAGACGTTCGAGTCCTCGGCAACAATGATTCGAGCATCCGGAAACTGCTCGCCCGTATACTGCATCCCGGATACGCCCAGATAAGTCATTGTTTGCCCCCTAGCTCCTTGACTATGAGTAGGCTAAAGCATCGGGACTTGAAGAAACATTAAGCGCGCAAGACCAGCGGCGATGAATTCAACAAAAAAGCGGCCTTTGAGGGCCGCTTTCCCGAATATGGTCAATCAATTCTTGATCAGGCGCGCAAGACGGCATTATCCGGATCAAACGGGCTCTCACCAACGACTGCCGCCTCATAGACTGTGCCAAGAATCTTCACTTTCAGCTGGGTACCCAGGTCAGAGTGAGACGGCTTCAGCATGGCAAGTGCGAGCGATTTTCCGACGCGCCAGCCGTAGCCACCGCTGGTCACGCGCCCTACCAGTTCGCCAGACTGATCGTAGATCGCCTCGGAGCCGCGCGCATCGACATCCGTCGTGCCCTTCACCTCCAGAGTGCTGAATACCCACTTCACGCCGTTTTCCTTGTAGGCGACGACAGCGTCCCGGCCTATGAAGCTCTTCTCTGGCTTGATGAAGCGGTCAAGCCCGGATTCATACGCATTGTATTCGATGGAAAGCTCGCGCCCCATGTTGCGATAGGACTTCTCGACCGCCATGGAAACCATGGCACGAATACCGAACGGCTTGATGCCGAATTCGGCACCGGCCTCCATGAGTTTGTCAAAGATGTAGGCCTGCATCTCGATGGGATGATGCAATTCCCAACCCAATTCACCGACAAAGTTCACGCGCAGCGCATGTGCCGTCGCAACGCCAACGGAGATCTGCTTGCCTGTGAGCCAAGGGAAATCCTTGTTCTCGAGGCTGGTGCGGGTCAGCTTCTTCAACAACTGGCGGGATTTCGGGCCTGCCAGAACCAGAACGCCATATTTCTGCGTGATCGGCTGAAGAACGACAGAGCCATCATGCGGAGCAAGTCGGTGCAACAGATCGTGGTCATGCGCCTCCAGGCCGCCGGCAGATACCATGTAGAAGCGTCCTGGTGCCCATTCATAGATCGTGAACTCGGCACGAACTCCGCCCGCAGGCGTCAGGATGTGCGCGAGCGTGATGCGGCCCCGCTTCTTTGGAATGGCGTTGGCGAAGATGCTTTCGAGCCAGTTGCGAGCGCCCGGCCCTGAGACCTCGATCTTGGCGAAGGGCGACATATCCAGCACACCGACATTCGTGGTGACATTCTTCACCTCGTTGCCCACATGCTCCCAATAGTTCGACCGGCGGAAGGACCACTTTTCGACGTACCGACCGTCTTCGAGCGGGGCTGCGTAATTGTGGTTGGTGATGACATCCGCGCCGACACCCTTCTCGCTCTCCGGCAGTTCATAACCTTCCGGAGCATACCAGTTTGCGCGTTCCCAGCCGTAGAGCGAACCGAAGACGCCCCCCAGCTTCTTGAGCCGATCGTAGATCGGTGTCGTCTTCAGCGGACGGGCGGCGGCACGCTCCTCATCCGGATAGTGCATGGTGAAGACGTTGGCATAGGCCTCTTCGTTCTTAGCGATAAGATAGCCTTCCGTCGCATAGGGACCGAAACGGCGCGGGTCCACGCCCATGAGATCCACGGTCGGCTCGCCATCCACGATCCACTCGGCCAACTGCCAGCCAGCACCGCCTGCCGCCGTGATACCGAAGGAGTGGCCTTCGTTCAGCCAGAAATTCTTGAGGCCCGGAGCCGGCCCGACAATCGGATTGCCATCAGGCGTGTAGGCGATGGCGCCGTTATAGACCTTCTTGATGCCCACTTCGCCGAAGGCCGGCACACGGGCAATTGCCGTTTCGATGTGCGGCATCAGGCGGTCGAGATCTTCCTGAAACAGTTCGTATTCGCTCTGGTCGGAAGGACCATCGACATAACAGACCGGAGCACCCACCTCGTAAGGTCCGAGGATGAGGCCACCCGCCTCCTCGCGCATATACCAGGCGGAATCGGATTCGCGCAAAACCCCCATTTCCGGCAGGCCTTGCTTGCGCCGCTCCTGGATGGCCGGATGCGGTTCTGTGACAATGTACTGGTGCTCGACCGGAATGACCGGAATGTTGATGCCGACCATCTCACCCGTCTTGCAAGCAAACGAGCCGGTGCAGGAGATGATGTGCTCGGCGGTGATTTCACCCTTGTCGGTCGTCACCTTCCACAGGCCATCCGCCTGCTGCTCGATACCCGTGACGGTCGTGTTGCGGTAGATCGTGGCACCGCGATCACGCGCGCCCTTGGCAAGTGCCTGTGTCAGATCTGCTGGCTGGATGTAGCCGTCGTCCGGATGCTGGATTGCACCGAGCAACCCCTCGGTCTCACAGAGCGGCCAGACTTCCTTCACCTGTTCCGGTGTCAGAATGTTGACCTTGACCCCGATCGTTTCGGCGATGCCCGCATAATACATGTACTCGTCCCAGCGATCCTTTGTCCGGGCGAGACGAATGTTGGAGACTTTCGCAAAACCGACATTCATGCCGGTCTCTTCCTGCAGCTCCTCGTAGAAACGGACCGAATACTTGTGCAGCTGGCCGACCGAATAGGACAGGTTGAACAGAGGCAGCAGACCGGCGGCGTGCCAGGTGGAGCCGGACGTCAGCTCCTTCCGCTCGATGAGAACGACATCGCTCCAGCCCTTCTTTGCCAGATGATAGAGCGTCGAAACGCCGACAACGCCGCCACCGACGACGACTGCCCTCGCATGTGTTTTCATCGAAAAACCCCTCTGATGAGACCCGGACACAAAGCGTATTCTCCGGGCCAAATTGCATGGGCCGACTATGCAATCTGAGGCGCGTCGCCAAACGCCTGTTTACGACATGCGTACGGCTTGCCGCGACGCCTTCAAACTTTCCATTTGTCAGCTTGCAGACGCATCCCCGGCTTCTCGATCGTGCACATCCTTGGGGTCGTACTGCTTTTCTTTTTCCGAGGCTGGCGCTCGCATCGTGTAGAGCGTGCCATGAACGTTGATGTCCTGCTTGGCGTAGGGAATTTCGATCCCCTCGTCTTCGAAGCGTCGCAGGATTTCGGCACGCAGCGCGTTCCTGATATTCATACCATCGCTGATATCAGCGACATGGAAACGCAATTCGAAGTCAAGCGACGAAGCCCCGAAGCGCAAGAACTCCACGTGTGGCTCAGGATTGCGCAGGATCTGCGGTACGGCTCCGGCAAGTTCCAGCAACAGTTCAATGACACGTCGCGGATCCGTTCCATAGGCAACGCCGACGGGAATTTCGGAACGCTGCATGCGGTTGCGGTGCGTCCAGTTACCCACGGCCGCATTAATGAGATCGGAGTTCGGCACGATGATCGATTGCTTACGGAACGTCTCGATCTCGGTTGCGCGAACCGATATGCGCTTTACGATACCTTCGGTCGTGCCGGTAATGATGTGGTCGCCGACCTTGAAGGGGCGTTCGACCAAGAGAATGAGGCCTGACACGAAGTTCGAGACAATGTTCTGGAGACCGAAACCGATACCAACCGAAAGCGCAGAGGCAACAAGCGCAAGGCTCGACAGATCGATCCCGGCGGCGGACACGCCGATCACCACGGCCAGGCCCATGCCGAGATAACCGATACCCGTTTTGACGGAGTTGCGAACCCCGGCATCGACCTGGCTTCGCGCCATCACGTTCCGGTCGATCCAGCGCTGCGCGAACCGCGTCACCAGATAGCCAGCCATGAACAGCAGGACACCGACAAGAATTCCGATCAGTGAGATATTGATGTTGCCGATCGAAATCTGCGTCAACAGACGGATGGCGGCGGCCTTGATGTCCTGTGTCTGGAAACCCCAGGTCAATAGAATGACGGGGACAACGAGAATGACCGAAAAGGCATAGATGCTGAGCCCCGCCACCAGCCCGATCTGGTCGAGCATGATCTCATTGCTCTTGAAACGCGCAGCGACATACTTGCCGACAGAGGTGCTGGCAAAAGCGCCCTGCTTGCCCACAGCCTTGCCCGACAGGATGCCGATGTATCCCGTAGCGACCAATGCGCCTGTGAGCACGATCTGTGTGGAGAAGAAGCGCGCCAGCCCGACATAGCCGGAAAGCGCCGCCAGAAGAAGCGCGATGCCGAGCGCCCTCAGAGCGAGCGGAAACCCTCTGGGCCACGAGCGACCGGGGGCATCGGGATCCTTGTCCTCGGCCAACACCGGCTTGAGGAATGACATCGCCAGCAGGATGACGCCGATGAGGACCGACGCAATCAGGCTCTTGGCGATGGACAGCACGACCGGCGAGTTCAACACTTCGCTGACTTCGGTCAATGCGAAATCAAGCCCATTGATCAAAGCCATCGCGAGGATCAGCCAGAACAGGACTTTGGCACCCCTGTTCGATACACGAATAAGCCGCCAGTGCGGATGTTCTGGCCCCAGTACGAGATAGCTCAGGCGGGCAACGAAGACGACCACCCAGATGAAGCCGAGGAACGTGCCGACCAGAGGACGAATATCAGGCCGGAGAACGCCGAAACTGTCCATGAAGAAGAATGTCGACAGCATGAAAGCCGTCAGCGAAAAAGTCTGCAGGACAAGTGACCAGAAGGCAAAGGACAGGCGCGTGATATAGGGCGGATTATCGATCGCCGGATCGCGCTTGACCATCTTTCCGAGCATGCGGTAGCCGCCTGCGAGGAAGAAAAGCGCGGCACCGATCGACAGGAAGACGGCGCTTAACAGCTGCAGCTTCTTGAACTTCCAGGCGAAGCTCAGCCAGCTCGCCATCGTTTCCCGAAACGTTTCGACCTCATGCCAGAAGGTCGAGCCCGCATCGGCCAGCATACCCCAGGAGAGATCCGTATGCTTAAGCAGCGCATCGGAAAACAGCCTGCGGCGCTGCTCGGTAATCTTGGCAGAGAGTTCCTTTGCGCCATTCGAGATCTGCCCGAGTTCGCTGGAGAAAGCGGTCAGTTCCCCCCTCTCCGCCGCAAGCCGGTTGCGCTCCTCAGTGACAACCGCCGCTTCCGGTGGTTGCCCTTCCTGCGGCGGCTCTCCCAGTTCCTTCACACGCGCATTGATTTGATCAAGCCGCTGCTTGAGACCGCCCAGATGTTCGCTGAGCCGCGTGACAAGATCATCCGCCTGAGCCTTCAGCTCGGCAAGCTGCATGTCATCGACGCCCTGCGCGTTGGAACGCGCCGAAATCGATGCCAGCACTTTCTTCGCTTCGGTGATCGTCGCCTGGGTCTTGGATTGTGGTGCAGCATTCGTGCCAGCAGCGGCCGCGGGTGCTGCTTCGGGCGCGCTTTGTGCCCAGGAGCCGGACGGGCTGCCGACAAGCGCTAGGGTCACTAACGCTACGGCCACGAGGCCCCGGAAAGCGTTTCTGCAAGATCTCTCATTCAGCCGCAATGGTGCAAACCTCGAAAAACAGGATGGCGGAAGCGTTACTGCTCATCGGTAGGAACAGGAACTCGTCTGATTCGCAATGGACCGCTCACAAAGCCAAAGCAACGGGCAGAACTAAGGCACAGACAAACCAGGGAACAAATTCAATCACAAGCCGTTGACCGGCCATCGAACATCGAAATGAGGGTAAGGTCCATGGAAAACGCAGGTATCGGCTGGCTCGCAGCGATCATCATCGGCGGCATCGCCGGTTGGTTGGCAGAACAGTTCATGAAGAGCAATATGGGCGTTCTGATGAACATCCTGCTCGGTATCGTCGGCGCAATTGTTGCCAACGCAATCCTCGGCTTATTCGGCGTCGTGCTTGGTGGCTGGATCGGTTACTTGATCGCAGGCTTCATTGGCGCCTGCATTCTCATCGCCGTTGGCCGTGCCATCAGGCGATAGGCAGCGGCTTGATACTGATCTGACTTGAAGGCCGGGCACAATGTCCGGCCTTTTCCATTGGTGGCTAAAGCATGTCGCGCAAAAGTGTGCAGCGGTTTTGCGACAACGACATGCGATGAAGCAAAGCGATAAAGCGCCAGGTGCGACCCTGAAAGAGCGCGACGCGCTTTAGGGCAATTTCGGGATATCGTCCCAAACGCCACGTTCCAGAGCGAGACCCTCGACTGCGAGATTATGGTCTTCCCGTTGCGGCAATCCTGAAATGGTCACCGCGCCGATACAGCCTACCCCCGATACCCTGATGGGAATGCAGCCACCATGAGGCGCAAAATTTGCAACAGGCAGGCCCCACTTGCTTTCAAGTGTTGCTTGCTGCTGCGCCAGATCAAGTCCGATCGCATAGCTTGAACGGTGAAATCTCAAAACAAGATTGCGCTTGCGGCGGATCCAGTGCTCGAAGTCCGGCTTACCGCCCGGCAGGCTGGTGAAGAAGGCCTGCATCCCGTTGATGTGAACATCAATGGCCAGGACATGAGACCGTGCCGAGGCAATGTCCCGCAACCGCGACCCCAGCGACCAGGCGCGCGCGAGATCGAAGCGGTCAAACTCCAGCAGTTTTTCCTGACTGGCGATAATCTCGAGATCGTTTTGTGTCGTCATATGCATGCTCTCCTGTTGCAACGAACAGTAAGGCAGCCACAGACAATTTTCGATGGGATGAAATTGCATTTTTTCTTCGGGTCAAGAATCCCGGATTCTCAGGCGTTTTGACGATCTCCCTCCATTTTTCTGCAAGCTGCATCCAACTTTTTTCAAAAGGGCGCTAGACAAGGTCAAAAGACCTCTTTATACGCCCCCTCACACCAGCGGCGCACACAACACCAAGCGCTGACGGGGATGGGTGATTAGCTCAGTTGGTAGAGCAGCTGACTCTTAATCAGCGGGTCGTAGGTTCGAGCCCTACATCACCCACCAAACATTTCAAACACTTACGCTGATAGTGAATTGCACGGTTTCCAACGGATTGGAAACGGTCGGCAATTTGCGTCGGCGCTCGCTCTACGAAGAACACACAGTCGCTTCATAGGTCTGGCTTATTTTTCCATATCCCGTTTGACACGCAGCTTACATGCATGCTCGACCCGTTGTGGATTACAGGAAGAGCCTGATGTGTCTCGGAGTCAACGTTATTGCTACTGCTGAAAACAAAAGGCGCATGGCAGCCTGATAGGTCTGCTTTCATGCGCTTTCGTCGATGCTCAAAGAGCAGCGTGTATTGAGGCTTAAGCGCGGGCGTCCACTGCGGCCTGGTCAACCTCTTCCAGGAACAGGCGCTGCAACTCCGTCTGCACAGCATTCATGAAAAGACCCGCTTGATGGGAAACCTCTTCCGCAGAGGTGCCGAGCCGCGAGAGACGGGCAGAGAAATCGGCCATCTGGCTGCGCCAGTAGCGATTGGCTTCCTCGCCATGAAGGTTCAGCAGAACCTGAGCACAACGCCGTATATCCGCCATCCGCCGGTCGGCGGGAAAATGTGCAAGCGTCATGACCTCTCCTGTACGCGAAACGCCCGAATCAACTGAATTACCTGCACACAATCGCCTGAAGTGGTTCTCAAATTCTAAACACGGTCACCTCATTTGAAGTGATGTATCGCTGCGGGACGCTTAGCCGCGCCGAGTTGACCTCACGTTACGTCAACACCAGGGCTTGGAGGTTTCCGTTACGCGATGCACAACCCCTTCCCTCACGAGTTGTTGACCGATCGATGAACCGTTGCGCATGACGACACGCAATTGTCGTCCGGCGCCATCTTCGTTCTTGTTCGGCCAGTCCGTCAGTTCGAACGGCCCGGCATTCAAGAGGTCACGCAGCCGAACCTTGGCAGCGAAACCCTTGGAGCGCTCCTGCGGGCAAGCCGCATCTTCCGTGCGCGGCGCCGACACATCCGCCAGCCGGATCTGCTGCTTGCGGAACCAGAAGGTGGCGCCATCGACAACGCAGTTATCAAGGCCGGAGGTGCCACAAAAATAGAAGGTTCCGCTGAAGCTTTTGCCGACCAGATCGGCCGGCACGACCTTTGCCAGTTCGCCTGCTGGCTTTACGGTCGGCGCTGGAATATTGGCTGGCGGGATCGGTCCACTGGCATCCTTGCCAGATGAGTTCGCAGGCGCACTTGCAGGCTTCAAGTTCCAGGACGCCGGAAGCCAGCGCCGGACCGTCTGCATGTTTTCGGAGACGGCGATCCCGCCACCGACCACCGCCAGCGCCGCGACCCAAGGCCACAAGGCACCACGCGCTTTGGAGCCGGTACTGGATTTGCGACGCTTGCGGCGTGCCTTGCCTGATGCAGCGGCCATGGTTTGCACCTCACAACTTGAATCATGTGCCTCGGACCATAGCGAAACAGGTCTCACGGTTTCGTTAAGGGCGTCTTTACCCTGTTCCCGGCCGTGGCCGAAACCGCAATCGGAACTGCGCCATCCACAGCTTGTTCGGCGGCCAATGATGGATCGAGTGAAAGGGCGCACGCCCAAGACCCGCCATCCAGTGCGGCCTGAGGCGTGCACTGATGTTGCTGTCCGTTGCCAAAAATCCCAAGGAACAAGCCGGAAGCCGCAACGTTAGGCCCCCAGTCAATACGGTAGGCGGCACCATGCAATTGAATACGGCATCCTCTTCCCAGTCTCTTCAGGCTCAGACTGAAACCTCGGCACACAAGGGTCCTTCGAGGATTTACTATGTCCACCCCTTGGCGCTCCACGGTCTGGATCAGTGGCGGGAAATATTCGCTCATGCCGCCGAGCTGGGATTTGATACCGTACTTTCGGCACCGCTCTCCCAACGAGCCCAGAGCGGCAGTGTTTTTGTATCCAGTGACCTGGACGCTGCTGACGGCCTACTGGGGCTGCCAACGGATCTGAAGCAGGCAGTGAGCGAACTGACAAGCATGGCGCGCGCGGAAGGCCTGCGTTTCATGATGGATATCGTGCCAGACCGTATCGCTGCCCCGTCCAGCGAGGCTGCCCCCGTCTCGGATCCACGCCTGTCTCCGCTGACAGCCGGCGGACAATCGATCTCCTCACTGGCAGCAGACGCGCAGGAACAGCACATTCGGCGCTGGGAAGATCGGATTGGTGCCCTCGTGGAAAGCGGAATCTCAGGATTCCGCTGCCTCGGCCTGAACCGCCTCCCTCTATCGGTATGGAACCGACTGACGGTGGCTGGCGAAAACGCCGATTTTCTCGCATGGACGCCCGGAACTGATTTTGCACTGCGTCAGCAGCTTGCGGACGAAAAGTTTGCGGGCTGCTTTTCATCGTTCGCATGGTGGGATCTTCAAGAGCGCTGGTTTCTTGAGGAGTATGCCCTTCAGCGGACCCTCGGTGCTCAGATTGCCTTTCCCGAGGCACCCTATGGCAAACGCGTAGCGCACGGCATCGATAGTGTCGAAATCCGCCTGCGCCGCGCGAGGCTTCGTCTTTCGCTTGCTGAGACCATTGGCCAAGGACTGATGATCCCCATGGGTTTCGAATTCGGAGACCCCGTGCCTCTGGATCCGACCTATGGTTCAGGTCAAGGTTTGCGGCGGCTCAAAGCGGCTTCCAGTTATGACTTGCGAAGCGACATTCGTGATGCAAATCAGATGCTTGAACAGCGGAAACCAGCTCCAGCACCCTACCTGCATCTCGTTTCAACCGGCAAAAGCCAGACGCTGGCCCTCCTCCAGTCGGATCAGGAAGATCTTCGCGTCTCGAGCCGCGTCAGCGTCATGCTGGCGAACACCGATTTCCGCCGCCCGGCAAAGGCACCGCTTGGCGCCGTGCAAGAAGCAGCTTCAGGCTTCCTGCCGCTCCGAGACGCAAGCAATTCAACCATTGAGGCGACGCAGTTGAAACTGCTGAAGCCCGCTGAGCTTCGCATTCTGGAAGGACACACATCGCAATCGATAAAGGGGGTCCTGAACGTTGCGGATGCTGCTGAGGCAGCGCAAAGCCCCCGCCTTGCGATCGAAAACATCACGCCGACGGTGGATGGAGGACGGTTCCCCATCAAGCGTATTGCGGGCGAGACCATCACCGTCGAAGCCGATCTCTTCGGCGATGGGCATGACCCGATCTCTGCTGCGCTTTTCTGGCGTGCCGCTGATGAAGACGGATGGACAGAGGTTCCCATGCGCCTCGTCCTCAACGACCGTTGGCAGGCAGAGTTCGCCCCGCAGCGCATGGGCCGGCATGAATTCGCGGTTGAGACTTGGAGAAACCCGTTTCAGATCTTCCGGTATGAGTTCGGCAAAAAGCACGAAGCGCGGCTGGATCTGAAGCTCGAAATTCAGGAGGGAATACTTCTGGTGAAATCGGCCCGGGACCACGCGGAGGGTAGCTTGCGGCAGGATCTGGAAGATGTGGCAGCCAAGCTGAACGAAGGGAGTGAACAGGTCCGGACTTCCATTCTACTGGCACCTGACACTGCTGAACTGATGGCAAAGGCAGATAGCCGGCCTCACCGTATTCGCTCTGTGCCGATGCCTGTAGAGGTGGAACGGAAAGGCGCAGCGTTCGCGAGCTGGTATCAGATCTTCCCCCGCTCACAGAGTGGAGATCCCAATCGCCACGGCACATTCGACGACGTGATCAAGCGTCTGCCTGCCATCCGGGACATGGGCTTCGACGTTCTTTATTTTCCGCCCATTCACCCGATTGGAAAGACCAACCGCAAAGGGCGGAATAACTCGCTGATCGCGGGACCGAACGACCCCGGCAGCCCTTACGGCATCGGCTCGGAGGCTGGTGGTCATGATGCGATCCACCCGGAACTCGGTACCTTCGAGGACTTTCGCCGGTTGGTGGAGGAAGCCAAGCGTCATGGTCTGGAAATCGCGCTTGATCTGGCCATTCAGGCCTCCCCCGACCACCCTTGGCTGAAGGAGCATCCAGGCTGGTTCGACTGGCGGCCGGACGGCACCGTGCGCTATGCCGAGAACCCGCCGAAGAAATACGAGGACATCGTCAATGTCGATTTCTACGCAAAGGACGCGGTGCCGGGCCTGTGGATCGAACTGCGCGATGTCGTGCAGAAGTGGGTTGATCAGGGCGTCAAGCTGTTCCGCGTCGATAACCCACACACAAAGCCCTTTCCCTTCTGGGAATGGCTGATCGCCGATATTCGCAACCGGCACCCAGACGTCATCTTCCTGTCGGAGGCGTTTACGCGCCCCAAGGTCATGTACCGGCTGGCGAAGGTCGGCTTCTCACAGTCCTACACCTACTTCACCTGGCGCAACACGAAGTGGGAGCTGGAGACCTACATGCGCGAGATTACGACGGAAGCGCCAAAGGATTTCTTCCGCCCCCACTTCTTCGTCAACACGCATGATATCAATCCGGACTTTCTGCAGAACGCCCCGCGTCCGGCCTATCTCATCCGTGCGGCGCTGGCTGCGACTCTCTCCGGTCTCTGGGGCGTCTATAACGGGTTCGAGCTTTGCGAAGGCCGCCCCGACGTAAAACGCAAGGAGTATGCGGATTCGGAGAAATACGAGATCCGCGCCTGGGATTACGATCGACCCGGCAACATTAAAGGCGAGATCGCACTGCTGAACCGCATCCGTCGCGAAAACCCGGCTCTGCATTCCCATCTCGGCCTGCGCCAGCTGATCGCGTTCAACGACAACATCATCTTCTATGAGAAGTCGAACCCGTCCCGAGACAACGTCCTGCTGATTGGGGTGAGCCTCGATCCACACCATGCGCAGGAGGCAGATGTAGAGATACCGCTTTGGGCATGGAACCTACCGGACCATGGCACGCTTAACCTGGAAGATCTGATCGGCGGTCAGAAATTTTCGCTGACCGGTAAATGGCAACGTCTGCGGCTGGAGCCGCATCTGCCCTTCTCGATCTGGCGCGTGCGATAGGAACAGGGAGCGTAACCGTGGACATGATGCAGACCCCCCATGGACAGCAGTCCGACCAGAACCTGCTCTGGTACAAGGATTCCATTATCTATCAATTGCACGTCAAATCCTTCTACGACAGCAATGGCGACGGGATCGGGGATTTTCGCGGCCTGACCGAAAAGATCGATCACATCGCATCACTCGGCGCGACAGCGATCTGGCTCCTGCCCTTTTTCCCCTCACCGCGTCGCGACGATGGTTATGACATTGCCGATTACGGAGAAGTCAGCCCGGACTACGGCACGATGGATGACTTCCGCGAATTCGTGGCAGCGGCTCACAGCCGCAATATTCGCGTCATCATAGAGCTTGTCATCAACCATACGTCAGATCAGCACCCGTGGTTCCAGCGCGCGCGAAATGCGCCGGAGGGTTCGCCGGAACGCGATTTCTACGTCTGGTCAGATACGGATCAGAAGTTTCCCGAAACCCGCATCATCTTCCTTGATACCGAGAAATCCAACTGGACCTGGGATCCCGTGGCGGGCGCCTACTACTGGCATCGGTTCTACTCGCATCAGCCGGATCTGAACTTCGACAATCCGCAGGTTCTGGAAGAGCTGCTGAATGTCATGCGCTTCTGGTTGGAAACCGGCATCGACGGTTTCCGTCTTGATGCGATTCCCTATCTCGTTGAACGCGAAGGCACGATCAACGAGAACCTGCCCGAGACGCACGACATCCTGAAGAAGATCCGCGCTGCACTCGATGCGACGCATCCGGGAAAGATGTTGCTGGCGGAGGCGAACCAGTGGCCGGAGGATACGAGCGAATATTTCGGTGAGGGTGACGAGTGCCACATGGCGTTTCACTTCCCGCTGATGCCGCGCATGTATATGGCGATCGCGAAGGAAGACCGCTTTCCGATCACCGATATCATGCGGCAGACTCCAGAAATCCCGGAAAACTGCCAATGGGCCATCTTCCTGCGCAACCATGATGAGTTGACGCTCGAAATGGTGACGGACGAGGAGCGCGACTATCTCTGGAATACGTATGCGGCAGACCGCCGCGCCCGCATCAATCTCGGCATTCGCCGCCGTCTTGCTCCCCTGATGGAGCGGGACCGGCGCCGCGTCGAACTGATGAACGGGTTGCTGCTCTCCATGCCGGGAACGCCAGTGCTCTACTATGGCGATGAGATCGGCATGGGCGACAATATCTATCTCGGCGATCGTGATGGCGTGCGCACGCCGATGCAGTGGTCACCGGATCGAAATGGTGGCTTCTCGCGCGCGGACCCGGCACGGCTTGTGCTCCCCCCGGTCATGGACCCGCTTTACGGCTACGAAGCGCTGAACGTCGAAGCGCAGAGCGTGGACCAGCATTCGCTGTTGAACTGGACCCGCCGCATGTTGGCTCTGCGCGGTCGCCATCCGGCTTTCGGTCGTGGTTCCTTGCGCTTCCTTACCCCCGGCAATCGCAAGATCCTTGCCTATCTGCGCGAATACAATGGCGAGACAATTCTCTGCGTCGCCAATCTTTCTCGCCTTCCGCAGGCCGTGGAACTGGATCTGGCCGAATTCGAGGGGCGAGTACCCATTGAACTCACGGGTATGTCGCCCTTCCCGCCCATCGGTCAGCTGACATATCTTCTGACGCTCCCGCCGTTTTCCTTCTACTGGTTCCAGTTGGTAGCAGAAGCAGACGGTCCTGCCTGGCGTACAGAGCCGCCGCAGCAGATGCCAGACCTTCAAACGCTGGTTATCCGCCGCGACCTGACGGAACTGGTTGACGAGCCCCGGCTTTCGGAAAGCCTCTCGCGCTCGATTCTGCCGGAATATCTGGCAAAGCGCCGCTGGTTTGGCTCGAAGGGCGAGAGGCTGAAGCAGGCGCGTCTCGTTGCCGCGACGCCTATGGGCACCACACACAATATTCTGCTGGGAGAATTGGAAGCCGAACTGGAAGGTCACACGGAGACCTATCTGGTTCCGCTCACGCCTGTCTGGGACGATCTTCAGCCATCAGCACTGTCACAGCAGCTTGCACTGGCGCGCATACGTCAGGGGCGGCGCGTCGGTTTCCTGACGGATGGTTTCAGCGTCGAAGCAATGGCGCGAGGCGTCCTTCGTGGCTTGTGCGAGCGCTCCACAATCTCGGGAAGAACTGGAACGCTGGAATTCATCGGCACGGATCAACTCGATTGCATGAGCATTTCGGACGATCTGCCCGTGCGATGGCTGTCGGCCGAGCAATCCAACAGCAGCCTCATCATCGCAGACATGGCCATGCTGAAGCTTATCCGACACATATCGCCCGGCATCCACCCGGAAGCGGAGATGACCCGATACCTGACACAGGTCGGTTACAAGAACACCGCGCCGCTGCTGGGAGAAGTTGTTCGCACCTCGCCGGATGGCGAACGTTTCACGCTGATGATCGTGCAAGGCGCCATCCGCAATCAGGGCGACGCCTGGACATGGATGCTGACCAACCTTCGCCGCGTCCTGGACGACATTGCCATAAGCCAGCCGGACGCGGATGCGCAGGCGGATCTCACGCGTCCTTTGATCAATTTTACCGCGACACTAGGCCAGCGTCTGGGGGAGCTTCACGCCGCTCTGGCACAGGACACAGACGACGAAAACTTCGTTCCTCTGCCCGCGCTCGAGGAAAACTGCGACATCTGGCGCGACAGCGCAGTCGGCCAGATCGAGAGGGCGCTTGCCATTCTCGAAGAGGACGTAGACCAATTGGAGCCCGACGTCGCTGCCATGGTACGCCCTCTCTTGGCTGAACGGCAGCATCTGCTGGATCTGGCACATCAACTTTCGCGCTCGGCCGAAGGTGCCATGATGATTCGCAATCACGGTGACTTCCACCTGGGTCAGGTTCTCGTTGCCGAGGATGATGCCTACATCATCGACTTCGAGGGCGAACCGGCCCGAAGCCTCGCGCATCGCCGCGCAAAGACGATTCCCTTGCGTGACGTGGGAGGCCTGCTGCGCTCGCTCAGCTATCTCGCGGCGACGGCGGAACTGGAAACCGAAGCCGTGGCCGAGACCCACACGCCAGAGCGCGGCGAAGTTATCCGCCGCTTTGTGGAAGAAGCCGAGCAGCGCTTCCTGGATCAGTATCTGCAGGCAATCGGCAATTCGAAGAACCTCCAGTTCGATCCGGTGAAGCGCCAGCAGATGCTTGATCTCTACCTCCTGGAGAAGGCGGCATACGAGATCGCCTACGAGGCCCGCAACCGCCCCAAATGGTTGCCCATCCCGCTCCGCGGCTTCGCGGCCATCGTTGAAAGATTGTCAGAAAGATCAGCATGAACATCGAACGCTCCGAATTGACAGCCGGTCTTGACCCCTATGCCGTCGAGGCCTTGATAGCCGGACAACATGGCGACCCGTTTTCCATTCTCGGGCCGCATGATGGGTCCGGTGCACGGATCGTTCGCACCTTTTTCCCGGGCGCCGAGGGCGTGGATCTGGTGGAAACGGCCGGCGGTCGCGTGCTGGCCAGGATGCACCTCATCCATCCCGCGGGTCTCTTCGCAGGTTCGGTTCCTGTCGGGGCCGCCTATGCGCTCAATATACATTGGCCAGAGGCCGATCAGACAATAGAAGATCCCTACGCCTTTCCTCTGCTGCTGGGTGAGCTTGATCTCCATCTCATCTCTCAGGGGACTCATTACGCCTTGGGCCGCACTCTCGGGGCGGTCGCTATGGAAGTGGATGGCATATCCGGCGTTCGCTTCTCGGTCTGGGCGCCCAATGCGAGACGGGTATCCGTTGTAGGCGACTTCAACTCCTGGGATGGCCGACGCAACCCCATGCGCCTGCGCCGTGAGGCAGGCATCTGGGAGCTGTTCATACCGAGGATTGGCCCCGGTGATCGCTACAAGTTCGAGATTGTCGATCAAAATGGCAATCTCCTTCCGCAGAAGGCCGACCCGGTTGCACGCGCCAGCGAAGCGGCGCCCGCAACCGCATCCATCGTGGCCTCCAGCACGCCGTTCCAGTGGTCGGACGACAACTGGATGCGAACCGCAGCTGAGCGCCGTTCTGGCGAAGGGGCAATGTCTGTCTACGAAGTCCATCTTGGTTCGTGGGTACGTATCCCGGAAGAAGGCAACCGCTGGCTCGACTGGATAGAACTCAGCCAGAGACTGGTGCCCTATGTGGCAGACCTTGGTTTCACACACATTGAACTGCTGCCAATCATGGAGCATCCCTTCGGCGGATCATGGGGCTACCAGCCACTCGGTCTTTTCGCTCCGACCGGGCGATACGGTACGCCCGAAGATCTCGCCTATTTCGTCGACCGCTGCCACGCTCATGGTATCGGTGTCATTCTGGATTGGGTACCTGCGCACTTTCCCACGGATGTCTGGGGTTTGGCACGCTTCGACGGAACCGCGCTCTATGAGCATGAAGATCCTCGGGAAGGCTTCCACAAGGACTGGAATACGCTGATCTACAATCTCGGGCGCAATGAGGTGAAGGGCTTCCTGATTGCCAGCGCCATGGAGTGGCTGGAGCACTTCCACATCGATGCCCTGCGCGTCGATGCCGTCGCCTCGATGTTGTATCGGGATTACTCGCGAGACGCCGGGGAATGGATTCCGAACAAATACGGCGGACGGGAGAACCTTGAATCGGTCGAGTTCTTCAAGCATCTCAACAGCATCATCCACCAACGATGCCCACATGCCTTCACAGTCGCCGAGGAATCAACCGCTTGGCCAGGTGTAACCCGGCCGGTGGAAGAAGGAGGCCTTGGCTTCGATTTCAAGTGGAACATGGGCTGGATGCACGACACGCTCCATTACATGCAGAACGAGCCGATCTACCGCAAATACCACCACGGCATGATGACCTTCGGCATGGTCTACGCCTACTCGGAGCGCTTCATGCTGCCGATCTCGCACGATGAGGTGGTGCATGGAAAAGGGTCTCTACTCGAAAAGATGCCGGGTGATGAATGGCAGAAACTGGCAAACCTGCGGGCCTATCTCAGCTTCATGTGGGCGCATCCAGGTAAGAAGTTGCTGTTCATGGGCAGTGAAATCGGCCAGAAAACCGAATGGAATCATGATGGCTCCGTAGTCTGGGATCTTCTGGATGATCCGCAGCACGCCGGGATTCAGCGCCTCGTCAGGGACCTCAACACGATCTACCGCGACAACCCGGCTCTCCAATTCGGCGATCTGCATTCGGAGGGTTTTGACTGGATCGTTGGAGATGATGCCGAGAACTCGATTCTCGCAATGCTACGGAAAGACGGGAGCGATGACGGCAAAGTGCTGGCTATCTCAAACTTTACGCCCGTTCCACGCAGTTCTTACCGGGTCGGCGTACCCGCTGCAGGGTGCTGGAGAGAAATCCTCAACAGTGATGCCGCCGTCTACGGCGGCAGCAATCATGGTAATATTGAGGTCTGGAGCGAGCCTATGCCCAGCCACGGCCATCAACAATCGCTGCTTTTGACAATTCCACCGCTGGCTACAATATTCCTAAAACTTCAGCAGGAAGTACCAGCCTAACCATAGTCTCTGGCATCTGCGGCCGCTAATTCAGATCACGACAACGACGGCAGCAAAGTTACTTGCTGTCGTCGCTTTTTTTGTTATCCGCTTCGGCAAATGACGGCGCAGACACGTCTTCGCACAGCCATTCGGCGTTAAAGCGCAAACTGCTTTCGAGGACGGACGAACCACTTTCCTCACGCACGACGAGCGACAGATGGAAATGACTTCTGTCGCGAATTTCGTCACGCGCAACATCGACGAGGATGCGCGACGCCTCTCTGACCGCCGCGCGGCAGGACGGAAGCTCCAGTTCAACGTCTTCCGTCTCCTGGCCCGCCTCATCGCGAAATCTGAAGCAAAATCGAGTCATGTTCGTGCCTTTATCTCCATAAGACCAAATCACCAGACCGCTCGATTGTTCCGCATTTCAGCAAATGGCGCGGGAACATGAACTCATTGATTCGTCTAGGCTTTGTCTAACGAATGACAAAGCTTGATCTTGATAAATCACACTTGTGATTGGTTAACAGGTTCCATAGAAGCACGCACTGCGACGCCGATGTGTCTGCCCGATTCGGTCTCGGACTGGGCAGCAGGCGTCTGGAAGGAATGGGAGAGCCAGTGAGCATCCATACGGATGCTCGGCGCTCTGTAGGATACGCGAATGAATCTCGAATCAATCCTCGACTGTCAGGAACGCGGCTCACGGGCTCGCATCCTCGGGTCTCACCAGTCAGAAAACCCCTACAAATCCAATCGAAATCCCGGTGAACAGGGCGAAGAGACTACTCTTCTTCAAGAAGCCTGGGAGTTCGGTTGGTTGATCGAAGACTGTATGCGCCGGATTGGGACAGGCTTTTACCTTTCCTTAAGAAACCAGTCAGCTTTGGCTGCGGGAAAGTTAATCGATACTTGAGAAGCGTCAAACCGAGACGCTATCAAGGCGAAGCCGACATGACGTCGGTCAGGGGCTCGCGGACCCCCTACTCATCATGAGTTGGTGAGCCCCGTTCTTCGGTCCGCACTTTCTTCCAATTTATTCGAATAAGATCAGCTCGCATAGGCGCGAATGTGCCGACATTGACCTCACCGGTGGCTGCATGCGCGGTTGCTGGCAGAACCAACTGCAGGCTTCTGCGACAAGTACTGCCACATTGATCGTGAGCGAGAACCCAAAACGAAAAATCCCCGGCGTTGCCACCGGGGACTGTTCAAATTCTAAACCTGCGAGGCGCGGATTACTCTGCGTCGCCTTCGGCAGCCTTCTTCTTGGCCGCGGCCTTCTTCTTCGGAGCCGGAGCTTCTTCGCCCTCAGCGCCTTCAGAAGCTTCAGCCTTGGCAGCCTTCTTCTTCGGAGCAGCCTTCTTCTTGTCGGCCTTGGAAGCGCCTTCAGCGTCTTCTTCGTCGTCAGCCAGAAGCTCTTCCTTGGAAACGGTCTTGTCCGTTACGTCGATCTCGCTCAAGAGCTGGTCGATCACCTTTTCTTCGAAGATCGGAGCGCGGAGCGAAGCAGCTGCACCCGGCGTGTTGCGGAAGTAATCGAGGATTTCGCGCTGCTGGCCAGGGAACTGCTGAAGCTGTGCGTAAAGCGCGCGCTGCATTTCCTCTTCGGTCACTTCAACGCCAGCCTTTTCGCCCAGTTCGGAGAGAACCAGACCCAGACGGACGCGGCGCTCGGCAAGCTTGCGATATTCTTCACGAGCTTCCTCTTCCGTCGTGTCTTCGTCGGCGAAGGTCTTGCCCGACTGAGCCAGATCGGTGTTGATCTGACGCCAGATGTTTTCGAACTCGGCATCAACCAGCGAAGCAGGTGTTTCGAACTTGTACTGCTCGTCCAGCTGGTCGAGGATCTGACGCTTGACCTTCTGGCGCGTTACGTTGCCGTACTGGCCTTCGATCTGGCCCCGAACGATTTCCTTGAGCTTTTCGAGGGATTCGACACCCAGCTTGGAAGCCAGTTCATCGTTAAGTTCGATGGCGGACGGAGCAGCAACTTCCTTCACGGTGATGTCGAAGGTTGCTTCCTTGCCAGCAAGGTTGGCAGCCGGGTATTCCGACGGGAAGGTAACCGAAATTGTCTTTTCATCGCCGGCCTTGACGCCTACGAGCTGGTCTTCGAAGCCCGGGATGAACCGGTTGGAACCGAGAACCAGATCGGCATCTTCGGCAGCGCCACCGTCGAATGCGACGCCGTCGACCTTGCCGAGGTAGTTCATGGTTACGCGATCGCCGTTCTCAGCAGCACCGTCCTTCTTTTCAAAGGAGCGAGCGCTTTCGGCAATCTTCTCGATCTGTTCGTTGACTTCGTCTTCCGAAACTTCGACCACTTCGCGCGTGACCTTGATACCCTTGGTCGGCTGAAGTTCGATCGGCGGAATGACTTCGTAGGAAAGCGTGAATTCCAGGTCGGCCTGAGCGGAGAGGATCTTCTCGGCTTCTGCCTCGTCCTCAGTCATCTTGATGCTTGGCTGGGTCGCAGACTTTTCGCCGCGCTCAGAAAGAATCGCGCTGGGACGGTCGCGAACGATCTCGTTGACCAGCTCGGCCATGATCGACTTGCCGTACATCTTCTTCAGGTGAGCAACCGGCACCTTGCCCGGACGGAAGCCGTTGATACGAACCTTGTCCTTGGCATCAGCCAGGCGCTCGTTCATCTGCTGTTCCATGTCCTTGGCCGGGATCACGACCTTGATTTCGCGCTTCAGCCCTTCAGCGAGCGTTTCGATAACCTGCATTGTCATACCTTCATATTCATGCGGCGGTGCTCACACTGCCGTGGTTTCATGAGCACGACGCCGGTCTCGCCGGTCGTGGCTTTTATGCAATCTCGTTGCGCTGGGGTCTCATGCGCCGGCAAGCCAACGAGCTTCCGGCGACAGACTGCGCGATCTTTTTGGTGCGGGTAGAGAGACTTGAACTCCCACGCCTTGCGGCACCAGAACCTAAATCTGGCGTGTCTACCAATTTCACCATACCCGCGCCCCAAAACCGCGTCGAAAATCCTCGCAGAGGCCTTCCGGAGCGCGCGTCTCTATAACAACCGTTTTTCTGCCACGCAAAGGAAAAATGACAGAGATCGTGGTGATCGCGCCAAACCCCCAGATTTCGACGGTTTCCATCTCCTCGAGTATCAGGAAGCCCGCATTCCCGGGAATTCACTCTGCCATGCATCTGAGGCATGCCTTCTATACGCATATCGCACTGCACAATCCATCAGCCTCCGCGTATAAGATTGTTCAACAACGGGCCTTGAGCCCAAGTGCTTCGACTGATCGCTTCTCCTCCTCCCATGCGATCGTCGAAATGGCCTGGCGACCTCCTCCTCCCATTCGCCGGCCAACCCCAATGACGCCCGCCGGTCCTCCTCCCCCGGCGGGCGTTATGCGTTTCAGAGCATCCAAACTGCACCCGCTCAGGCAATTTGCCCACCTTTTCGCCATAAATCCTAACAAATTTGTCGGAGACATGCGTTTTGCGCATAGGTGACATACTGAGCGAGCGCTGTTCTTATTCGCACTGCAGCATATACTGCACTTAATCGATTGAGAGGCGATCAACCGCCTCACCCAAGCACGAAGGATAAGACCATGAACATCGCACGCTCGCTGAACAACTGGCGCAAGTATCGTCAGACCGTAACCGAACTCGGCCGCATGTCGGACCGCGAACTGACTGACCTCGGCATTGGCCGCTCGGACATCCGTCGCGTTGCCCGCAACGCTGTTGGTATCTAAGATTTCCGGCCGATCCGGCCACAGCGTTCTGGCATTAGCCACGCTACAAATAGCCTCCCGGAAGGGGGGCTTTTTTTATGGGCAGAGCGCAGCGCCGTCCGTCATTTCACTGCTCATTAAAACAGCGTAGATGCAAAATTCAGCATTGCAGTGCACAAACGCATAGCAGTCGCCTGCTTTTTGCACTGCAATGTACGAATGAGAGAATGTATAAGAGATCCATAGCCAAGGCGAACAGCGCCAGGCCAAACCAAAGCTAAGGATCACGACAATGAACCCGATTCGCCTCGCAAAGAGCTGGATCAGCTACCGCCGCACAATGAACGAACTGAGCGGCCTTTCTTCTCAGGCTCTCTCTGACATCGGTCTGACACGGTACGATATCCGCAACGTCGCTTCGCGCTCGTTCCGTTAATTGGAATACGCCCTTCGGCATGATGCCGTTGGAGCTTGATATTGCTGATGATGCATGGCCCCCTGGCACACGCTCTGGGGGCTTTTTGCTGCCCGGTTGATGGGCTTGAGAGGCGATGAGGGACCCTCACCGCCTTCGGACATTATTGACCGGCAATTTCCGTTCGATCGACCAGCTTCAGCGTGTGGTCCGGCTGAACGACAAAAGTCTCGGCATATTTCTCCCCGCCTTCGCGGACCGTTTGCGCAACCGTTGTACCAACCATATTGATGCTGAGGCGACCTTCGCTCGCATGGCTGAGATCGGCGGCAAAGGCCAGCGTGCTGACACCGATGACGAACGCGAAACCGGCAGCGATAATCTTCTTCATGATCCGTTACTCCTTTCGAAGTCGGGGCACCCTGAACGGCCCCCGGCAGGCAGCGCAAATGCGTTTGCCTGCTACTGATCTGGTTCGATCACGACGGCAAAACAACGGCAGACACGTTCACCTTTGCGTGCTTTGCCAGGTTGCGCTTCAGTGAGCGCGTGGCGATGGCCTTTTGTTTAAAAAGTCTATCTCCGCCGCAAAAACGGATCCTCACAAGCGCTGGCCATTGATGCCTCGTATTCGGAAATCAGACGGCTGCACAGTTCGGACACGGATGGAATATCATCGATTGAGGCAACACCCTGCCCCGCAGACCAGACATTTTTCCAGGCCTTGGCTTCGTTTGCCATGTCCATGGGGCCATGCGACACGAGATTGCTTGGATCGAGACCAGCTGCAACTATGCTCTGGCGCAGGAAATTGGCGTTCACGCCGGAAATTGCATCCGTGTAGATGATATCGCCAGCTGCGGCATTCCGGGTCATGACCTTCTGGTCGTCGCTGACCATCGATTCTTTGGTCACCAGGAAGCGCGTCCCGAGGTAAGCGAGATCTGCACCCATCAGGCGAGCAGCAGCAATCTGCGCACCGGTGCTCATGGCGCCAGAAAGCAGGATGGTGCCGGAAAAGAACGAGCGGATCTCGGGGATCAATGCGAATGGGCTCATCGTGCCCGCGTGCCCGCCCGCCCCTGCACAGACAGCGATAATGCCATCGACACCGGCTTCCGCAGCTTTTTCCGCATGCCTGCGATTGATCACGTCATGAAACACAAGCCCGCCATAGGAGTGGACGGCATTGACGACATCCGGCACCGCGCCGAGCGATGTGATGACCACGGGAACTTTGTGCTCCACCACAGCGCGCAGATCGGCTTCGATCCGCGGATTTGAGCGATGGACAATGAGGTTGACACCAAACGGAGCCGCATGCGGCGCATCAGCAAGTCTGGTCCGGATCTCGTCAAGCCAGGCGACGAACCCTTCGGTCGTGCGCTGGTTCAGCGCGGGAAACGTTCCCAGCAGTCCGGCCTTGCAGGTTTCAACAACAAGATCGGGACCCGAAGCCAGAAACATGGGTGCGGCGACGGCGGGCAAACGTAGGTCGCGAAGTTGCGCAGGAATTGGCATCGGTCCTCCCAAGATCGATTTTTTCGATGCGCATGTTATAAACCGCAGTTTACGTAAACGGCAATAGGGAGGCGACGCTGCCTGTCTTCGCGGGCACATTGCGAACTGCAAAGGCTGATCAGACCAGTCTACGCTCACCCATCTTGAACCAGGCTTTGGCAATCTTGCCGTCCTGAACTTCGTAGATGCAGATGACCTCGACCTGACCCTTGCCCTCGGGGAAATTGCGGGTCACCAATTCATGGTCGACGACAGTATTCCCCATCACCATGCGCGACAGGAGTTCACCGTGCAGGTCCGGCTCCAGGAAGCGCTCGATGTGCCGCTTGCGGATGTCTGCTTGCCCCACGCACAAAGTGTCATTCGGAAACGCAAGATAGTGGCAGTCATCTGACCACCAGCGCATGAACTCATCGATATCTTTGCGGTTATAGGCATTGAGTTGCGACGAAATAACCTCTTCTGCACCCGGAATAGATGGCATGCCTGCTCCTCAATCTTCTGAAACGAAGAGTCATCTTCGTTTCCAGTTTTAAAGGTCAGGAATAGTCTGGGATGGTGGCAGGGTCTACTCTGTCACGATGCAGAGTCACCTCCGCGTGGTCGTATCGGCAAAATTTTCAAGACAAAAAAATAGCCCGCTGCTGGTACAGCGAGCCAACATTTGACACCGGCGCCTCAGTGGCCGCGCGCTGCGGCCACCATTTCACGAAGCTGGTCTTCACTGCGAACACCCTGCCGATAAAGCTCGATGGTGATTGCTGCGAGACGATTGGTCTCCTCCTGATCATCGAGCGGGCAAATCTCGGCTTTCAAACGCTCGAAAACCTGCTGGCACTTCGCCAGATCCTCCGAGTTCAAAGGCTCCTGATTCCGCCTCGTTTCACTCCTGATCATTAACTTCTCCTGCACTGCATGTGATAAGACCACTGTGGCGGCACGCACGGGCTCGCCTACAACATTCCTGTTCAGTGATCTTTGATATGGATCGCCTTTGGCGAACAAACCCGCAGCGAAATGCGGGCACGACGACTCGTGACGCAAAACTGGCTAAATGATCGAAATCATCGACGAGATCGCCCTTGCACGTACTCCGACAGGTATGCGTGGCTGAAAACAGCACGAGAGCGGGCGGACGCGCTGCGCATTGGACCTGTGGCTGTACTTTTCATTAACCTTCTCCCGCTCGGTCCGCCACAACGGTCTTCGCTAGATTAGGTTCCGAAAAAACTTAGGCCTTATCCGATTTTGGCAACGCGCCGTTGAAACCGCGCTACAGGAACAGTTCACCCGAAGCGATCCTGACCGCTTGTCCGCCGATCCTGGCCCGGAATATCTCGGCATCCTTGATGTCAATGTGCAGGTGAATATAGGAAGGTCGGCCCATCTCGACGCCCTGCTCGATCAGGATCGGATGGTTCCCATCGGGCAATGCATCGAAATGGTGGATCGCGCCGGCCATGGCAGCGACAGCACCGCCTGTCGCAGGATCTTCGGGAATTCCCATGTCTGGGGAAAACATACGTGCGTGGAATTTGGCAGCATGGTGTACGCCAGCCCGGCAATAGACGTAGGCAGAGGTCAAGCGCCCTTCCACAAAGGGGGCCGCGCGCTCCCAAAGACCCGCATCGAATTCCAGCGACTGAACCGCAGCGAGATTATGGACGGGCATCATGAGGAAGGGAACGCCTGCACTCCAGACCGACGGAACATGATTCTCGAAACCCAGATCGGATAGCTTCAGGCCAAGCGCGTCCGCCAATCCCTGGCGATCAAGATTGAGGTCGATCGGCGCGGGCTTTCTCGGAAGGTCGAACTCAGCAAATCCTGCCTGGCCTTCGGAAAGGCTGACGGCGCAACGAACCGGTCCGACCGCCTCTTCCAGCATGAACACCGTATCGAGCGTGGGTGCAGAATCAGAGCGGTTCATCTCAGTCAGCGCAATGGCAGTACCCACTGTCGGATGTCCAGCGAAAGGCAACTCACGCCCTGGAGTGAAGATTCTCAGCTTTGCAGCATGGGCGGGATTGTCTGCCTTGTGAACGAATACCGTCTCCGACAGGTTCATTTCACCCGCAACCGCCTGCATCTTTTCGGTCGACCAATCATCGCCCCCGAAAACGACCGCCAGAGGATTTCCAGCAAGACGCTGGTCGGTGAAGACATCGTACACTACGTAACGCAAAACCAAGATGAAGCCTCCTGACATCCGCAAACCCAACGGGCTGCTCGCTGCAAGTTGGTCGACAAACTGTCCGAAACCTCCGCTGTGTTCAACCCGTGAACGTTATCTTCCAGAGAAAACAGATTGAACCGCGACACGCGTGAGATCGTCCATGGAATTGGCAAGCGAAGACCAGGAGTCCGATTTGACGGCATAGACCGCATCAATCTCGGACAAGGTTTCGTTATTCATATGAACAGTCACACGATCCAGGATCTCTGCATCGCTCCAGGGCAAGTAAACCGCCCTGAAGACGATGCAACGCCCGTTCGAATAGGCTGCAGACAATTGACCTAGACCCCTCGCCTTCGATACATCAAGGCCCGTTTCTTCCCTAAGCTCGCGGTTCATGCTGCCCATGACGTCGCAATACCCATCAACAACATCCGAGGGATCAAGCGATCCGGCAGCGAAACAGATGCGCCCGGCATTCGCCGTGTGCGCCGCCATGCGGATGAGGATCGCGGAGCCATCTGTGGATACAGGAATTGCCGCGCCGAACAGCAACCGGATCTTTGCGCGGTCTTGCTGGCGACGCCACCAGAGCAGCGTCGAGAAGCGCGTCATCCTGGCTGTCGTCAGAAGCCGGTCATCCCGCTGGGTGATGGTCTCCTGCAGCAGGATGGGACCGTCGAACAAGTGGTGATTGGCTTGCTTCTCCAACGCCCACTGCGCCTCTATATCGGCGCGGTGTGCCTCCCAAAGAGAATGCGGCCCCTCTTCCACGATTACATCGACCGCTGAAATCGGGAAAGCCTGGAGAGGCGGCGAAGGGAAATCGATCGAGCTCGGATTTGAATCAGTCATCCGCAAGAGATAGCAGCATAAAAAGCGGCCCCGCAATCACTCGCGAGGCCGTTAAAAGCAATCATCCGGTAACGGTCAAGCCGCCTTGACTTCCGCACTCCGGATCAGGCGACCCAAACGCTGGATACCTTCCTCGATCATCTGCTCATTGGCGCATGAGAAGGACAGGCGCAGCGTGTTTTCGCCAGAACGATCCGCAAAGAACGCCTGTCCCGGAACGAAGGCCACCTTTTCGGTTTCGATCGACCGCGCCAGCAGCTGAGCACCATCGAGGCCCTTGGGAAGGGTTACCCAGATGAACATTCCGCCCTCGGGTTTGGTCCAGCTTGTGCCCGCAGGCATATACTTCTCCAGCGCGGCCAGCATGGCATCGCGGCGCGCACTGTAAGCCGCGCCGATCTTCGCGACCTGATCGTCGAAGATGCGTTCCGCAACAGTCGCAATCGCAATCTGATTGATCGTCGACGAATGGAGATCGGCAGCCTGCTTCATCAGGACGAGCTTGCGGATAACGCTCATGTTCGCCACAACGAAACCGACGCGAAGGCCTGGAGCCAAGGTCTTGGAAAAGCTGCCGGAATAGATTGTCCGTGTGTTTTCAATACTTCCCTTGCGCGCGATCTCGATGGCCAGCAGCGGAGAAACCGGCTCACCATTGTAACGCAGCGACTGGTAGGCACCGTCCTCAATCACGGCAATATCCAGTTCGTCCGCCAGATCCAGAACCTTCTCACGTCCCTGGCGGTCGACAGTTTCGCCGGTGGGATTTGCAAAATCCGCCGAGAGGTAGGCAAACTTGACCGCGCCCCCGTTCTTGGCAGCCTGTTCGCGATAGGTATCGGGCGTGCGGTTGCCATTCGGGTTCAACTGATCGTAATGCGGCTCATAGGCGTTGAACGCCTGCAAGGCACCCAGATAGGTCGGCCAGGTGACGAGAGCTGTATCCTTCGGTGACAGAAAGAGCTTGCCAAGATAATCGAGCGCCTGCTGCGAACCGGAGGTGATGAAAACGTTGTCGACCGTGCATTCGATGCCGATCTTCTTCATCTGGCCGACAAGCCATTCCCGCAGCGGCTTATAGCCTTCACTGACCGAGTACTGAAGCGCTGCATTCACCTGCGCGCTGGAGAAGATTTCGGCATAAGCATCCTTGAAGGCTGCATCGGGGAATAACGCCGGATCGGGAATGCCCCCGGCGAACGAGATGATGTCCGGTCGCTCGAGAAGCTTGAGCAGTTCACGGATTTCAGAAGCGCGCATACGCGTGGAGCGTGTCGCAAAAATATGATCCCAATCGAGCACCGATGTTTCCTCTTATTTCGTTTCGTTGTCGAATTTTGTACAACATATTCGATAGGTCAGCAACACTGACCTATCGAATATTCGTCGATCCTTGAACATCCTGCATAAGGCATTGTTTACTCGTCCTTTTCTCCTCCTTGGACGAGCTCCTGACCTCCGCATTCACCCTGTTCCCTAGCAGAAAATCTTGGGCCGTGTGAAGATCCTCGTCGGCGAGAGGCGCTAATGCTTTCTTGAGAGAAAACGCATAAGAATCATGAGTAATCAATGATATGCGATGCTCATGAAACCCATCTGGCCTAACCTTTTCCAGATCACACTTTATAACGGACCGGGAGCCCAGCAGCTTATCCGGCGTATGCTGGATGATTTGTTCCTGCCTTGGCCCCATATCATTGCGGGACTGGCGATCATCATTTGTGCCGCCTATTCGGCGTGGCTGGGCGGAGACCGTTTCGCGACGGAAGCAATAGCGATCATGATCGTGCACATGAGCTACCGGATCGCAATTCATAGGCACTATCTCAGTTACGGCTATGCCGACAGGGAGCGTTACTGGACACGGCTTTTCTTTGCATCCGCCTTGATCTCCGGCCTTGCCTGGGGCACCTCGCTCTCGCTGCTCATCGTCTCGGCACCGAATGAGGTCAAATATCTGACGTTGACGGTTGCCTGCGTCATCATCCAGTCGGCGACCGCGCGTGCATTCATGGCCCCTTTACCACTCATCCTTCAGACGCTGTTGCTGGTGATAATGGTGGTCTCTACGTCCGTCTGGAATGGGGACTGGATCGTTGCACCGGCTGCCGTTCTTTTCATTGCATTCCAGGCCGGTCACATGCGCCATCTGATTGCAATGCGGTTCCGCGAATGGCAGGCACAGAAGGACAAGGATCATCTCGTGGCGCGGCTGGCGAAGGCCAATGACGACTTGTCCGAAGCGAATGAAGCACTGCGGAAAGCAGCGTTGACAGACGGGTTGACGGGTTTGGCGAACCGTCGCGCCTTTGATCTGCATCTGGAACTTCATTGCTCGCCCGAGGCTGGCACGTCAGAACCTGTCTCGCTGATTTTCTTCGATGTCGACCGTTTCAAATCGTTCAACGATACTCACGGCCATCAGGCAGGCGACCATTGCCTGGAACTCATCGGTCACTGCGCACGATCCGTGCTAACGAGCACCTGGCAAATGGCGGCCCGCTATGGCGGTGAAGAATTTGCATTGATCCTGCCGATGACGGGCGCTGACGAGGCACGCCGTATTGCCGAAGCACTGCGTGAGAAAGTCTCACACCTACCGATCCCGGTCGGCGCAGAAGAAACACACGTCACCATCAGCCTTGGCGTCGCAACCGCGGACAAGTTAACCGCCGCGACGCCTTCGGCCCTTCTCACGCATGCGGACCTCGCTCTCTACCGCGCGAAGCAGCGTGGGCGAAACCGGGTGGAAGTAGTCGAAACCGCGTCAGAAACAGAAATACATGACGCATTGCGATATCTGAGAACGACCTGAGACCTGCCCCGAATTCCTGCGTCCGCTAGAAAATCCGCTAAAAGCAAAAACCGGACGATTGGATCGCCCGGTTCAGACTGCTGATAACTCTGCCATTTAACTGCAACGTCATCCTCGGCCTTGTGCCGAGGATCTGCTGACGTCCAATAACATCAGGCGGTCGTAGACGCTCGGGACAAGCCCGAGCATGACGGAGGTTTAGTTGACGGCCTCGTCGACCAGCTTGTGTCTGCCGATCCCCGCAACGCCGTTAGGCGCGCAAACAAATGATGCCGGGGATCGGCAGTTTTCTCTTAGTTGACGGCCTTGTCGACCAGCTTGTTCTTGCCGATCCATGGCATCATGGCGCGCAGCTTTGTGCCAACTTCTTCGATCTGGTGGCTGTCGTTCATGCGGCGGATGCCCTTGAAGCGCGCTGCACCCGAACGGTATTCCTGCATCCAGTCGGAGGTGAACTTGCCGGTCTGGATGTCGTGCAGAACGCGCTTCATTTCAGCCTTCGTTTCAGCCGTGATGATGCGCGGGCCGGTCACGTACTCGCCCCATTCTGCCGTGTTGGAGATGGAGTAGTTCATGTTGGCAATACCGCCTTCGTAGATCAGGTCTACGATGAGCTTTACTTCGTGCAGGCACTCGAAATAGGCCATTTCCGGGGCATAACCGGCTTCAACCAGGGTTTCAAAACCAGCGCGGATCAGTTCGACGAGACCGCCGCACAGAACGACCTGTTCGCCGAAGAGGTCGGTTTCGCACTCTTCCTTGAAGTTGGTCTCGATGATGCCCGAACGGCCACCGCCAACGCCGCAGGCGTAGGAGAGAGCGAGTTCAAGCGCGTTGCCGGAAGCGTTCTGGTGAACGGCAACCAGGCACGGCACGCCGCCGCCCTTCTGGTATTCGCCGCGAACCGTATGGCCGGGGCCCTTCGGAGCGATCATGACAACGTCAACCGAGCTCTTCGGCTCGATGAGGCCAAAGTGAACGTTCAGGCCGTGCGCAAAAGCGATTGCAGCGCCGTCGCGAATGTTGCCAGCGATGTCGGCCTTGTAGATGTCGGCCTGCAGTTCGTCCGGCGTCGCCATCATCAGAAGGTCGGCCCAGGCGGCAGCTTCTGCAACGGTCATGACCTTGAAGCCATCGGCTTCTGCCTTCTTGATGGTCGGCGAACCGGCCTTCAGGGCGATGACCACGTTCTTGGCGCCGGAATCCTTGAGGTTCAGCGCGTGTGCGCGACCCTGCGAACCGTAGCCGACGATGACAACATTCTTCGACTTGATGAGGTTAAGATCAGCATCCCGATCGTAATAAACGCGCATCTTATGGTCCTTCCCTATGCGGTTTGTGTTCTGACTATTGTTCAAGCGTCCGAATGCGCACGACCGGCGCCTTCGGTATTCTGTGACGCGCCATGTAACGACAAGAAGGCATGAACAGCCTTCTCTGCCTGGCGCGCATTGTCTTTCAGGCCATTTTCGCCCAGCAGCATGCGCACATGCAGATCCGAAACGATGAGGCCGTAGAGTGTGTGGTAGGCGCTGTCGGCATCTGGAAAGCGCAAGAGACCGGCACGACGGCCTGCTTCCATGAGGCCGATGGCACGGCGGTCGATCTGTCGACGGCCATGCTCGATCAAGAGGCGACCCAGTTTCGACCCCTCGCGGCTGGCCTGTCCGATCGCAAGTCGATTGAGCGCGAGCGAAACCTCACCGGAAAGAACTTCCAGCAGGTCCCGGCCAAACGTCTCCAGGTGTTCGCGGAGCAGGTCGGCAGTCAGGCGACCACCACTGCGTTCGAATGTGCGAACCTTGCTTGCCTGATAAGCGATCATCGCCGCCAGAAGACCGTCCCGATCACCAAACCATTTGTAGAGGCTTTCCTTCGAGCAGTTGGCGGCACGGGCCAGACCTGATGTCGTCAGCGCTTTCTCGCCGCCATCGACCAAAAGTTTGAGCGCCTGTTCCAGAACAGCGTTCTGGCGCGGCGAAAACTCCGGCATGTCAGACAGTTCAGCGGTCACGGTTTGCTCACTCCTCGTAGTACCGTACGGTACGGTTCCGTCGTTTAATGTGGTTCCTGTCCGCGGTCAAGAGGGCTGCGTGTCGAGGCCGAGTTTTTTGTTTCATCAGAGTGGCGGAGGCATTGCGTGGCAATATCAACCGGCAGTCATGTGGCCGAATACATATGCTGCGGATACCGGACTTGTTGTAATCTGAAGGACGAATCCACAAGGAGATCGTCATGAAAAAACGCGCTTCAATTGCGCTCGCAATCACATTTTTGATGGCCACCGCAGCCACCGCCGCAGAAAACCGCTGCGGCTGGATCGTCAATCCAACGCCTGGCAATTACTGGCTCGACGACAAGGAAGGCTCCTGGATGATCATGGCGCAGGGCTCGGATGTCGAAGCAAAAGGCGCTGAAAACATGCCCGATTTCTCGGCGGGCCAGTTCGTCCGTACCAACGGCTATTACGGTTACGCCTGCACCTGCATGTCTGTCGATGTTGACCGGGCTGAAAAACGCATTACGCAGATCCACTCGGTCAAGCAATTGGCGTTGGCCAAGTGCAAGGGCGATAAGTCTCTGCCAAAACCGAACGTCGATTAATCAGACACCGCCTTCTGTGGCATCGAAACGGGCACGCGCCTCCCGGACTTCTCCGTGGTTGCGCTCTGCCCACATCAACACCTGCGAAAGTGCGCCGAACAGAGAATAGCCAAGCGGAGTCATGCTATACTCCACGCTTGGCGGTTTGGTTGGGAACACCGTCCTGTCGATATAGCCGTCCCGCTGAAGTTCACGCAGTGTCTGGGTGAGCATGCGTTGGGAAATATCCGGCACCAGGCGTCGCAATGCTCCAAACCGGTATGGCCGCTCTGACAGAGCGTGAAGAATGAGCGTCGACCATTTGCCGCTGATTTGGTTCATGACATCGCGGATCGGACAATTGGTGGCATCCCAATCCAGTTGCCCACCTGTAAGCAAACTGATCCCAAAGCCGGTGGTACGCTGATCCAAGATAGTTCCCTTTCTGTAACCTTCTCCCGAAAAACTGCCTTCTTTACACAGCTCCGTCAATTCCTATTCTATAGCTACTCTCAAAATGAGAGCTTCAAAAGGGCTCAACAGACGCCCCAAGCGGTAGGAATTCCAATGACGAAAGTTCTCGTAACCGGCGCTTCAGGACAACTTGGTCGAGGCGTCATCGCTGAACTCTTGAAGCAGGCGAAGCTTGAGCCTTCGCAGATTGTCGCAGGCAGTCGCGATCCCGCCAGTCTTGCTGACGCGCAAGCAAAGGGCATTGAGACCCGCCGGGTAGACTTCGATGACGCTAATGGCATGGAAGAAGCATTCGCCGGTATTGATCGTCTGCTCATCATCTCCAGCGGTGAACTGGCGGTACCCAGCAAGCGGGTTCAGCAGCATAAGGCGGCTGTCGCCGCGGCTGCCAAGGCAGGCGTCGGCCACGTCATCTATACCTCGATGCCAAATCCGGACAACTCGCTCATCAGCTTTGCCCCTGACCATTTGAACACCGAGCAAGCAATCAAAGCCAGCGACCTGAGCTACACGATCCTGCGCAATTCCTGGTACACAGAGAATTATTTCATGAACCTGCCGCAGAACCTTGCGACCGGAACATGGTATACGTCGCAGGGCGGCGGAAAACTTGCCAACATCACGCGTGGCGATTGCGCAGCAGCAGCGGCAGCAGCCTTGGCTTCACCGCCTGAAGGAAACGTGACCCTCACGCTGACCGGCCCGGAGTCACTGACTGCCGAAGCCGTCGCCGGCATCGTTGCGAAGGCAACCGGCAAGCCTCTGGCAGTCGTGCAACTCACCGACGAGCAACTGTCTGGCGGCATGCGTGGCGCAGGGCTGCCCGACTTTCTGATCGAGATGCTGGTATCGACGGAAGCCAACATCAGAGCCGGAAATTTTGATCTGGTAACGGATCATTTCGAACAGCTTACCGGCCGCAAGCCGCAAACGGTCGCCGACTTCTTCGAAAAGAACAAGGCAGCCCTCGGCTGACTCCTGCAAACCGGTAGGTGCGTGGTGCCGGATGAGGATGCCCACTCCTCTTCCGGCCCACGTCGCCGATATCGGTGCTTTCAGATGTGTTCGCCGCAAGCTCTTCTAAATCGGCGAACGGTCTCAGCCATTCCATATTCCAGCGCATCCGCCGTCAATCCGTGGCCGATAGACACTTCAGCCAGATGCGGAATTCTCCCGACGAGCGCCGGCAGGTTCTCCACCGTCAGGTCATGTCCTGCATTGACGCCCAGCCCCTCGGCCAGAGCGGCGTCTGCAGTCCGCCCCAGAAGTTCAAGCTGGCGCTCACCCTCCCCGGCATTGTCGAAACAGCCGCCATAAGGGCCAGTATAGAGTTCGATCCGATCCGTACCGGTTGCTTTCGCAAGCTTCACGGCCTCTGCGTCACCGTCACCATCCGCAAAAACCGAAACCCGCATCCCGCCTGCCTTCAGCCGTGCGATTACCGACTTCAGCATCTCGCTTTGCGTCCGAAAGTTAAATCCATGATCTGATGTCGCCTGAGACGGATCATCGGGAACAAGTGTCACTTGCTCCGGCTGTGTTTTCTCGCAGAGTTGGAGAAAGTCCTCGCTCGGATAACCCTCCATATTGAACTCGGTCTGGGGAAACTCGTCGTCGATCAATGCCCTCAGCACCGGCAGATCGGTGAAGCGAATATGTCTCTTATCAGGTCTGGGATGCACCGTCAGACCGTAGGCGCCAGCCTGCAAGGCAATTCTGCCCAGATGGGCAACACTGGGCCACGGCAGATCGCGACGATTACGAAGCATCGCGACGGCATTGAGATTGACGGAAAGCTTTGCGGGCATTGTCGTATCCTTGCGGTGAGAGCGATTTTCTAACCCAAACCCGCAATCACTCGCAATGCCTCCGACACAACAGGCACACGCTAAAAACTGAACATTCTATCATTTCTTGTGATGATAGATTGGTAGTATCGCAATTTGTCGAAAATGCTAAGTTGTATTCATAGTAACAGTAAAGTGGGTACGAGGAGTATTGTTTATAATTATCTCGCAACTGCGAGATCATTCGCATGAGGAGGCGGAATTCGTGCGAAATACTATCTTTGATACACAAGCAGGAACAGCATCACTGGGAGGAAATGGGAACTACGACTTTCTACCGACACTGACGGATGCAACAGTAGCGGCAGATGCACCATTGGCGATTGCCGAAATGGCGGATCTTTTCGGCGTAACGCACAGGACTTTGCACTTCTATGAAGAGAAGGGCCTGATCAGCCCTCACCGGCTTGGTGCCATGCGGGTCTACGGCACGGATTGCATCCGGCGGATGTCAATCATCTCTGCCTGCCGTGAAATGGGACTGTCGCTGGCATCAATTCAGGAGCTGATGTTGCAGATTACCGATGCGCAGACGCAACAGGAAGCAGACCTTCTGTTCAAGACGGCTCTTGAAACGCGAAAGCGCGAACTGGCAAGCGAACTGTCCACCCTCCACCGACAACTCCAGCAGATCAGGACGTTTACGGATGGTGTAAGCCACGGAATTCCTCGAAAGGACGAATGCTTGCCGGCATTGACCGATCAGGAACGTGACTGCCTTATGTTGCTGACGGAGGGGTACAAGGGCGCCCCGCTGGCGGAACGTCTCGGAATATCCGGCACCCAACTGATCGACCTGGAGGAGCAATTGATAGCGAAGCTCGAGGTTGCCAATCGCTATCAGGCGGCAGCGAAGGCGTTGATACTCGGTATATTGACCCATTGAGGAACGAGATCAGGCGGTATCTTTAGAATCTTTCAAAAATGTAACGTGACGAATCCGAGGTGTGAACGTACCGATGGAAGCAGTTTCAACGGGGGTTTCATTCATGGTTTCTTTGCTGTCGCGATACGCAACGCCGTTCATCACCGGGCTGTTTCTGGTTTCACTGGTTTCTGGCATCGCTCTCTTTTTTCATTGGGGTCCGGTCGGCTTCCACGGCATTCATGAATGGCTCAGCATGGTCCTGATTGCGCCGTTTCTCCTGCATTTGTGGAAAAACTGGCGACCGATGACGAGCTATTTCAAGCGCGCACCCATGGCGATTGCGTTGGGCGTTTCGGTGCTCGCCTGCATCCCGTTCCTCGTACCCTCCGGCTCCGCAAGCGGCGAAGCGGGCGGCAATCCAATCAGCGGCATCGTCAGGCTGTTGAGCAGCGCAAAGCCTGCCCAGATCTCGGCCATGGCTGGCAAGCCTGAAGAGGAAGTGATCGCCATGCTCAAGCAGGCAGGCTTCACAGCCGCAGCACCAGATCTGCAGCTATCGGCGATTGCGCAGCAATCCGGCAAGAGCGACCGTGATCTGGTGGCTACGCTCTCGAAAATGAAATCCAAATAAGTCCGCTAATGCATGTCGCGCTCAACCGGATTCGGTTGAGCGCGACATGCATCATTTCAGAGTCTTACTGCATCGTCCGCGCGTTCAATCGAACGCGCCGCGCTGTAGCCAGTCGTCCGTTGAAGAGTTCAACGGACGATGGTGATCGTTTCAGCGGCGCGGGTAATGGCCGTATAGAGCCAACGCTCACGCGTATCGCGGAATGCCCAGCTTTCGTCAAAAAGCACGACATTGTTCCACTGAGAGCCCTGCGCCTTATGCACCGTCAGCGCATAGCCGAAATCAAAATCATCGTACCGCTTCTTGGTGGTCCAGGGGATTTCCCCCTCCTCCTCGAAGGCCTGCTTGAGAAGTTTGATCTTGGCGGCGCCACGATCCATATCGTCATCTTCCGGGCGGATCATCAGGTTGATACCTGGCTTCACCGTCTCGCGCGACGAGCTCATCACCTGCCACAGCGAGCCATTGAGCAGACCCTTGGCCGGATCATTGCGCAGGCACACGAGCTTGTCGCCGGATTGCGGATAGGGAAGATTGAAGCCCTTCAACTCGCGAAGGCGTTGGTTATAGCGACGCCGCGTCTTGTTCGTGCCCACCAGTACCTGGTCGGCCTCCAGCACCAGTGACTGATTGACATCGTGACGGGAAATGACCTGCGCTGTGCCGTAATCCCCGTGCATGATCTCGCGACCCTCACGGACCTGCATGGCAAGCTGAATGATCGGGTTATCACGCGCCTGCCGATGGATATCCGTCAGCAGATAATCCGGCTCCTGTTCCGTGAAGAAACCGCCCCCCGTCACCGGCGGCAACTGGCCGGGATCCCCCAGAACCAGGATCGGAGTTCCGAAGCTCATCAGGTCGCGACCGAGTTGCTCATCCACCATCGAACATTCGTCGATGACAATGAGCGCCGCCTTGGCCAGCGGACTCTGACGATTGATGGAAAACATGGGCGCGATTGAAGTCTTGCCCGTCTCTTCGTCTTCGACGGCCTCTTCCCCGCGCGGTCGATAGATCAACGAGTGGATCGTTCTGGCATTCGACGCACCGCGGGAACGCAAAACCTGCGCTGCCTTGCCCGTGAAAGCCGCAAACAGCACTTCGCCATCTACGTTTTCAGCGAAGTGCCTGGCAAGCGTCGTCTTGCCCGTCCCGGCATAACCGAACAGACGAAAGACCTGGCTGCGGCCTTCTTTCAACCATTTGGAGACCGCCTTGAGGGCCTCGTCTTGCTGAGGTGCGAATTGCATGCCTCTCTTTCCGGGATTCGGAACAGAATAGCAACCTCAATTCCTCACGAAGCGGCTGCAGCCCCTCGCATCGGATCATTCGTCAGTTCAATGGGCTTGCCATGTGGCGTGGCTTCGGCTGCTCTTTGCCAACTGTGCTGAAGCGCAAGCAGCGTCGCCGAAGACGCAACATTCTTCTCGGACAGCAGATGACAGAGCGCGGCAACCCAGGCTTCGAAGTAATCCGATCCGTCGGCTGCGCGACCCGGACGATGAACCTCACGCGACAGGCTGTCGGCCCATTCCTGCCAGCTGAACACACCCTTCTGATGAAGGTGAACGGTCATGGCAAAGGCCTGCGCCTGCCAGGGTTCTGAAAACACCGGATCGCCTTCTCGTGATCGCGGAAGACCAATCGACTGCGTCAGCGGGCTTTGGGTTTCATACAGACTCAAGATAGCTCTCCCAGGCATCGACCGAAATCGTCAGGCCGGGTTCTGAACCCCTTCCCCAGATCTCCTGCCCATCAAAGACGACGGTATACACCCATTGCGGGTTCTCGCCCTTTCCGTGAGCATTGTCATCGGGAAACACGAAAGATCCCTGCACCGCCTCAACCATGCCGACCTTGTCTCGAGCATAGCGTGGCAGGCGCGTGTGATGGGCAGGATGCTCATTGATGGTTCGAACCCGCTGGCCGACTGAAAACAGCGGAGCGCTTTCAACCGACCTGTCGCAAGGGCCACCCTTTGCCAGCACCGCGGCAACCTTGTCGACGGTCAGGATACGCTTGGGTTGCGCCGCCTGCATTTTCGAATGCCCCTCCGCGATCTCGGAACCGGTTACGAAACCATGCCGTTCAAGCAGCACTTCCAACGCCCGGATCCAGATTTCGTAGTAGCTGGCAGAGAGATAGTTCGCGGGGGGAATGCATTCGCGCGCATGGCGGCTCTCATCGATGGACCACGCGCCGAAAGCACCACAGGACAGCGTGATCCCCAGAGCCCGCTTCTCCCATTCCGCATGAAAATACGGCTCATCGGTTTCAGGCGAGACTGGGCCGAACCCCATCTGGCCACCAAGATCGTGAGGGCCGTTCATTTCTGCCTCGCGGAGGGTGAAAGGGCCAATCCCGTTCCGATCATGGAATCGCGCGTCACGAGCTGCATGAGTTGTTCGACATCCATGTCGTCAGTGCCCACTGGACGCTGGGGAATGACCAGATAGCGAAGTTCGGCAGTGGAATCCCAGACCCTTATTTTCGTCGTCTCAGGAAGCACGACGTCGAACTCCGCAAGCACACCGCGCGGGTCCATCACGGCGCGAGACCGATAGGCCGGCGCCTTGTACCAGACCGGCGGCAGGCCGAGGACGGACCACGGGTAACAGGAACACAGGGTGCAGACGACAAGGTTGTGCGTATCGCCAGTGTTGAACACAGCTCGCATGTGCTCGCCCTGCCGTCCCGTGAAACCAAGGCTTGCAATCGCCGCAGTCGCATCGCGCTTCAACCAGTCTGCGAAGTCTGCGTCCACCCAGGCGCGGGCTACCACCTGCGCACCATTACGTGGTCCGACCTTCGTCTCGTAGGTCTCGACGATGGCGTCGATTGCAGCGGGATCGATCAGCCCCTTCTCGGTCAGCACGGTCTCGAGAGCCCGGACGCGCGCCTCCATGTCCGAGTAATGATTGTCGTGGTGATGATGGCTGTGGTGATGATCGTGATCATGATCGTCTGAACTCTCTGTCGTCACCGGCAGACCCCTTTCGAAGCAGATGCAGCTGTACGGCAGATCATACGCAAGATCCTGCTCACATGCCAATTTGCACAATTGATAGAATTGCGCTTGATTTTGATGGGTGAAGCACGACCATAGCCTCACGAGATGGCTTAAAAAATTTCAGGGTTTTCCATGCGCGATGATTTGCCGACCGTCAGCTTTCCGAACACAATCACGGTTCCTGCCTTGGGGATTGGAACCTGGAAGATGGGCGAGGACCCTGACAAGGTACCGGACGAGGTGAACAGTATTCGGGCTGCGCTTGAATCCGGCTGGAGCGTTGTCGATACTGCTGAGATGTATGGCGAAGGCGGTGCAGAACTGGTCGTGGGCGCGGCTTTGCGCGGATGTCGCGACAAGGCATTCGTCGTCAGCAAGGTCTATCCCTGGAACGCCAGCACGCGAGGTGTTCAGGATGCCTGCGCTCGCAGCCTCGAACGGTTGGCCATCGACAAGATAGACCTCTACCTCCTCCACTGGCGGGGTGACGTGCCTCTGACAGAAACGGTTGCGGGCATGGAAATCCTGCGTCAGCAAGGCATGATTGGTGCCTGGGGCGTATCGAACTTCGATGTCGATGACATGGAAGAGCTGTTTTCCATTCCGGGCGGAGAAAACTGCGCTGCGAACCAGGTTCTCTATAACGCTGCTCGTCGCGGCATAGAATTCGATCTCCTGCCATGGTGCCAGGAGCGCGGCCTACCCATGATGGCCTATTCTCCGCTCGGACAGGGCGATCTGCTACACCACCAGGAAATCATCCGCCTGTCGAAAGCCTATCAGGCAACACCTGCGCAAATCGCGCTCGCCTTTGTGCTGGAGCGTGATGGCGTGCTCGCAATTCCAAAGACGAGCAGGCCGGATCGTATTCATGAACTGAGCGAAGCCGTCGATCTGGAAATCTCCGACGAGGACTGGGCAGAACTGGATCGGGCATTGCCTCCGCCTGCCGCCAAGAAACCGCTTGAAATGATCTGATCGAAAAAGAAAACGGCGGGAAACAATCCCGCCGCCATCTTGATCTTGTTCGGGAAGGATCAAAACTCTTCCCAGCTCTCCGCCGTGGCAGCACGGCCAGAGAAGGCGGCCGCCACTTTTCGCCCAAGGCTGCGCGCCGAAGAAACCACCGGCTGCGGTGCAGCCGATCGTGTTGCGGGAGCCGCCACGACGACACTCTGGACCGGACTGCGACCGGAATTCGAGAGACGGAACTGCGCCAGCAATTGTGCAAGCGATGTGGACTCCTTAGCCAGGGAGTGGCTTGCAGCGTTGGTTTCTTCCACCATTGCCGCATTTTTCTGGGTGTCCTGATCCATCTGGTTCACAGCCGTGTTGATCTGCTGAAGACCGGAGGACTGTTCCTGCGCCGCCTCGACAATGGCGCTCACATGGCCGTTGATTTCGACAACTTCGGAGGAAATCTTGGTCAGCGCCTCACCGGTCTGCCCTACCAGAGCAACGCCAGACTGCACATGCTCGTTGGACGTGGTGATGAGACCCTTGATATCCTTTGCGGCACTGGCCGAACGTTGTGCAAGTTCCCGCACCTCCTGCGCCACGACGGCAAAGCCCTTGCCTGCCTCGCCCGCCCGTGCCGCTTCGACGCCAGCATTGAGCGCCAGCAGATTGGTTTGAAACGCAATCTCGTCGATGACACTGATGATGCTGGAAATCTCGGAAGAGGATTTCTCGATCTGCTGCATGGCAATGACGGCGCGACGAACCACCTCGCCGGAACGTTCTGCCTCTGCCTTGGTGTGCGCGACCAGCGAACCGGCTTCCTGCGCCCGACGCGTTGAGTCCTTCACGGCAGTCGTAATCTGCTCCAGCGCCGCAGCTGTCTCTTCGACGGAAGCCGCCTGCTGCTCCGTCCGCTTTGCCAGATCGTCCGCCGAAGCACGGATCTCGTTGGCACCGCCATCAATCACGCGCGCATTCTCTGCCACACGCATCAGCGCGTCCTCAAGCTTGGCGGCTGAATCATTATAGCTGAGGCGAATGCCATCAAGGCTCGAGACGAAAGCGTGGTCGATCCGGTGGGAAACATCACCTTCAGACAAGCGGGTCAGTGCTGCGGCAAGATGGTCGACCGCAAACTGGACGTCTGCCGCCTCCTGTGCCTTCTGGGCCTCCCGCGCCAGTCGCTCCTGCTCGGAAAGACTGCGATTGGCCGCAGCTTCCGTTTCCAGTCGCAGGCGCTCGACGGCATTGTCACGGAACACGGAAACCGCCTTGGCCATGGCGCCGATCTCATCTTTGCGATCAATGCCATCGACAGGTTCGGAAACCTCACCGCCAGCCAGGCTGACCATGCGGCGTTGAAGACCTGAAATCGGTCTGTTGATACCGCGCGTCGCCACGATTTGCGCACCCACAAGCCCCAGGCCGAAAAGAAGCGCCAAACCGGCAAGCGTCATGAGGATCGTGCTGTCTGCCTGCTGTTTCAGCCCGTTACTCTCATTGCGCAGCGCTATGAGATTGACGTTGTTCCAGGTCCGCAGATCATCCCGCCACTGCTTCACCTTTGCATCCGACTGGGCGAGCAAAGCCATGGCTGAGGGACGCTGCCCTCTATCCAGCGCGGCAAACGCCTTGTCGAGAATTGCGAAGATCTCAACGGCTCGCTGTTTGAAAGCATTGATCTCCGAAGCATCTTCCGGTGTCAGCTGTGCTGCTTCATCCAGGCGCTCAAAGAGCGTTTTCTTGGCGTCTTCGTAGGTCGCGCGGAATTCTTCCCGATTGGCGGTCTCGTCTGCAAAGGCATACTGGTAGCCGGTATAGGGCGCATTCAGCAGCGACGTGACCGAACGGAACATATCGCTGGATGCGACCGTATCCTTCGTCACAAACGAATAGAACATATTCGCGGTATGACGATATTCGTAGGATACGTAGGCTGCCCCGGCAATTCCAATGGCAGCCATCGGAATGAGAACAGTATAGATTTTCGATTTGATCGATGCGTTCTTGAAGAAAGACATGGTCCCTCATGCTGGCCAAATTCAGACGTCGGCGGCATGAGCATCATGATCGAGCGCGCACCAAGGATGCTGCGGGATGTCATTCCCGCAGGTAACGATGGAGTTTTTTCCAAGCACCAATCATCTTTATAAGCAAAACCTAAACAGATGATTATATGTCGTGTTGGAAGACTCGACGCTTTACCTAGGCGCGATTCTCGACCCGGCAAGCAATGAGCCTGACGGGTCGAAAACATATTTAGCAAAATGTTACATTCCCTGCGGACCGCGATTCATCGCAGCGATCCCGGTACGGCAAATCTCGATGAGGCCAAATGGCTTCATGATGGCGACGAACTGATCGATTTTCGAAGACTTACCCGTGATCTCGAAGATGAAATGAGAAACGGTGGCATCGACGACCTTGGCGTGGAAAGCATCTGCAAGGCGCAGCGCTTCCGCACGCTCTTCGCCTTCGCCTGCAACTTTCACCAGCGCGACTTCGCGTTCGATCGGACGCTCCTGCCCCAACTGCGTTGCACGCACGGTCAGATCAACGACGCGGTGAACCGGCACGATCCGATCCAGTTGCGACTTGATCTGCTCCAGAACGCCCGGCGTTCCGCTGGTCACGATCGTAATGCGGGACAGGTGAGCCTCATGCTCCGTTTCGGAAACCGTAAGACTTTCAATGTTATAGCCACGCCCGGAGAAAAGGCCGATCACGCGGGCCAGAACCCCCGGCTCGTTGCTGACGAGAACCGAAAGCGTATGCCGCTCCTGCTTCGCCGTTTCCTGTTGAATGAAGTAGGCCGAACCGGTGGGTTGAAGATGTGCGTTCATGATGATGTTCCCTGATCCTGTTCCTGGCAGCCCTTAAACGAGCTGCCGCCCCTTCGCGTCAATGGCGGTCGCAACGGCCTCGTCGGTCGCTTCGTCCGGCAACAACATCTCGTTGTGGGCCTTGCCCGACGGAATCATCGGGAAGCAGTTTGCGAGATTGGCAACGCGGCAATCGAAGATGACCGGCCGCTTGACCTCGATCATCTCGGCAATCTTGTCATCCAGCTCGCCGGGATTGTCGCAATACATACCGACGGCCCCATAGGCTTCGGCCAGTTTTACGAAGTCCGGCATGGCTTCAGTGTAAGAGTTGGACAGACGGTTGCCGTGCAACAACTGCTGCCACTGGCGGACCATGCCCATGTACTGGTTGTTCAGGATAAAGATCTTGACCGGCAGATTGTACTGAATGGCGCAGGACATTTCCTGAATGCACATCTGGATCGAGGCATCGCCTGCGATGTCGATGACAAGCGCTTCCGGATGCGCGACCTGTGCGCCAATCGCTGCCGGCAGGCCATAACCCATCGTTCCCAGACCGCCAGAGGTCAACCAGTGGTTCGGCGCTTCGAAACCGAAGAACTGCGCCGCCCACATCTGATGCTGGCCGACTTCCGTCGTGATGAATGTTTCACGTCCCTTCGATGCCTCATACAGCCGCTGAATGGCGTATTGCGGCATGATGACGTCATTGGAATTCTTGTAGGCGAAGGACTTGCGGGCCCGCCAGCGGTTGATCTGGTCCATCCACTCCGCCGTCTGTGCCTTTTCCGGCTTATTGGGCAGGGCACGCCAGACGCGGACCATATCTTCCAGAATACGGCCAACGTCGCCAACAATCGGAATATCGACGCGAACATTCTTGTTGATCGATGATGGATCGATATCGATATGAACCTTGCGGGAGTTCGGCGAGAAGGCATTCAGGCGACCCGTAATACGGTCGTCGAAACGGGCACCGATGCAGACCATGACGTCGCAATCGTGCATGGCCATGTTCGCTTCATAGGAACCATGCATGCCCAGCATGCCCAGCCAGTTTTCGCCGGATGCCGGATAGGCGCCAAGCCCCATCAGCGTGGATGTGATCGGGAAGCCGCTCAGTTCAACCAGTTCCCGCAGCAGACGGGTCGCTTCCGGACCGGAATTGATGACGCCACCGCCGGTGTAGAGGATCGGGCGACGGGCGCTGGCCATCAGTTCGACAGCGGCACGGATCGCATTCAGATCGCCCTGAACCTTCGGCTGATAGCTCTTTTCGACGGCATCATTCGTCTTCGGCGTATAGGTGCCCGTGGCGAACTGGATATCCTTCGGAATATCGACCACGACCGGGCCCGGACGCCCAGACTGGGCAATGCGAAACGCTTCGTGAATGATGCCCGCCAGCTCATTTACGTCCTTCACCAGCCAGTTGTGCTTGGTGCAGGGGCGCGTGATACCAACCGTATCGCACTCCTGAAACGCATCGGAACCGATCAGCGTGGTGGGAACCTGGCCGGTCAGGCAGACCAGCGGGATCGAATCCATCAGCGCGTCCTGCAGCGGAGTGACCGCATTGGTCGCACCGGGACCGGAGGTAACCAGCATGACGCCGACCTTGCCCGTCGAGCGGGCATAGCCTTCGGCAGCATGACCGGCGCCCTGCTCATGACGGACGAGAATGTGCTGAATGTCGTCCTGCTGAAAGATCTCGTCATAGATCGGAAGCACTGCGCCGCCGGGATAGCCGAAAATGTGCTCGACGCCATTATCTTTCAGGGCCTTCAGAACGATCTCCGCCCCTGTCATTCTATTCTCTGTACCCGTCATGTCCAAATCCGTTTCTGCTGTTTTCGAAGCGGCCGCAGGGCCTGATTGAAGGCATAAAAAAAGGCCCCTTGAGGAGCCTTCGGTAGCGCATGGGTGCTTTCGCCGGATGGTTACACCATCCTGCCCATGCGCCTTCCCACCACGATAAGTGCGTTTGATACGATCATGGGCGAAACTGTTAGCCATAAAATTTCGCAACGTCAATGCAATTGAGCAAGAAATGGCCGCTCGACCAGCCGTTTTCGCCGCATTTCTCGCCAGCTTGACCGACGCGTTCGAACCGTGCGCAATGAGGCACTTCCACCTTCCTTGTCCGCGATCGTACCGACCATGATGATGTTCGAAAACGAAGCGTGTGTCACAGAGCGGAAAGGAGTTGTTAAGGCCGGATCACTATGGTCATGGAAATTAAGCATTATTCCATCCGAGGATGATGATATCCGGTCATAGCCTGATGACAGAGGCCATTCGTTGCGTAATCACGACCTTCAAAAATCGGCATCGGCTGGAGAGCAGGAACGGCGAGACGGGATGCACCCCGGCAACCGACTGCTGGGTCGCGTCGTTGCCTGCACGGGGTCGCGCGCAACAATCTCGGCAGTGACCGAAGGTGGCTCGACGGAACTCTCCGAACTCTGGTCTGTAGGCCGTTTGATTTCCATCAGCGTCGGAACGAACCGCGTCGTTGCCCTTACCTGCTCCATGGCAACAGCCGGGAACCATTGGGGCGAAACGCGCGACAACGAATTCCATGTCGAGGTCGAATTGCTCGGGGAAGTGCGCGTCGGACCTGATGGACGCGAGGAATTCAGCGGCGGCATTTCCGCCTATCCCTATCTCGGGGCCATCGCCCATCGAATTCGCTCCGCCGACCTGGTTCGCATCTATGATACCGGCAAGGCAGATACCTGCGTGGTCGGAAAGCTGACCCAGGACGAAAGCATCGACGCAGCAATCCACATCCCGTCCATGCTTTCCAAGCACTTCGCCATCGTTGGCTCCACCGGCGTTGGCAAGTCCACGGCAGTCTCTCTGCTTCTGCACAAGGCGATTGAAATCGACCCCAAGCTGCGTGTTCTCATTCTCGATCCTCACAACGAGTTCGCCGCTGCCTTTCCAGACCATGCCGTGGTCATCGATACGGACAATCTGGACCTGCCCTTCTGGCTGATGCGTCTGGACGAATTCTCCGAGATTGTATTCCGCGGGCGCCCGGCCGTAGCCGAAGAAATGGACATCCTGCGAGACCTGATTCCGGAGGCCAAGAAAGCCTTTCGTGGCAGCGAATCTTCGCTGATGCGCCGGCAGACCGAACGAAGCTCGGTCACCGCAGACACGCCCGTTCCCTACCGTATGGCTGACCTGCTGGCGCTTATTGACGAGCGCATCGGCCGTCTGGAGGGTCGAAGCGAGAAGCCCGCGCTCCGTTCGCTGAAGATGCGTATCATGGCGGCGATCAATGATCCCCGCTATCACTTCATGTTCTCCAACAATACGATCAATGACACGATCATGGAGACAATTGCGCATATCTTCCGGATTCCGGGAGACGATCGTCCGATTTCCACGTTCCAGCTGTCCGGCATCCCTTCGGAAGTCGTGAATTCGGTCGCCTCCATCCTGTGCCGTATGGCCTTCGAGTTGGCGCTGTGGAGCGACGGCGCCATTCACATGCTGGTGGTTTGTGAAGAAGCGCATCGTTACGTTCCGGCAGACAGGGACCTGGGTTTTTTCCCGACCCGTCAGGCAATTGCGCGCATTGCCAAGGAAGGCCGCAAATACGGCGTTTCGCTGGGCGTCATCACCCAGCGCCCCGGCGAACTGGACCAGACGATCCTGTCTCAATGCTCGACCATCTTTGCGATGCGGCTGGCGAATGATCGTGACCAGGACATCATCCGTTCGGCGATCCCGAACTCGTCTGTGTCAAACACCAGCTTCATTTCCTCCATCGGCAACGGTGAAGCGATCGCCTTTGGTGAGGCCATCACGGTTCCAATGCGCATGCGCTTTACTCGTCTGAGCGAAGATATGCTGCCGAAGGCAAACGGCGTCTCCGACAAGGGAAGCGAGATTACACCGGACAATGTCGATCTGCGGACGATCGTCACACGCATGCGTGCAATCAGCGGTCCCGATATCTCCGCCTTCCAGAAAAGTGTCAGCGCTTCCGATCAGAGGGAGGGCATGCGCCAGGATGCCCCGGCCGCAGAGCCGGAAGTGGAAAGTTGGGAGCGGGAACTGAAGGCGCAGGTCGAGCGCCGCTATTCAAGCCCGCCTCCGGCGCCTCCCTACACTCCCGGTGCAGAACGCGTGACACCCGTCGAGCCTCGGTTGGAATCCTATCGGCCGGATATGCTTCCCGGCGCCCGCAATGAGCCACCTGCTCCGGCTGACTCGCGGATCCTGCGACGCGAGCCTTCGCCGGAGCCCGCGCCGACTTATCCAGCGCAGCCGCGTTCCTACGGAAACGAAGATGTGCAGGCCGTTCGCAATACGCTTCTGCGCCGCGAAGGGTCTCTGCGGGACTCGCTTCTCAGAAAACCGCTGAGCAGCCTCTACGACAAGGATTGAGCCGGGTCGTAGGGGTCAAATCGCTCCCAGCTTTCATCCATCTGATTGCGGAACCACGTCATTTGGCGCTTGGCGTATTGTCGCGTGAGGGCAGAGCCTCGCTCGACAACCATTTCGCGCGTCATGTCTCCACGCAAATGCGCAGCAATTTCCGCAACGCCAATCGCTTTCATTGCTGTCGCATCCGAAGGAGGATCGAGCGTAAGAAGTCGCTCGACTTCCTCGATCGCGCCTGTCGCCAGCATGATGTCAAACCGCCGGTTGATACGATCATGCAAAAGATCACGGTTCGGAAGAACGACGAGCTTCCGACTTCTGGCGGGATCGACGATAACCGGCCCTGACTGTTGCTGGAAATGGGCAATGGACTTGCCCGTCGCTCTGAACACCTCCAGTGCCCGCACGATCCGGTGTCCGTCAGTCAAGTTGAGGCGCTCGGCAAGTGCGGGATCACAGGCACGGAGTTCCGCATGCAGAGCTTCCGACCCATCGTCGAGCAGACGCTGACGTAAACCCTCCCGGATCTCGGCTGGAATTTCCGGCATGTCGGAGAGACCGCCCGTCAGCGCCTTGAAGTAAAGCCCGGTTCCACCGACGAAGACTGGCAGACAGCCTTCCGCGCGTAATTCGGATAGCAAAGCCTGCACATCTCTCAGCCAGTCGCCAGTCGAATAACTGCGAACAGCTGGAACATGACCGTAGAGATGGTGCGGGATTTCCTCCATCTCCTCTTCGGAAGGACGCGCAGTCAGGACGCGCAGCGTATCGTAGACCTGCATACTGTCTGCGTTGATCACGACACCGTTGTGTTGACGGGCAAGCGATAGCGCAAGCGCCGACTTGCCGCCCGCCGTTGGCCCGGTTATCAGGATGGCCTCGATATCTTGCCGAAGGTTGTTCATCATGGCTCTCGTTGCCACGCTCATTGCCCATCCGTCAAACCCTGTTCTTGATGCCAAGGCGGGAGAACGCGCAGCCGAAGCCGTCAATGCTGCCGGTCTATACTGGCTGGCCGATGGCATTGCCTGCGATGTGGCGCTTCGCAACGAAGCTGATGCGGCGGTAAGCGAGCAGCAGTTGCGCCACGCCCTATCCGACCTTCCGATCGATGTCGTCGTTCAGCATGTCGAGACACGCCGGAAGAAGATCCTCATCGCCGACATGGATTCCACCATGATTGGTCAGGAATGTATCGATGAGCTTGCCGATGTCGTTGGGCTGAAGGAGCAGGTATCCGCCATCACCGCCCGTGCCATGAACGGCGAAATCGCGTTCGAACCGGCACTCCGGGAACGGGTGGCGCTGCTGAAAGGTCTCCCGATCACGGTCGTGGATGATGTCATTGCCAAGCGCATCACGCTCACCTCCGGCGGGCCGGAACTCATCGCCACCATGCGCGCCAAAGGTTTCTACACGGCACTCGTATCGGGCGGTTTCACCGTCTTCACCAGTCGTATCGCGGATATGCTGGGCTTTCACGAAAACCGCGCGAACCTTCTGCTGGAGAAGGATGGCATCCTTACCGGGGAAGTCGCCGAACCGATTCTCGGCAAGCAGGCCAAGGTCGACGCGCTGAACGACATCGCTGAGAAGCTTGGGATCTCCCCGGATGAGGCGATGGCAGTCGGTGACGGCGCGAATGATCTCGGCATGCTGGGTCTCGCCGGGTCCGGCGTTGCGCTCCACGCAAAACCCACGGTATCTGCGCAGGCGAAGATGCGCATAGACCATTCGGACCTGACAGCGCTTCTCTACATTCAGGGCTATCGCAGAAGCGATTTCGTCACACCATGATGGCCGGTGGAGCACCGCGGATCATTCTGGAGACGGAACGACTGGTTCTGCGCAGCTGGCTTGAGCGGGACCGCGATCTCTTTCGGGAGATCAATGCAGATCCGAAGGTGATGGAGTTCTTTCCCTTCCGCCGCAATCATGCCGAAGCCGATGCGCTGTTTGATCGCGTCAACGCGATGATCAAGGAAGATGGCCTCGGCTTCTATGCTGTCGAATTGAAGGAGACGGGCGAAGCCATGGGCTTCTGCGGTCTGGCTCCGGCCAACATGCCCGGCATCTTTCCCTCGGAGACGATCGAGATCGGTTGGCGCCTTGCCACCCGCTTCTGGGGCCACGGCTACGTCACCGAAGCGGCGGCCGCACTCATCAGCCACGGTTTTGGCGCCATGCAACTGGCGGCAATCGTTTCCTTCGCGGTCGAGAGCAATCACCGGTCAACGGCTGTGATGAAGCGCATCGGCATGAGGCGCTGCCCGGAAATGGATTTCGACCATCCGCGCGTGCCGGATACACACCCGCATCTCAAGCGGCATGTCACCTACGCAATCATCAATGAAACGGTCTTGCCTGGACTGAAGGATTGAAGTCCCGCTCTATTCGAGCGGGATTGCGACAAAACGCAGTTGGCCATCCGGTCCCGCAATCATCATATGCGCATTACGGCGCCCCTCACCCTTCAGCTCGTTGATCCGGTTGATGACATCATCCGGCGATGACGTGAAGCTCTGGCCGACTTCGACGATGACTTCGCCGACCTTCAGGCCCTTTTCCGCTGCAGGTGAACCGGCCTGCACGGCGGTGATAACAACGCCTTCGACGCTGTCGGCAATGCCGAAGTTCTTTTGACGTTCGTCTGTCAGATCGGAAAGAGTGAGCCCGAGGACGGAAACAGTATCCTGTGGCGGCTGGGGCGCCTGGTTCTGGCCGTCCTTTTTCTGGTCTTTCTCGGCAAGGGCAGGTGCATCGTCACCCGTCTCGGCCTCGGCCCCATCCTCAAGCCGGCCAAGGGTGACCTTGACTGTCTGTTCCTTGCCATCACGCATGATGATGACGTCCACAGCCTTGCCGACAGGGCTTTCGGCGACCGCGAGCGGTAGATCGCGCATTTCCTTCACCTGCTTGCCATCGAAAGTTATGATCACATCGCCAGCCTTGATAGTTCCGTTGTCAACCGGACCACCCTTGATCACGCCGGAAACGAGCGCGCCGCGCGCTTCCTTCAGGCCCAGGCTTTCGGACACTTCATCTGTCACAGGTTGGATGCGCACGCCGAGCCAGCCACGACGCGTTTCACCGAACTCGATCAGCTGCTGCACGATATTTTGCGCAAGTTCTGTCGGAACGGCGAAGCCGATCCCGATCGAGCCACCGCTTGGGGAAATGATGGCTGTGTTGATGCCGATCACCTCGCCATACATGTTGAACAGCGGGCCACCGGAATTACCCTTGTTGATGGCAGCATCGGTCTGGATGAAGTTGTCGTAGGGTCCGGCATTGATGTTACGGCCCCGCGCCGAGATGATGCCGATGGTCACCGAACCGCCGAGCCCGAACGGATTGCCGATGGCCATGACCCAGTCGCCAATGCGCATTTTCTTGGAATCGCCGAACTTCACCGCCTTGAGAGGCGCCTTTGGTTCAACCTTCAGAACAGACAGGTCCGTCTTGGTATCCGTGCCGACGAGCTTTGCCTTGAGCTTCGTGCCGTTCGGGAAGATGACCTCGATATCGTCGGCACCCTCGATGACGTGATTGTTGGTGACGACATAGCCGGACGGATCGATCACGAAACCGGAGCCCAGCGAGTTGACCTTGCGGTTTCCCTGACCCTTTTCCTGACCGTCGAAGAAATCGTCAAAGAATTCCTGGAACGGCGAGCCCTTCGGCGATTGCGGGCTGGCGCCCTCACCCTTGACGCTCTGCGAGGTCGAAATGTTGACGACAGCATCGAGCAGCCCTTCCGCCAGATCCGCCACGGAGGCAGGTCCGGTCTGCGGCATCGCAACCTTTGGCGCTGTCGTCGGTGCGTTAGGCACCTGCGCGAAAGCTGGCACGACTGGCCCAGTGATTGGCCCACTGGCCAGGGCCACAGCCAGAACGGATGCCATCGAATACCTCAAGGACAGTTGGAAGGTCTTCACAGTCAGGCTCCTCGTTCCGGAATGCTTTAGCAATGCGTCATTTAAGCGAGACGCTTCATGAAAGATAAGGCGGAATAACGACGGGGGAAATTATCTTTTCGTGAGCCCACAGCGAAGTTACTGAACTTAAGCAAGCGACCACGAAAATGCAGAGGGCGGCTCGAAAGCCGCCCTCGCTATTGAATTACTGCTGTGCAGGCTGCGCCGGTGCCGCAGGCGGCACGCTTCCTGCGGTCGCGCCGGAGCTTTGGTTGAAGTACTTGAAGAACTGCGAGTCCGGGCTGAGAACCATCGTCGTTCCCTTGTCGCTCAGAGCAGCCGTATAGGCACGCATGGAGCGATAGAACTCGAAGAAGCCAGGATCGCGAGCGAAGGCTTCGCCAAAGATCCGGTTACGCTGCGCATCACCCTCACCGCGAATGATTTCCGCATCACGCTGGGCTTCCGACACAAGTTCGACCACCTGACGATCCGCGATGGCGCGACGGCGCTGGCCCTGTTCGTTACCACGGGCGCGGATCAGCTCCGCTTCGGCAAGACGTTCTGCCTTCATGCGCTGATAGGTCTGCTGCGAGACTTCACGCGTCAGATCCGTACGACGGATGCGAACATCGCGAATGTTCAAGCCGAGGCTTTCCGCAGCGGCCTGCAGATCGGCCCGGACCTCCTGCATCATCGCGGAACGTTCGTCGGAAAGCGCGGCGCTGAAGTTCCGCAAACCGTAGACACGGCGCAGAGCAGCATCGAGACGCGTACGTAGACGCGATTCGGCGGCGTTACGGTCACCGGATACGGTACCACGGAAGCGGCCAGCATCGGAGATCTGGTAGACCACGAAGGCATCGACTTCGTAGAAGGCACCACCGCGAACCTGAACGCGGATGTTGTCGATATCGAAGCGCAGCGCGCGGTTTTCGATATACTGCACGCGATCAGCATCCATGAAAGCGAAGGGCAGCTTGAAGTACAGGCCCGGTTGCGACTTCACCGACTGGATCTGACCGAAACGCACGACGATAGCCTGCTCGCGCTCGTTCACGACAAAGACGGATGAATAGGCAAGGAAAAGCACGAGGCCAAGTCCAATCAGGACGGCTGGGAGACGACTGGAGTTCATGGACGGCCTCCCTGGTTCGTGTTGGTCGTACCCGCATTCGGACGGATCATTTCATTGAGCGGCAAGTAGGGAACAACGCCCTGCTTGTCGTCCAGAATGATCTTGTTCGAGTTCTTCAGCACGTTTTCCATGGTCTCCAGGAAGATGCGCTCACGCGTCACATCCGGAGCAACCTTGTAGGCGTCGTAGATGGATACGAAGCGCTGTGCTTCACCGGTCGCCTCATTCACGACGCGATCCTTATAGGCTGAAGCCTCTTCGCGAACCTGTGCCGCCTGACCGCGTGCCTGACCAAGCTTCTGGTTGGCATACTGGTTGGCTTCTTCAACGAAACGATCTTCGTCCTGCTCGGCGCGCTGCACTTCTTCGAAGGCATCGGCAACCTCGCGCGGCGGCGCTGCATCTTCGATCGGCACCGCATTGATCGCAATACCGGAACCATAGGTATCCATGGTGCCCTGAATGATATCGCGAACCTCGGTGGAGATCTGTTCGCGCGCATTACGGAACACATCCTGTGCCGGGCGACGGCCAACGACTTCACGCATGGCGCTTTCAGCAACCTGCTGCAGCGTTGCGTTCGGGCTTTCAAGGTTGAAGAGATAGGCGCGCGGATCGGTGACCGTAAACAGCACCGAGAACTGCACGTTCACGATGTTCTGGTCGCCGGACAGCATCAGGCCTTCGGTAGAATTCGCGTTGCCACGCCCACCGATATTCTGCTGCTGCTCGGTAACCTTCACGATCTCGACCGTTTCCACGGGCCAGAAATGCCAGTGAAGGCCCGGACCTGAAACTTCGTCCTTCGGCTTTCCGAAGCGAAGCTCTACGCCGCGCTCATCCGGCTGAACCGTGTAGACCGATTGGAATGCCACAAATGCCAGAATGACGAGGAGAACGATTGCCAGCGCTCCACCGTTGAACCCGCCGGGCACTGCTCCGCGCAACCGGTCTTGGCTGCGACGAATAATGTCCTCCAGGTCCGGCGGTCCGCCGTTACCCCCTCCATTACCGCCGCCACCACCTCGGGGGCGATTGGGGCCTTGCCCCCAAGGCCCCTGATTATTGCCGCCGCCCCCCCAGGGACCGCCGCCATTCTGATTGCTCCAAGGCATCAAAACCTCTTTGTTCGTGAAACTCCCACCCTCGATCAACCGCGCCGGAACTTGCGGCAGCCGGGTCTTGCCCCGTTATAGGTATGCGCAACACCGCTTTCAACGCGCCAAGGGGTCACTTCGCAGTGTTTGGTAACGAAATGTTTCAAATGGCCGCAGCCCGACGTCGATAAACGGCAAAAACCGTTGGAAAATTGTCCTTCTCGCCTGCCGGAACCGGTTCTCTTTCCACACATTCGAATATGTGGTCATCAACCACTGGAAAGTACGTGTCGCCATCTTCGATCACCGCATCCACATGAGTGAGATACAGGCGATCGGCGAGCGGCAGGGCCTGCGCATAGATCTCGCCACCACCGATCACCGCTATTTCGCGGGCATTTGTCTCGACGGCAATCGCTTGCGCCCGCTGCAAAGCCTTGGCGAGCGAATCGACCGTTTCGACACCGTCCGCCGCATACGCAGGATCCCGTGTCACAACCACATGCGGACGCCCAGGCAACGGTCGTCCGCCGAAGCTCTCGAAGGTCTTGCGACCGACGATGACCGGATTTCCCAGCGTCATCGCCTTGAAGCGCTTTAGGTCGGTCGACAACTTCCACGGCATATCGCCGTTGCGACCAATCACCCTGTTGGTCGACACCGCCGCAATGAGAACGACCGGCCTTTTTGCGTCATCATCCATTACACGGCCACCTTGGCCTTGATATGCGGATGCGCCTCATAGCCGACCAGGTTGAAATCCTCGAACGTGAAGCCGAAGAGATCGGTCACGTCTGGATTGATCTCCATGCGCGGCAGCGGCTTTGGCTCGCGCTGCATCTGAATTTCTGCCTGCTCGAAATGGTTGGAATAGATGTGGGCATCACCCAGCGTATGGATGAACTCACCCGGCTTGTAGCCCGTAACCTGCGCCACCATCATCGTCAGAAGCGCGTAGGATGCGATGTTGAATGGAACGCCGAGGAAGATATCCGCAGAACGCTGATAAAGCTGACAGGAGAGCCGGTCCCCGGATACGTAGAACTGGAAAAGGCAATGACAGGGCGGAAGCGCCATGTCGTCCACCTGGGCAGGATTCCAGGCAGAAACGATGTGACGGCGTGAGTTCGGGTTCTTCCTGATCGCATCGACGAGATTGGCGATCTGGTCCACGTGCCCGCCATCCGGCTTTGGCCAGGAACGCCATTGATAGCCGTAGACCGGACCCAGATTACCCTGCTCATCTGCCCATTCGTCCCAGATCGAAACACCGTTTTCCTTCAGATAGGCAATGTTCGTATCGCCCTTCAGGAACCACAGCAATTCGTGGATAATGGAACGCAGATGCAGTTTCTTTGTCGTGACGATCGGAAACCCATCCGCAAGATCGAAACGCATCTGATAGCCGAAAACGGAGCGCGTGCCAGTTCCGGTCCGGTCTCCACGGTCGGTTCCGGTTTCCATGACATGGCGAAGAAGGTCGAGATACTGTTTCATGACAGGCCTGTAGATTCTGCTGGAGCGCAATTATAGGCCCGAAGGCCGCAAACGATAGTGCTCGCGGGTCTTATCCACGCTGCTTTGCCAATTGTATGAAGGGAATGCACAATCTCCCCTTTTCATCGCGCAGAGAAACACCTATATCAGCTTCGCCGGGGCTTGCTCCGGCTATGGCGATAAATGGTCGGTGTAATAAACCTATTGGACCCGGGGGCGGTACCCGGCGCCTCCACCAAAAACCGGTCGGCAAGTGAGTATGTCTCAGACCGGCTTTTGATGGGGGCGAAATAGGATCGACAAGGGCGTAAAGATCGTACTTTTGCTCGGCATGATACCGCCGTTATCGGGTCACAAGTGTAGTTGCAAACGACAACAACGCTAAGGGTTACGCTCTCGCTGCCTAATGGCGGTGCGGGAAACCCGCTCCAAGTCCTCTAGGTTAGCCCCTTGAGGCGGGGTCCGAAGGCACCTGGCAACAGAAGCCTTCACCTTCCCGCTTCACGTGTTTTTCGCTATCTTCGTCATGACTCGTCTCACCGGGGCTTCCGCACGGAAACTTGCTGGCTTATAACGGGCAGACAAATCGCAAGAAAAACATCGAACTGATTGGAAGACAATGACGATGGGTCAGGATCATATCCGTTACGACATTCTGGCACAGGACGCCCTTCGCGGCGTTATTCGCAAGGTTTTGTCAGAAGTGGCTGCTACCAGCCGCCTGCCGGGCGACCATCATTTTTTCATCACGTTCCTCACCGGCGCCCCGGGTGTGCGGATTTCGACTCATTTGAAGGACAAGTATCCGGAACAGATGACAATCGTCATCCAGCACCAGTTCTGGGATCTCAAGGTGTCCGATACGCATTTCGAAATCGGTCTTTCGTTCTCGGATACGCCCGAGCGGCTCTACATTCCATTCAACGCGATACGCGGTTTCTACGACCCATCCGTGAATTTCGAACTCGAATTCGAAGTCCCGCTTGCAGATGAGGAAGAGGCTTCCGCAGAGATCACCGCCTATCCCGCGGATGCTGTGGCCAAGCCTGCCTCTGAGGAAGAAGCGAAGTCCGATGACGACAAGAAGCCCGGTTCGGGTTCCGTTGTCTCGCTGGATTCCTTCCGCAAGAAGCACTGATTGCTGTGTGCAGGTGCTGCCATGTGCGCTGACATCATCAACCTGAAATCGGCCCGCAAGGCCAAGGCCCGCTCCGAAAAGGAGCGGCAGGCAGAGCAGAACCGCATCACATTTGGCAGAACCAAGCAGGAAAAGTCTCTGACCAAAGCCTTGAACGAGAAAGCGTCAAAGCAACTCGATCAAGGCAAGCTGGAAAAGAATGACGAGGCTGACTGAATGTCGGCCTCCGGTTTGTTGAAAAGGGCTTTCGCCTATTTTCCGTCATGCTCGGGCTTGTCCCGAGCATCTACAAACGTTTCATTTTGTTGGACTTCAGCAGATTCTCGGCACAAGGCCGAGAATGACGTCGCTGGTGGTAGGCCAGATTGTCAGTAGTCTGGAGGCTGACTAAATGTCGGGCATTGTTCATTTCCTCTGGGAACCCCTGTGAAGGCCGGAAATCGCCCGCATGATCCGCAAGCATTCCGCCACGCTCCATGGACACCGCACAAGCTTCACGCTTGAGGATGTGTTCTGGGACGAACTGAAGCTTATCGCAGAAACGCGCCAGATTAGCCTCGCGGGCCTGATTGCTGAAATCGATGATAATCGCGAGGCAGAGAGCAATCTGTCTTCCGCGCTCAGGGTCTATGTCCTGCAATGGATCAAGTCCCAGAGGCTCTAACAAGCTCCCACAGCCTTTGGCGTCAGTAGGGTGCGACCCCGGGCAAACCGTTGTTTGGGCGGAATTGATCGCCGGTCGGGGGAATCGTCAGGGTGGGCGTCGTATCCTCAGCGGCAGGCTGGCGCTGGTCGTTCGCCTTTTCCTGCTCACGCTGTCTCTGCGCTTCTGCCGCCCGCTCTTTCGCTTCCTGCTCGGCGCGGGCACGCGCCTCGGCCTCCGCCTTTTCCCGTTGCGCTTTGCGCTCTATCTCAAGCGACTGATAGAGGGACACTTCCCTGCGCAAGCGCTGCTTTTCAAGAACGCTGGCCTGAAGCGTCTCGACCCGCCTGCGCTCACGCTCGAAAGCGCGAAGCGAAAGATAGTTGGTTAGCCCACCCACTTCCAGCTCACGCGTGGGCGCGTCCCACGGACCGGAAAACTGAAGCCCAACACTCGCCTCGCCGCCTGCAATCGCGTTCTCGCCAAGCGCATACGTGACAACAAGCCTTCCGTCCAAAGTCTGGTCGGGAAGATTGAACCGCGCCTCCCCGGACAAGGCGGCCGGTCCGGCCTGTGCGGCAATGCTTTGAAACCGCAATTGGCCGGAACTCATCGTGAAGGGCAGCATCACGGCTCCGATTCGGGTTGGCCCTGCATAAAGCAGCGCCTCGGCTATCGGGCGAACCTTGCTCTCGGTCACATCGCCCTGAATGCGGTCGGCGGCACTGAGGAGAGAACTCACCGGATCCTGTGCCAGATCCGGCAAGACACCATCAGCAAGCCGCAACGAGCCCGATCCGCTGAGCGCCGTCACAAGGCCTGCCGGTGTCTTGGCCGTGGCTTCCGCGGCCAGTTCGAAGCTGAGCTTCCCCGTCGCGACAGGATGGTTGGCGCGCAGCCACATCAGAGGCGCCAGATCTGCATCCTTGAGCGCAAGACGCGATTGCAGCAGACCGATGCCATCGCTGTTCGACAGCGCCAAGCGGCCGGAAATCGTGCCGCCAAGCCATTTGCCGCGCAACTCCTCCAGCGTCATCCCGCCACTGCGATTGACGAAACGCATCGCCACATTTTGCGCAGGCTGGGTGCCCGGCGATACGAGAATCTCGTTTACGGACACATCGAGATTGAGGTCAGCCTGCCGGAACATTGGCGCTGCCAATGGCTTGGTGGACAGCTCACCCGTTTCAGCATCCTGCAGCGGTCCGTAAACCGCTTCGGCAAGCCACAATAGGTCCATGGCACCCAGGTTGAGCTTGCCGCTGATCGTCGGGATCGGAGCAGCACGATCAAAAAGGAGGTCGCCGTCCAGCGTATTGCCAGCGACAGTACCGGAGAGTTCACCAAGACGAACAGCCTTCGCATCCAACGTCATCTTTGATCGCAGATCGACGGGCAGGCCAGTCCCAAGCTGCGGCAGGCCGAAACCGCCGGCAAGCAGGGTCGGCTCGAGATCAGAACTCTTGAGGCTTACGGAATAGCTGCCATTGCCGAAACTGTCCGGCGCAAGGTTCATTCCGCCTTCAGCCACCAACTCGGTCAGATCCGTTCGGTAACCGAACCGAACCTGTATCGGCTGGGAAAGCTTGCCACTGGCGCTGACATCAATGACGCCGTTGTAGTCTCCGTCAAACGGGAAAGTGGCAATGCCAATCTGGTCGAGAAGCGTGAGCGATTCGGTGTTCGCCAGTCTGGCCGAGGCTTGAAATTCGGTTTCCTGCGTCAGGTCAAAGAGATGCAGGGCCTTAATGTCAGAGGAGATCAGCGTGCCGTTCGAACTGCCGCTTACCTTAAGGACAGCTTCATCACCCAGCGTGATGTCCGCCGTCAGCTTCGTATCGGCATACCGGTCAGCACTACGCGCCATGCGTTCCAGCACTGGGTGTCGCGGCAGGCGCTCTCTGAGCATCGCCAGAAAACCTGCTGCGTCCGGCGCCGTGAGACTGACAGTGCCCTGCCCCGTATATTCGAAGATCGAGCCTTCTCCACTCCCCTTTGCCAGAATGCTGGCGCCTGCCAGATCGGCAATGGCCAGTTGCGGCACGGTCAATTTTCCGTCGCCAAACTCGAAGCGCGTTTCAAATCCCTGCGCGCCCACGCCGAAAGCCGTCAGCCTGTCAGCCTTCAGATGCGCTGACAGCTTGTGGTCCAGCACATCGTCACCGGCGTCATTGCCGGTCATCAGCGAGGCCAGTGCCCGCAAGGCATCGAGATCGATTTCATTGCCTGCAAGATCCACCGCAAGCTGCGGCACCGCTGCCGCCTCTGTGGCGGAGGTCCGGCGAACTTGCCCCTTCAGCGTCGCGCCACCGACTGCGACTTCAAGATTGTTGAAGACCTGCACGCTGGTGGTCAAATCCACATCGGCGGAGAACCCGGCTGCCTTGAGACGCCGGATTGCCGGATCTACCTTGCCGGTCAACCAGTCGGAAAGGCCGGAAGGCTGGTTGGAGGCAAGAACCATCTTGCCCTTGAAACCGGCACTATCCCTGAGGGTCAGCCGGCCATCGAGTTCCACCTGAGTCCGGCCCGGAAGCGTGGCGACTGCATTTTCGATTTGCCATCCCGTCTGGGAGGGGCGAATGTCCAGACGGATATCCCGCAGGGTCGTCCCCTCCGTCACGATTGCCGGAAGGCTGATCGTTGCCCGTCCTGGCACCTGCGGCACGGGGATATTGGCAGCCATTTCAATCAGGGCATGAAGGCGTCTTTGGGCAGAAACATGCGGATCGCGGGCCGTCTTCCCTTTGGCCAGCATATCGCCCGCCAGCTTCTCCACATCCACCTGCTGGCCGTCCGCCGTCAGCAGGAATTCCGGTCTATCCCCGGTATCCAGCGTCGCCTCGCCGGTAATGACATAGGGGTTATCGACGGCACCGGCTTCAACACGGTATTCGGGGATCCGGATGCGCTCGTTCGTCAGCTCGAACTTGCCCTTGGTGCGTGGCGGCGGAACGCGCTTCTCCGCAACCGCCACGCCGTTGGCGACCGGCTGATCCTGAAACACGAGATTGAAGGCGCCCTTATAGGCTGGCTTCGCATCGGCCACGCCGAGCATACCGTCGAGTTGAACCTCCACCGGCTGGATATCCGGCCAGAGCCGGAGTTTGAGAGACACTTGACCGGCCTGTGCGTCTGGCTCGCCGCTGCTCAGCGAAAATCTTGCTTCATATCCGTCCAGCGTTCCGTTGCCTTCGGCACGCCACGGTCCCGCAAGCGAGCTTGCAGACAGGTCTGCTGTGAGCTTGCTGAGAGTTCTGTTGCGACCGGTCGCCTCGTCAATGAACTGGATCTCGGCGCCCGTGATGTGCACATCTTCCAGCACGACGTTACGCGCGGGAATAGCCGGACGGCTGCCGCGCATCCAGTCCAGCTTGCCGTCCTTCAAAAGGCGGATACGGGCCTTGGGGTTCACCAGCCGCATATCGAAAACACGCGCCTCGCCGGAGAGGAAGGGCGCCAGTTCCATATCCATGGAAAACTCCGCCACCTGGATCAGCGGCGTTCCATCAAGGTCCTGCCCCACGCGCACATCGCGCATCGTGACCGAAGGAAAAGGCAAAAGCCGGGCATCGACGCTACCATGCACGGTAACCTTCTTGCCAAGTATGCGGCTGGCCTGTTCTTCGAAGCTGAGCCGGAAACTGCTCCAGTCCACGAATAGCGGAGCGAACAGCGCGGCGAACAACGCGATGACCACCAGACCGCCAAACAGCAGGAAAAGACGTCCCAGCAACCGGACCACTCCTTGATTTCGGAGGTCTATTTAAAATTCTACAAGCTCCGGCACAAGCCGTACAAGGGTCGCATCAGGCGCTTTCCCGCAGGATCTTGCCAGGATTGAAGATATTCTTCGGATCGACCGCCCGCTTGATTGTCCGCATCAGGCCAAGCGCAGGTCCCGCCTCCTCTTCAAGAAAACTCATCTTGCCCTGCCCAATGCCGTGCTCGCCCGTACACGTTCCGCCGCAGGCCAGAGCGCGGCGGTTCAACCGCTCGACAAAGGCTTCGACGCGCGCAACATCCGCTGGATCCTTGTCGTTGAACAATATCGACAGATGGAAGTTGCCATCTCCGGCATGACCGACGATGGGGGCAAGGAAGTCATTCTCTACGATATCCGCATGGGTCGCAGCCACACAATCCGCCAGTTGCGAGATCGGCACGCATACATCCGTTGCTAGTATGGTAAGGTCGGGACGCAGCGCGCGCGCTGCCCAATACGCATCGTGCCGCGCCTTCCAAAGCTTGGCGCGCTCCTGCGCATCTGCCGTCCAGCGAAAACTCTCGCCACCGCATTCCTCGGCAATCATGGAAAACTGCTCGGATTGCAGGGTCACTGTCTGGTCCGTGCCATGAAACTCAAGAAAGAGAGTTGGCTTTTCTTCGTAGGAAAGACCGGAATAGGCATTGCAGGCGCGGATCTGGACCTCATCAAGCAGTTCGATGCGCGCAACGGGGATGCCCATCTGAATGGTCATGATCACGGCATCGCAGGCCGCCTTGACGCTTGGAAAAGCGCACACACCGCCGCCGATCTTTTCCGGTATTCCCTGAAGTCGAAGCGTAATGGAGGTGAAGACGCCGAGCGTTCCCTCCGAGCCCACGAAGAGCCGGGTCAGATCGTAACCTGCGGAAGACTTCTTGGCGCGGCTGCCGGTAGCAATCTCCCCGCCATCTGCCGTCACGACAGTCATGGCCAGCACATTGTCCTTCATGGTGCCATAGCGCACGGCATTCGTACCGGAAGCCCTCGTGGCCGTCATGCCACCGATAGAGGCGTTCGCACCGGGGTCGATCGGGAAAAAGAGGCCCGTATCGCGAAGATAGACGTTCAACTGCTCACGCGTCACCCCCGGCTCGACGGTCACATCCAGATCTTCCGGCGAAACGCGCAGGATACGATTCATGCGCGAGAAATCGATGGATATGCCGCCCGAAGGTGCATTGACCTGCCCTTCCAGCGACGAACCGGTGCCGAACGGAATGATCGGCACACCATGCTCGGAGCACGCTCTGACCACCGCTTTCACGTCATCGGAATTCTCGACGAACACCACAGCATCCGGCAATTGCCGGGTCAGATAGGTGGTCGTGTGGGTATGCTGCTCGCGAAAGGCCTGCCCGGTCTGAAGCTTGTCGCCAAGCGCCCCCCGCAACGCCTCGATGACAGCCGCGACTGCGGCCTCGTTTCGCACACCGGGGCGTACATCCCTCAAGACCATGATCTTCTCCATTGAATGCCGAGCGGTAGAACCTGACATCTTTGGTAGGAGAGGATCATTGTTTTGTCTATCAGTTTCGGCTCACTAATGCCCTTCTCCGTGCAACGATCGGATGGGATCACTCCGCTGCCAGAAGCGGCCTTTCCTTCTCCTCATTGGCTGCCGGACGCGACGCGGTGACCAACTCCTCATGCAGCCTTTGCTCTTCATGCGCATGCGGCTTGGCAAAGCGTGCGATCAGGAGATAGGCAAGCGGCGTAATGAACAGGGTGACGATCGTTGCGAGACCCAGTCCGCCAACGATGACCCAGCCGAGTGCAATACGCGCTTCCGCACCCGCCCCCTGAGCAAACACCAGCGGCACGCCGCCGAGAATCGTCGCAATCATCGTCATCATGACTGGACGCAGGCGAAGGCGGCAGGCCTTTTCGATGGCGTCTCGAACGGCCATACCCTGATCTCGCAGCTGATTGGCAAACTCCACGATCAGGATGCCGTTCTTGGCCATGACCCCGACAAGCAAAACAAGTCCGATCTGGCTGTAGACGTTGAGAGTTGATCCCGTCAGCACTAGCGCGAAGATGGCGCAGGCAAGACCAAGCGGCACCGTGGCCATGATGATGATGGACGACAGCACGCTTTCGAACTGTGCGGCCAAGACCAGGAAGATGATGGCAATCGCAAAGCCGAAGGTAATGGCCATGCCGCTCGAATTCTCACCCAGCGTCTTGGCTTCCGCCAGCGGCATCAGCCGCGCACCCGGAGGCAGAAGCGGTTGCGCCAGTGCCTGCGCTTGCTGAAGCGCCTGACCAAGCGAAACGCCATCGCCGAGACCGGCAGAAATCGAAACCGCGGCCAGTTGCTGCTCGCGGTTCAGGCGTGGCGCGACCGCCCCTTCCTTGAGGCTGACGACAGTAGACATTGGCACGACCTTGCCGTCATTGGTGCGCAGGAAGATGTTCTGCAGATCGGTCGGATCATCGATCGGCTGCATCGTGGAGGTCAGCTTGACCGGATAGGCCTCTCCGTTGACGAAGACATCAACAATGGAACGTCCCTCCAGTAGAGCCTGCATGGCGGTCGACAGGCCAGTGATGTCGATGCCCAGATCAGAGGCACGCTCGCGGTCGATGGAGACCGAAAGCTGCGCCTGCGTCGGTTCGTTGTCGAGACGCGGCGTCTGGAAATCCGAGTTCTTTTCCATCGCCTGAACGAGCTTGATGGCGGCATCCGTAAGCTTCGCGTGCTCATTGCCCACCAGCGCGAACTGCAGGCCATTCCCCGCCCCGCGAATACGCAGACTGTTGGACTGGATCGCGAAACCACGCACCGCCGGAACTTTTGCCGCAGCTGCATTCACATCCGCAACGATCTGGTTCTGGGTGCGCGTGCGTTCGCCCCAGGGCGCCAGCGTCATCACCATGAAACCGCTATTGGTGGAATTGCCCATGCCGGAAATGGAGAAGATGTTCCGGATCTCACCGGAGTCGACCAACGGCTGGAGATTTTCCTCGACGCGGCGGATCTGGTCCTGCGTGTACTCGAGGCTCACACCCTGCGGCGTGGTCAGGCGCATTGCGACGAGGGAGCGATCTTCCAGCGGCGTCAGCTCGTTCTTGACCAGACCGAAAGCGACGAAGGCCGCCGCGCCGAACATGACCGCCACTGCGATGATGACGATCGGCGCATTGAGCGTAAACCGCAGCCACTTCTCATAGGTGTTCGCAAAGAGATTACCAAAGCCGGCGAGAAGCCCCTTCGGCTCGCTCATCGGCTTGGTCAGCATGCGAGAGGCCAGCATGGGGCACAGCGTGAGGGCGGTGATCGACGAAAGCCCCACGGCGAATGCCAGCACGAAACCGAACTCGCGGAACAGGCCACCCAATTGTCCGGGCAGGAAGGAAAGCGGAATGAACACAGCCGCCAGCGTTGCCGTAGTGGCGAGAACCGCAAAGAAAACTTCCTGCGTACCCAGCACCGCCGCAGCGCGCGGCCCCATGCCTTCCGAGCGTCGGCGCACGATGTTCTCGAGCACGACGATCGCGTCGTCCACCACGAGACCCGTTGCCAGCACGATGGCCAGCAGGGTGAGGATGTTGATGGAGAAGCCGACGAGGTAAATCGCCGTCAGCGTTCCGATCAGCGCAACAGGCATGGTCAGCGCCGGAATGAGCGTCGCGCGCCAGTCGCGCAGGAAGAGATAGAGAACGACGACCACGATGAGCGCAGAAAGCCCCAGCGCCAGTTCCACCTCATGCAGCGCACCGCGAATGAACACGGCGTCATCCGAGGTTATGATGATCCGCGTTCCTTCCGGAAGCACCTTCTGCAGCTCGGCGACCGCCGCTGCAACGCCCGTCGAGATGTTGAGCGTGTTGGATTGCGCCTGACGGATGATACCGAGACCGACGCCCTGCACGCCGTTGGACCGAAGCGTCGTGGTTCCGTCATCGGCGCCGAGATTGACGCTTGCAACATCACGAAGGCGGATATTGTCCTTGATCAGTACGTTCTCGAAGTCGCGCGGCGTCTCCAGGTTTGCCGTTGCGCGCACCACGATATCCTGCGTTCGGCTTGTGAGCGAACCGGCCGGAACATCGAGCGCTGCACTGGAAAGCGCAGTGGAGACATCGGCGACCGTGAGGCCACGGCTGGCGAGAGCCGCCTGATTGAGATCGACACGGAAGATCTTTTCCTGATCGCCGTAAAGCTCGACATCCGCAACACCCTCCACCGCTGCCAGCCGGTCAACCACCTGCTTGTCGACAAGCAGAGTCAGGTCTTCCATCGAAAGCTTTGAAGACGTTACGGCAAGCCGCATGATCGGCTGTGAATCGGAGTCCGCCTTGACGATGCGCGGCTCGTCCACTGTATCAGGCAACTGATAGGAAACGCGGCCAATCGCATCGCGCACATCGCTTGCGGCAACGGCAAGATCAACCGTGTCGTTGAACTCCATGGTCACGCGGCTGGCACCGAACTGCGATTCGGAAGACAGGGCCTTCAACCCGCTAACGCGGGCGACAGCGCCCTCTATGACCTGTGTCAATTCCTGGTCAACGGTCTGGGGCGAAGCACCTTCGTAATCGGTCCGAACAGTAATGACCGGCTGATCAACATCAGGGAGTTCGCGAACTTCCACGCCGACGAAGGCGGCCAGACCGGCCACGACCAGAAGCGTATTGATAACTGCCGCCAGGATAGGGCGGCGAACGAACAGAGCCGTGAAGGTGGATTTTGCATCCTCTGCCTTCATGTCGTGCTGATCCTTGCTGCTCATCGGGTCGCTGCCTCCGCCACGCGCTGGGGCTCGCCCTGAATGCGAACCGGCTGGCCTTCACGAACACGCTGCAATCCTTCTGTCACGATCCGGTCATCCGGCTTCAGGGCTGCCTGTACCAGAACCGTATCCGGATTGCGCTGGATGACACTGACGCGAACCTTCTGCGCCTTGCTATCGGCTACCTTCCAGACGAAGGCACCTTCGGCATCCCATTGAACCGACAGGGGGTCCACGGCCGGATAGCTTTCACCGGCGAACCGCATCGCCACCTGGAAGGACATGCCTGCACGCAGCAGATCCGTTGGATTATCGATACGGCCACGAATGCGGACGGTACGGCTTGCAGCATCCACGCGGTTGTCCACGGAATCGATCACGCCCTTGAACACCTGTCCCGGACGGCTGACCGAGGTTGCTTCGAAGGAAGCACCCGTTTCGATCTGGGTGATGAAGCGTTCCGGCGCGTAAAAGTCGACGAGGATCTCGGAGCGATCGTCCAGCGTCACGATACTTGTCTGCGTCGTAACGTTGTCACCGACATTCGCCGGGACGATTCCTGCCACACCATCGATCGGCGCGGTGATTTCCCGCCGCTTGAGGTTCAACCGCGCCGTGCTCAGCGCCAGCTTGGCGGCCTCTTCGGCAATCTGCGCATCCAGCGCATCAAGACGGGTCACGCTTTGGAGGTTCTTGTAAGACGCAGCCTTCTCGACCGCACTCCTCAGCGCTACCTGCGCCTTGTCCCGCTCGATCAACTGCTCGTCATCATCGAGGCGGGCGAGAACCTGACCCTTGGTAACCTTCTGACCTGCCCTGACGAGAATTTCGTCAATCGTGCCGGTCGCCTGCGGCATCACCACGACGGACTGGATGGCAACACCGCTGCCAATGGCTGTCAGCCGATCATTGATCGTGGCTGTCACGACTGGGCGAACGGCAACGAGCGTGGCCCGTTGACCTCCGCCTTGGCCTCCCGCTTGACCTCCCCCTTGGCCTCCACTCTGGCCAGCGCCCTGACCCTGCCCTGCCCCTTGGGCAGCACCCTGGCCGTTTCGCGCGGGGTTATCAGATTGAGCCGTTTTCTGCGCGTCTATCGCTGCCGGCTGGATGAGACCCACCAGACGCGCGGGCACACCCATTCCAACGAGACTTCTTGCCGCATCGGCGCTGACAAAGATCCACAGACAGAGCCCCGCGAACAGCACGACAATACTGAGGAGCAATTGCTTCCAGATGCGCATTCAGTCACTCCGGTTGAATTGAAGACGTTATCAAGTATCGCGTTCTACGGTTGGTTAGACAACGCTGGATTACCAATCTTGCCAAATTGTAACCTGACGGAAACTCACGGAATCGTGAGCCGAAAGCCACAGGATACGAATATGCATATTGATGCCATTTCTCATCTGGCGCACCACTGGAATAAAACCAGAACGTAGCCTATGGCCTTGTGCTTCCGGAATCATTAGATTGCGCTGATGACGAACAGTTTCGATGACATTCCGTTCTTCGATGAAGAACCGGATCACGGCTCCCGCCGTTCCAAGCCCCCTGCTCCCTCCACGGCAGCGCCCGGCAGCGGCCTGGGCATTGCGGCGCGTGCCATGGCCGCACGCGACCAGAGCCGCCCGGCCCCTGACTATCTTGGCGGCCTGAACCCGGAGCAGCGGGAAGCAGTCGAATCGCTGGATGGACCCGTTCTGGTGCTGGCCGGCGCGGGCACGGGCAAGACGCGCGTCCTCACCACGCGCATCGCCCATATCCTTGCGACCAATCGTGCCTTTCCAAGCCAGATCCTGGCCGTGACCTTCACGAACAAGGCTGCGCGCGAAATGAAGGAGCGCATCGGCGTTCTCGTCGGCGGTGCGGTCGAAGGCATGCCGTGGCTTGGCACTTTCCACTCGATCGGCGTGAAGCTTCTACGGCGTCATGCAGAGCTTGTCGGCCTTCGCAGCGACTTCACCATTCTGGATACGGACGATGTTATCCGTCTGATTAAACAGTTAATTCAAGCAGAAGGCCTGGATGACAAGCGCTGGCCTGCGCGCCAGTTCGCAGGCATGATCGACGGCTGGAAAAACAAGGGGCTGACGCCGAAGGATATTCCCGAAGGCGATGCGCGCGCCTTTGCCAACGGCAAGGGTCGCGAACTTTATGCCGCCTATCAGGCGCGACTGAAGACACTGAATGCCTGCGATTTCGGTGACCTCCTGCTGCACCCGATCGATCTATTCCGCCGCAATCCGGATGTGCTGAAGGACTACCATCAACGCTTCCGCTACATTCTGGTGGACGAGTATCAGGATACCAACACCGCCCAATATATGTGGCTGCGGCTTCTGGCACAGCGCCCGAAGGATGTGCCGCAAAACGTCTGTTGCGTCGGTGACGACGACCAGTCCATCTACGGTTGGCGTGGCGCTGAAGTGGATAACATCCTGCGTTTCGAGAAGGATTTTCCCGGCGCGAAGGTCATTCGCCTTGAACGGAACTATCGCTCTACCGAGCATATTCTCGGCGCCGCAGGACACCTGATTGCGAACAATGAAGGTCGCCTCGGCAAGACGCTTTTCACGGAACGCACTAATCCCGATGACGAAAAGGTGATCGTCCACGCGGCCTGGGACTCGGAAGAAGAAGCCCGTGCCGTGGGCGAAGAGATAGAGCAGCTTCAGCGCAACAAGCACAAGCTGAACGACATGGCCATTCTCGTTCGCGCTTCCTTCCAGATGCGCGAGTTCGAAGATCGATTCGTGACCCTCGGCCTTAACTACCGGGTCATCGGCGGTCCGCGCTTTTACGAGCGCCTCGAAATTCGCGATGCGATGGCCTATTTCCGCCTCACCTGCCAACCGGCGGACGATCTGGCCTTCGAGCGGATCGTCAACACGCCAAAGCGTGGGCTGGGCGATACGACCGTCCGCACCCTGCATGATTATGCCCGTGCCCGCGACATTCCCATGCTGGCCGCCGCGGCAGACTTGATCGAGACCGACGAATTGAAGCCCAAGGCGCGCAAGGCGCTTTTCGATGTGATTCAAAGTTTCAGGAGATGGTCGGAACTGCTTGAAACCACTCCCCATACGGAGCTGGCCGAGCAGATTCTGGAGGAATCCGGCTACACCGATATGTGGAAGAACGACAAATCGGCGGAAGCGCCGGGTCGTCTGGAAAACCTGAAGGAACTCGTACGCTCCATGGAAGCGTTCGAGAGCATGCGCGGCTTCCTGGAGCATGTCTCACTCGTCATGGATGCCGAGCAAAACGAGGATATGGATGCCGTTTCCATCATGACGCTGCATTCGGCAAAAGGTCTGGAATTCGAAACCGTTTTCCTGCCCGGCTGGGAGGAAGGTCTTTTCCCGCACCAGCGCGCATTGGATGAAGGCGGTCGGGCAGGCCTCGAGGAAGAGCGTCGCCTCGCCTATGTCGGAATCACCCGTGCCAAGCGGCGCTGCCACATCTGGTTCGTTTCGAACCGGCGCATCCACGGCCTCTGGCAGTCCACCATGCCGTCGCGCTTCCTTGATGAATTGCCGCCGATGCATGTGGATGTTGCCGAATCGGAATCGAGCTATGGCGGTTATGGTCGCGGCGGCTACGGACAGTCGCGCTTCGACAAGGCGGATCCCTTCGCCAATTCCTATTCAACTCCCGGCTGGAAGCGCGCTCAGGCCAACAAGAGCGAAGCCACCCGCGACAACTGGGGCAGCCGTTCCGGCCATGCTGTCGAGCGGATCGGTTACGGCGAAAGCGGACCACGCGGCAGGACCATTGACGGTGAATTGGTCGCCAAGTCGGTAGCCGATACGCCGTCGAAGTTCCGGGTGGGCGACCGCGTCTTCCACATCAAGTTCGGTAACGGCAATATCTCGAACATTGAAGGCAACAAGCTGACGATCGATTTCGACAAGGCCGGCCAGAAGCGCGTGCTTGATGGCTTCGTCGACAAAGCGACGTAAGTCCGCAAGAGGCAGATGTGAGCACTTCAGATACCGACCTGACCGACCTGATCATGTGGAGACGCCACCTCCACACCATGCCGGAAGTTTCTGGTGAAGAGCACCAGACTGCGGCAGAGGTCGTGCGCTTTCTGCAGGCTTCGTCGCCGGATGAGATCGTGACGGGTCTCGGCGGCACGGGCGTTGCGGCGGTGTTCAACGGTCGAGAGCCGGGGCCAACAGTCCTGTTTCGTGCGGAACTCGATGCCCTGCCGATTGCTGAAGTGACCGAAGTTGCACACAGGTCGAAGATCACTGGCAAAGGCCACATGTGCGGCCACGATGGGCATATGGCGATGGTGGCCGGTCTGTCGCGAGCCTTCAGGCGCGAGCGCCCGGCATCGGGCCGCGTCATACTGCTTTTTCAACCCGCTGAAGAAACCGGCGCGGGTGCTGCGGCCGTAATAGCAGATCCCGCATTCAAGGCACTCAAGCCCGACTTTGCGTTTTCGCTGCACAATATTCCCGGTCTGCCTCTTGGACACAGCTGGATCAAATCAGGCCCGGTCAATTGCGCCTCCTGCGGGCTGCGGATCGCGCTAACAGGCAAGACCGCGCATGCCTCTTCGCCAGAGAGTGGCACCTCTCCGGCTCCTGCCATCGCAGAACTTATTCCTGCCCTAACGGCTCTGCGAAAAGGCCATATCGAAACCGAGGATCTGGTGCTGACCACGGTCACCCACGTTGCAGTGGGTGAACCGACATTTGGCGTGGCACCGGGTGACGCTGAACTCTGGGTAACGCTGCGCACCGTCAGCGATGACGGTATGTCCGAATTGCGCGAGGCAGCGGAAGGTCTCGCTCGAAACCTGGCCGAGAAACATCAGCTAGGCGTCTCTTTCAGCTATCACGACGAGTTTCGCCATTGCCGTAACAATGAACAGGCGGTGGACATCATTCGCCGCGCCATGGACAAGGAAGATCTGCCGCATTCGACCGGTCAGATGTTCAAGTTTTCCGAGGATTTTGGCCGTTTCGGAGACGCTGCGAAATCGGCCATGTTCTTCATCGGCGCCGGAGAAAATCAGCCCGCTCTTCATAACCCGGACTATGATTTTCCCGACGCCCTGATCCCGATCGGCGGACGCATATTCTTGCGCATCGCGAAAGAACTGCTGGGATAGAGGCCTGCGTGTCGGCACTTCAGCCCCGACACGATCATGGCATCAATCAGGTATCCCCCTTCAGATAGTCCACAAGCGTCCGACGACCGCCGTTATCCGGCGCATTGTCTGATGCGGAGGCCGTGCTGGCAGGCGCGGAGCCACCGCCACGCAGGTTCAGTTTCCGCAGCGCAGCCGCCGGGATCGTACCATTATGACGATCGACAATGATCATGTGCGTAACTTCGCCACGCTGGAAGGCGCGCAGGAACTTGTCGTAATTCGCAAATGCCACGCAGCCATGCGAGTCACCGCGCGTCCGCAGCATATAGCTATGCGCCAGCAGGCCGGTTCGACCGAGCGGATTGACGCCATCGGTCGGCGTGAGGCGAATGGCAGCGACACCGTGGAAAAGCTTTTCGCGCATCGACAGGCGATAGGTGCCCGGAGGTGTCGGACCACGCATCTTCACATGCGTATATTTCGGGTTGTCACGCATTTCACCAATGCCGGAATGGGCTTCCAGACGCTCACCGCTCGGCATGTGCACAACACCGTTGGTGATGTCGTAGACCGCAACCTTCATGCTGTTGCCGCCGCGATCCGGCCACGGAACGCTCTTGGCAGGCGCTTCCTTCATCGGGTTCTCAGGACGGGCAAAGGCCAGCGCCTTGGGAGCTTCCTCTTCCTCCTCTTCAACCGCGGCAATGGCGGGCTTCTGAACTGGCTTTGGCTGTGCGGATGGCGCAATCGCCATGGCCAGCGCATTGGCTGCCGGACGGCGGATCGGAAGAGGACCGGCCATCGGCAGGCCATCATCCACGGATGGCGCCATGGCTTCTGCCACAGCAAGCTCGGCAGGGCTTTGCAGATCGGCAACTTCAACCTGCCCCTCGTCTACATTGCCCTTTGGCAGTGCATCCCAGGCAGTCTCGGTCGGCGGCGCGATGATAACGGTCTCGTCAAGCGCAGCCACAAGGGCGGTCTTCACGTCGCCGCTCTTCGGCCGCTTGGCGGCAAGGCTGGCGAATTGCTTGTCCATCTCGGCTTGGGCGAGAGCTGCCGCAACACCGGATTTAACGGCCTGATCGGCGGGAACCTGTGCATTCAGATAGGCCAGATGCGCACCGTCAAGCCGCGCGGTTTTTTCGGTCGTTCCACCGTTCAGGCGGGAGAACTTCGCGATTTTCAGAACCCGCTCCGCTTCGGAGATGGGGGCAGCGAGAATCGGCTTCAAATTCAGTGAAGCCTTCAGCTGGTGAGAATAATCGGAAGGTTTGATGCTACCCATGCTGTGAACGGTCGCAAGCGCGCCCATCATCCAGCCACCAATGGCAAGGCCGAAACCGAGTGCAACCGTACCCTTGATGAGACCATAGGCGGGAGACGCCTGCTTCGTCTGGCGGCGTCGCGAAGATGTTTTGACGGTCCGAGCCGTCTCGAAAGCCACTGCCATGATACGCATCACCCCTTACTCAGTCGAACAGCCGAAGCGAACAAACCTGCTCCGGACAGAAGAGCCCGCCTGCAATCGACGTGAGCTTGGGAGTACCCACGAACATGAGACGTTCGCGGATAAGAATGACAAAGTATGGTAACCAATGTGTTTACAAGGCCCCCTGAAAGTTCAGCAAGCCATTATAAACCGATACCGCCGGAAGTTTAACCGAAATGCGGCGAACCGACGGCAAGCCGTCAAAATGCCGCATATCAGCAATTTTTAGGTGTATTAATCTGATCAACCGTCGCTTTTCAGGATGACGGAACGCTCGAAGAAAAACCACGGGCGCAGGCGCACACCAATCACGTTTCCGGCAAAAGCAGCCACCGCCCAGAGATAGCCGTGGAGGCTGCCGGAGGCGATTCCCGAAAAATAGGCCCCGATATTGCAGCCATAGGCGATCCGCGCGCCGTACCCGAGCAGCAATCCGCCAACCACGGCAGCAAGGATCGAGCGCAGTGGAATATCAAGCGAGGGCGCAAACCGGCCTGCGAGGGCCGCGGCAAGCATAGCCCCTGCGATGATGCCGAAATCCATGACAGAGGTGATATCCGCAAACACGCTCTGAGAAAGGGCTTTCGCATTGCCGGGCATCTGCCAATAGGCCCACTGGGTGGGGTCTATACCAATCAGTTGCGCTCCCTTCGCGCCCCAAAGGGCAAATGCGGAGGTAATCCCCCACGGACGTCCAGCAATCGCGAGGGTGGCGAAGTTGAGAATGACGAGCGCGACGGCACCTGCCACAAGCGGCCATGGACCCCGCAAGTACCGCTCGAAACCCTGCCGTGGTGGCGCGGGCTCTTCCTCAAGTCGACCACGGCGCTTTTTTTCGAGGATCACCGTAAGGCCTGCAATGGCGGCGAAGATAACAAGGGACACAGCTATCCCGCCAGCAGCACCGAACGTCTGCCAGAGCGCAGTTGGCGGCACGGATGGTAGAGCGAGCCACCAGTCGAAATGAATGGTTCCGAGCAGCGAGCCGATGATGAAGAACAGAAGCGTCACCAGCATGCGCGCGTTTCCACCACCCGCAGTAAACAATGTGCCAGATGCGCACCCACCGCCAAGCTGCATGCCCACGCCGAACATGAAAGCCCCGACGATGACACCGATCCCGGCAGGCGACACATTTCCCTTCACCTCATGGCCAAACAAGGTGCCGGATGCGAGAAACGGAAAGAATAGAAGAACGGCAAGTGCCAGCAGCAGCATCTGAACGCGCAATCCACGCCCGCGACCCTCTGCGATGAAGACGCGCCAAGCCGAGGTGAAACCGAAGGCGGCGTGGTAAAGCGAAACGCCAAGGGCACCGCCGATCAGAAACAGCGCGCCCTGAGCAGGACCGTATACGGCACCGAGCGCGAGGGTTCCGACAACAAGTACAACCAGCGAAGCAAGCCCGGCTGTTCCCAATGGCGGCACGCTCGACGTCCCCGGCACTGGGGAAGTTGAGGCAAGTGACATCTTGAATCTCCTGAATGATCCGACCTAGCTAGAGCGCAGCCTTCGAGCCGACGAGGTATCAGATTGCGAGTTCGCGTCTGCTTGCGGAATTATTTTGCATTGGTTCTAATATAGGGAACCCTAGCAACAAACTTGATCGAGCCTCGGCAAATTGGCATCTTGCGGCAAAGCAAATCACGGGAGACACATCATGCGGGCCTTGTTGCTGATCGATATTCAGAACGGTTTCTGCCCCGGTGGAAATCTCCCCGTCCCGGACGGCGACGCGATCGTGCCTATCGCAAATCGCCTGATCGACGAAGGGCCCTATGATGTGATCGTCGCCTCGCAAGACTGGCATCCGGACAATCACGGCAGTTTCGCATCACAACATCCGGGCAAGAAGCCGTTCGACATGGGAGAGCTTTCCGGACAGCCACAGGTCATGTGGCCGGATCACTGCGTTCAGGGTACTGCCGACGCAGAGTTTCATCCGGATCTTGATCTGGAGCATATCGATTACATTCAGCAAAAGGGTGAGAACCCGGCAGTCGATAGCTACTCGGCATTTCGCGACAATGATCAGGCCGCAATCACCGGCCTTGCGGGCTACCTTCGGGCGCAGCAGGTGACGGAGCTTGATCTGTGCGGACTGGCGACGGATTACTGCGTAAAGTTCTCCGCGCTGGACGCAAGAGAGATGCTGCCGGAGATCAAGGTGCGTTTCATCGAAGATGCGAGCCGCGGTATCGATCCGCAAGGCGTGAAAGCCGCTATCGAAGAAATGCGCGCCGCGGGTGTATCCATATGCAGAAGCACTGATATTCTGGCAGACTGAGCTGCATTTCGGGATCCAGAGGCTTGCCGCCCTATCGCAATAAGCTTAATTGCCTCGCGCATAGAGGTATTCCATGCGCACCCTTCCCTTCTGGCACGGCATCAGGGCCGGCCTTATCGTTGCAATGTCAACGACCCCCTTCGGATTGCTGTTTGGCGCAATTGCGGTAGACGGCGGCGTCAGTCCGCTTGAAGCGACATTGATGAGCGGCATCATATTCGGCGGCGCGAGCCAATTGGTCGGTGTGCAGATGTTCGGCAGCCATGTGCCTGCGTGGCTGATCGTGCTTTCCGTCTTCGCGGTCAATTTCCGTCACATCCTGTATTCGGCGGCCATGACGCCGTTGGTCAAGGACTTTGGTCCCCTTCAGAAAGCTGCGGCCTTCTTCTTCCTCACGGACCCGCAATTTGCCGAAGCCGCCAAGCGTGTGGACCGCGTCGGCAAGCTGGAAACCGCGTGGTACTTCGGCGCAGCCTTCATCATCTACGTCGTCTGGGTGGGAAGTTCAGCACTTGGTGCAGTGTTCGGGCAGTTGATCGGCAACCCGAAAGCCTGGGCCTTCGATGCATTGTTGCCGATCTATTTTCTTGGCCTGGTGATGGGGTTTCGCAAACGCCCGCTCTTCGGCGCTGTCGTTCCCGTCAGTGCTGCAGCCTCGATCATCGGAATGCACACGGTCGGCTCCCCATGGCATGTCAGCATCGGGGCCGTGGCTGGCATTATCGCAGCGCTGATGCTGCACAAACCGCAGTCCTCTGCAAAAGATGAAGGCGCAAAGCCATGAGCCTCGATCTCAGAACCGCCCTCATCATCCTCGCCGCAGGCATCGCGACCTATCTCACACGGATCGGGGGCTTCTGGCTGCTGAGCAATGTGAAAAACCTGCCTCCACGGCTGGAGACAGCGTTGAACGCCGTACCGGCAGCGGTTTTGACGACGCTTGTTGCGCCCGCCTTCTTCGATGGCGGAATTGAACTCAAGATCGCAATGATCGTCGCGCTGCTGGTCGGCCTGCGCCACAACGGCATCCCCCTCATCCTGGCCGGATGGGGAGCTGCCATGGTGTTGCGGCATTTCGTGATGACCTGAGAAGTCTCAGATTGGTTGAGTTGCCTGCTTCAGCCAATCAAGCACATGCGCCTCGGAAATCAGCGGCGACAACTTCTCGAACACTGTCGCGTGGTAGGCATTCAGCCAGTCGCGCTCTTCGGAGGTCAGGAGATCCGGCAGAACCAGACGCCGGTCGATGGGGCACCAAGTCAGGGTCTCGAAGCGCATCATGGGGATGTCACCGCCTTTGATCGTCTCCGGTTCGCTGACATAGATCAGGTTTTCGATACGAATACCGAAAGCTCCCGGACGATAGTATCCGGGTTCGTTGGAGAGGATCATGCCCGGCAGGAACTCCTGTGTAGAGAGCCGTGCAATGCGTTGCGGCCCTTCATGCACGGAGAGATAAGAGCCGACACCGTGGCCTGTGCCATGGCCATAATCCGCGCCAGCCTTCCAGAGAGCAATACGTGCCAGCGGGTCCAGATCACAGCCGCGCGTACCCTTCGGGAAGCGTGCGGTCGAAATTCCGATCATGCCCTTCAGCACCAGCGTGAAGAAGCGTTTCTGTTCTTCCGGCACCGCGCCGATCGCAACCGTGCGGGTAATATCGGTCGTGCCGTTGACGTACTGCGCCCCGGAATCGATGAGGAAAAGCTCACCGGACGAAAGCTTGCGGTTGGTTTCCGTTGTCACCCGATAGTGAATGATCGCGCCGTTTGGTCCCGCCCCGGAAATCGTATCGAACGAAATATCCTTCAGCGGGTTCTGGAAATCCTGCCCGACGCTGGCGCGGAACCCTTCCAGCCGCGTCACGACATCGATCTCCGTCATGCTTCCCGGCTGCTGGCTATCGAGCCAATGCAGGAAGCGCACCATGGCAGCGCCATCCTGAACATGAGCTTCCGCCGATCCGCGCAGTTCGACTGCGTTCTTGACCGCGCGCGGCAGACGCGCCGGATCGATCACTTCGAGTGCGATACCGCCTGCTGCCTCGATGGCCCGCTTCAACGCAAATGGCGTCGCTTCCGGGTCGATCAGTATTTTGCCGCCATTGGCGCCATACGCTGTCACGCGCTCGACAACCGATGCCGGAGCATGGACTGACGCCAAGGTTTCGACATGGCTTTTTGCTTCACCGACGAGCTTTGATGCATCGATAAAGATCTCGGCCTTGCCGTCTGCCGTGATGACCGCCCGCGCCAGCGGATGCGGCGTGTGCGGCACATCCTGGCCCCGCACGTTGAAGATCCAGGCCACGGACGAAGGATCACCGATCAGAACAGCAGAGGCTCCCTTCTCTTTCACCCAGGCAGCAATCTCTGAAATCTTGTCAGTTGCAGGCTTGCCCGCATGGCTTTCCTGCTGAACGCTGACGGTACCCTGAGGCTCTGCCGGGCGATCAGCCCAGATTGCATCGACAGGATTGGTATTCACGAGGATCAGCGAGCCACCGCACTCGTCCAGCGCCTTTTCCAACCGCTTGGCGTCGCTGCCGCCATGCAGCCACGGATCGATGCCGAGCCGCAGTCCTTTTGAGCCATGGTCGGCGAGCCAGAGATGCGGTGGCTTCGCAACAAGATCACCAGCAGTGAATGTATCGGGATGCACCTGCTGCGCGAGCTGTGTCGTGTAGCGACCATCAACAAAGACGACTGCCTTGTCCCGGAGAATGAGAGCGACACCAGCGGATCCCGTAAAGCCGGTGAGCCAGGCAAGCCGCTCAGCGCATGCCGGAACATATTCGCCCTGAAACTCGTCGGCACGCGGCACCAGAAAGCCATCGATACCAAGAGCATCGAAACGCTCGCGAAGCGCGGCAACGCGCGCCGGACCTGTTTGCGGGGAGGACGTGGTTTCAAAGGACTGGAACATGGGCATGTCTTTCAGTTGAGCGCCTGCGATTGGAAGTCCGCCTGAAGCGCGATTCCAACCCGAGTGGTTCGATCCCGACATTTGCATCCGTTCGCAGCCCCCTCAAGAGGAAATGTCAGGATCACGAAAACCACCGCGCCATGTTTGGTAGCAGTTCGACATATGCAACAGGCGCAATCCACTCATGTTGCAGTGCACCTAACGCTCGGCGCATCGATCGCCTACATTAAAGCCATCGAAGGGCGCAGCGGCGCCCACCAGCCTAGGAGGCTAGACAATGGCAAATTCATTCCTGCACAATGCTTTCAACCGGATCGTGGAAGCCCGCGAGCGTCAAGCCCGCCGCTACGTCAACAGCGCCCTCTTGCGGCTGGACGATACGAGCCTCGCGGCACTGGGCAAGTCGCGCGAAGAGCTTCGCCGCGAAGGTGCTTCCAACTTCCCGCTCTGAAGCCGACATAGACTTGAATATGCGAGGCGCTAGCTCCGCGCCTCGTGGCGCAGATGGATGGTCACCCAGCCATTACGCCAGATCGTCTTCACATGGGCGAGACCGGCACCGCTGTAGGCGGCGATGACCTTCCAGCGCTGTGATGCAAGGATGCCGGAGAGAATGACATCTCCACCCGGCGACAGATGTGTCACCAACTGCGGTGCCATCTTGATCAACGGTCTGGCGAGAATGTTCGCGATGATGAGGTCGAACGGTCCGTGTCTACGGAACGCTGCGGAATAGAAGCCCGGCGCCGTCTCGAAACTCATGCCTGCCGAAATCCCGTTCAGCTTGGCATTTTCGCGCGCGACACGCGTTGCAATTGGATCGATGTCGGTTGCGAGTACCGGAATCTTGCGCAGCTTGTATACGGCGATTGCCAGCACGCCGCTACCGGTTCCCAGATCCAGCGCGTTGCGCGGCGGATGAGCGCGAACCACGCTTTCAATAACCTCGAGGCAGCCAGCAGTCGTGCCGTGATGGCCGGTGCCGAAAGCCTGGCCCGCATCGATTTCGATGGCCAGATCGCCGGATCGCACCTTGTCGCGATCATGGGAGCCATGAACAAGAAAGCGGCCCGCCCGCACAGGCTTCAGTCCCTCGAGCGACTTGGCAATCCAGTCGATATCCGGCAGCACTTCGCGCTCGATTTCAAGCGTGGGATAACCCTCCGCGATCGTCTCCGCAAAACGTGCGCGTACCTCGTCCTCATCGGCCAGCATCATGTAGATCGATGCTTCCCAGCGGTCTGCCTTTTCGTCGATCTCGGTCGTGCCGATGGCGTAATCCTCTTCGCCGAAGCACAGCGAAAGCAGTTCAAGGATATCCTCGGATTCCCGCTCGGTGACGGTAACGAAAAGACGAAGTTCACTCACGGAAAGCTCTTTCTGACCCGGACAAATCAAGCGGAACCAATGGCACGAAAGCCCCCGCAGCGGCAAGCCGCAGATCCCTTAGCCCTTGATGAGATTTTCCAGCTTTTTTATCGCCGTGTCAGGGTTCTCTCCGTAAGCAATCGTTCCGGAGAACCGCCCGCCATTGTTGAGCAGGAAAACGGACGCCGTATGGTCCATCGTGTATTCGCCGTCCGGTTGCTTCTCGTCTACCGGCACCTTGCGCGCATAGACGCGGAAACCCTTGATGACCTCGGCAACCTTGCTGGGGTCACCGGAAATGCCCACAACACGGTCGGTGACATTTGAGATATAGTCTTTCAGCAGCGCAGGCGGATCGCGCTCGGGATCGACCGTGACGAAATAGGCGTTGATCTTGTCACCCTTCGGATCAACCTTGTGCAGCCAGCCATTCAGCTCGAACAAGGTTGTGGGACAGACCTCCGGACAATGCGTAAATCCGAAAAAGAGTGCTGTCGGCTTTTGCTGGAATGCCTTCTCGGTGATCGGCTGGCCATTCTGCGCCACCAACTGAAACGGCACGCCAAACGGCCCCTCGGTGATCTGCTGTTTCGAGCGGGTCACGTCGTAGGTGAGCCAGCCAAGAATGCCCGCCATGACAGCGACAGCAACCCAAAGGACGATCCGCACAGTTCTCAACGATTGATCCTCGCATTCCAAAACCAGATATGCGTTTAGAACCTTGTGGGTGGAACTGCAATTGTTTGAAGCATGTGGAGCCTGAGCGCGCGCATATGCCTCACGCAGATGTGCTTACATGCACCAAGCCGCGAGACTTTCCGACATCGCCAGAAACAGCGCGGAGCCGTTGGCAATCCAGCCCGCAAAGCCCAGACCCAGCGCAGCCGTAAACACAAGCAAAATCAACGCAGTCAAACTGCGACGATACAGTGAACGTGAGTATATTTCAGGTCTATCCGGCCACATACCACAGTCTTTGCCACTCATTTTCAGTGGAACGTGATTAGCGAATGCTTAACGTGTTATTGCTCATTCTCTAACTCGCGGAGGGGTAGTCGCAGAACTGCCGCACGCGTGAAAGTTAGCATTCGTTAGTTATACCAGATTTGTCCTTCAAAGCCACCTTGGCTCTCAAACAAAATGCGGTCCCCTATGGCGAAGAATGCAGGCATGTTTTCGATGACTGTCAATCAGCGGCTGCTGACCCTTGGCTTTGCCGCCCTCCTGGGCATGGCATCAATGCTGGCGGCCGGATGGTATCAGAAGCACCAGGTTGAGCAGAATTTGCACAGTGCGGCCGAGGTCCGCAAGGTTGTGGCCACGATTGCGGATCTTCGTTCCGCTTCGCTGGAACTTGCCCTGACGGCGATGGACTCCATCATTGACCGCGAAGAAGGCAAAATGCAGCCGGAACGCACCGAAACAATCAGGAAGACGACTGCCGAGCTTGCCGCAGCGGCGCCTGTTGTCACGGGCTTTGCGGCGACCGTCGGGAAGCAGGACATTGCGCGCGATTACGCCCCTGATGTCGCAAAGCTTACAAGCCTGATTGGCCGCGACCTGCCAGCCTTGATAGAGTCGCGCGCCGACGCAGATGCTTTTGGAAAGATTGACGATCTCATCGACGAGACCGGCGACCATGTCACCAAAATTCTGGATTCGCTTTCCACGGAAGGCGACCAGTTGGCCAATGCTCGCATGGCCGAAGTGCAGACCCTGTCGGACAACATCTTCTACTTCCAACTGATGGTGGCCGCACTTGCATTCGTCACGGTCGCATTCCTGCAGTTGCTACACACCGGGGCCATTCGCAGAAGCCTGGCAAACCTGTCGTCCAGTATGCAGCGCATTGCCGATGGCGACTGCTCGACGCCAGTCTCCGGCACCGAGGGCAAGGACGAAATCGCCTCCATGGCACGCAGCACGGAGCGCTTCAGACGCGCGGCTCTTGAGAAACGCAATCTCGAGCAGGAGGCCGCCGAAACGAGCGCTCGCACCGATCGCGAAACCCGTGAGCGAATTGCCGCACAACAGGCTGATGCCGAAACCATTCGGGAGGCGACAATGGCGATTGCCTCCGCCCTTTCCCGTCTCACCGCTGGCGACCTGCAGGTATCGCTGGAGAAGCCATTCCGGCCTGATCTGGAGCCCATCCGGGAAGATCTGAACCGACTGAGTGAAAAGCTCCGGCTGGTCATGCAGGAAATCAACCAGAGCTCTTCCTCCATCCAGGCCAATGCGCAGCAGATGCGCTCCGCCGCGGACGACTTGGCGAAACGCACCGAGCAGCAGGCTGCCTCTCTTGAGCAAACCTCCGCGGCGCTGGAACAGATTACCCGCACCGTGCGCACGGCGACCGACCGGGCGGAGGGTGCAAGCCAGATGGTCAGCAATTCGAAGGACTTTGCGGAAAGCTCCTCCAAGGTCGTGAGTGACGCGATGGCAGCCATGGAGCGCATCGAGGCGGCGACTGGCGAAATCGGCAAGATCATCAACGTGGTCGAAGAGATCGCCTTCCAGACGAACCTTCTGGCGCTCAATGCCGGTGTCGAGGCCGCACGCGCTGGCGAAGCCGGCAAGGGCTTCGCCGTGGTAGCGCAAGAAGTACGTGAACTGGCAGGACGCGCCTCTGGTGCCGCCAAGGACATCAAGGCACTCGTGACGCGATCCAACACCGAAGTACAAACGGGAGTTGACCTCGTCAGGGCAACTGGCGAGGCTTTGCATAGAATCGGCGACGATGTTCTGCAAATTAACGAGCACGTTAGTGCAATCGTAACCTCGGCGCGCGAACAATTCGTTGGGCTTTCGGAAATCAATTCCGCAATCGGCCAGATGGACCAGACGACGCAACAGAACGCGGCCATGGTGGAGGAAACCAATGCATCAAGCCACACCCTGGCCAATGATGCGGAAACCCTCGCCAGGCTTATGCGGCAGTTCCGCGTCAATGGTAGTGGCCCCGTTGCCGTGCAGGATCATGCAGCGCCTGCCGCCGCGGTTCATCGTCCGTCTCCTGCTCGCACCCTGATGAACAGGGTTGCGAGCGCCATCACCAGCAACAGTTCTGCCGCGAAAAAAATCGCGACGGAATCCAACGAGAAATGGGAAGAGTTCTAAACCATGTCGAACGCTATCAAGCAGTCCGGAGCCTATCTCGAGATCGTCTCATTCCATCTGGGCGATCAGGAATTCTGCATCGACATCATGGCAATTCGTGAAATTCGCGGCTGGGCGCCGGTCACTCCGATGCCGCACACGCCGCCTTATGTTCTCGGCCTCATCAACCTGCGCGGTGCGGTGATCCCGGTCATCGACATGGCGTGCCGCCTGGGCATGAAAATGACCGAGCCATCGGAACGCGCTGCCATCATCGTCACCGATATCGCCGGCAAGCTCGTCGGCCTGCTGGTCGAGCAGGTGTCCGACATGATGACCATCAAGAGCGAAGATCTGCAGCCTGCGCCGGAAATCATTCCGGAAGCACAACGCGCCTTCTGCCGCGGCATCGTAGCGCTGGAAAAGACCATGGTCTGCTTCCTCAACCTCGACACCGTGATTGCAGACGAACTCGCTCAGGCTGCCTGAGCCAGTTCACAACCGGCTGCGTGATGGCACCGATACCCTGGTCGAAAGACCGGGGTTTTCGGCGTTCGGCATCACTTGGGAGGACCGTTCTTCCAGACAACGTTCTGGTTGAAGAGCGGAACGGTGGAAATTGCCATCTTGGCAGAGCCGTCCACGATCTGGCGTGAATGGATGAGGTATACCAGCGTGTTGTTCGGCTTGTCATAAATTCGGTTGACGACAAGCTTCTTCCAGATCAGCGACATGCCCTGCTTGAAGACCTCCTCGCCCTCCTTGGAAAGCTCGATATCATCGATCTCGATTGGGCCGGTCTGGCGGCAGGCTATGGAGTTGTTCGAGGGATCTTCAAACCAGTTGCCGTTCTTCAACCGATCCAGCACGCCGCGGTCGAAATAGGTAACGTGGCAGGTCACGCCCCTCACCTTGGGATCAGTCATGGCATCGACAATGATGTCATTGCCCATCCAGTCCACACCCACCTCACCGACCACTTCGGCACGTGCAGGCGTAACTGAAAGGGCCATTGCGAGCGCAGCAACGGCAAGAGACGCAATAGCCACAGTCTGCTTCAGAAACTTCGGATAGGAAAACATGGATTGCGCACCCTCAAGTAAATTTGAAAATGGTTATCTTCGCCGCAAGACATAAGAACTAGCCAGCACCTTACAAGAGATAACCAGAACTCACATTGACCCGGCGCAACCTTTTGGGCATTCTACAATCATGATCAAGTTCGCGACGCCTGTGACCACAATGCTTACCATCCGCCCAGCAGGGCGTGTGGCCGGCTTGGTGCGTTAAGAACCTTGTCCTGCCCGCATCCCCTGCCAATCACGAGGCGGGGATGATGCTTAGTCTCTGCTTCGACACATCGAAGAGAGAAATCATGGGTGACAGCCAATCAATCCCGATCAACACAAATGCACGCTGGCCTCAGGGCCTCAATATTCGTGCCCGCTATGCTGCCGACGCAGCAGATATTGCTGCATTGCATAACCTGCCCGGCTACCGCTTTGGGACGTTGCGCACGCCCTATCACACTCAGGAAGAAATACGAAAAGGCATTGAGAGCCAAGCAGGTAACTTCACTTCACTGGTTGCCGTCATGGACGGCCTGATCATTGGCGATATCGGAATGACGCGTTTCGCCGGGCGGCGATCACATGTAGCGAACTTTGGCATGGGCGTGCATGATGACTATCGAGCCCGTGGCATTGGTTCGGCCCTGATTGGGGAAATCCTTGCCATTGCGGATAACTGGTACAACATCAAACGTTTGGAACTGTCCGTCTACACCGACAACGAAGCAGCGATCAGGCTTTACCGAAAGGCCGGTTTTGAGGTGGAGGGAACCCATAGAGACTATGCATTTCGCGATGGTCAATATGTAGCTGCCCATACAATGGCACGAATCAGAAGCTGAACAACCTGCGCCGGGTGGGGTGATAGCCAACACCCGCGTCACACGCTGCCATAGTCAGCTACCCACCAATCAGCGCCAGCCACTCGTCCTCGTCCATAACGGTCACGCCCAGTTCACGCGCCTTGTCAAGTTTCGAGCCAGCTCCCGGACCGGCGACGAGGTAATCCGTTTTCTTGGAAACAGAGCCCGCAACCTTGGCGCCGAGACCTTCGGCCCGTGCCTTCGCCTCATCGCGCGTAAACTTCTCCAGCGAACCGGTGAAGACGACCGTCTTGCCTGCCACCGGACTGTTGGTGGCGGCAACAGGCTCCATCGCCTGCGGCTTCACCTCTTCAAGCAGCCGGGAGATGACCTCGATATTGCGCGGCTCCTTGAAGAATTCGACGATTGCGCGCGCCATGACCTCGCCGATACCCTCGATGGCGTTGAGATCATTCCAGGCCTCGCCGCTCAGGCTGGACGCTTCCCTCATGGCCGCCTCGAAGGCTTCATAGCTGCCATAGGAGCGCGCCAGGAGCTTCGCTGTCGTTTCACCCACATGACGAATGCCAAGGGCGAAAATGAAGCGGTTGAGCGCAATCTCCCGGCGGTTATCGATGGCCTCGTAGAGCTTGCGCACACTGACCTTGCCAAAGCCTTCGATATTCTCCAGCTTCGTGAGTGAAGCCTCCTGACGCTGCTTCAGCGTGAAAATGTCGGGCGCTGTGCGAATCTGGAGCGAAGGATCTTCCGCCTCGAAGAAGAAATCGATCTGCTTCGATCCCAGGCCTTCGATATCGTAAGCGTTTCGAGACACGAAATGCTTCAAATGCTCCACCGCCTGCGCACGGCAGACGAAGCCGCCAGTGCAGCGCGTAACGGAGTCCAACCTGCCCGTCTTTTCATTCCGCTCGCGCACAGCGTGGCTGCCGCAAACCGGGCACTTCTTCGGAAATTCGTAAGATACGGCATCCGAGGGACGCTTCTCCAACACAACGTCCAGCACCTGCGGAATGACATCCCCTGCCCGCTGCACGATGACCGTATCGCCGATGCGGATATCGTGACCTTCCGGGCGGATGCGATCACCCGCATTGCCGATCCCCTTGATGTAATCCTCGTTATGCAGTGTCGCGTTCGTGACCACCACGCCACCGACGGTTATCGGCGTCAGCCGCGCAACCGGCGTCAACGCACCCGTGCGGCCGACCTGAATATCGATGTTTTCCACTGTGGTGAAAGCCTGCTCGGCCGGGAACTTGTGTGCGGTCGCCCAACGTGGCGAGCGCGACCGGAAGCCTAGCCGTTCCTGCAGCGCCAGCTCATCCACCTTGTAGACCACGCCATCGATATCGTAATCCAGATCCGGGCGCTGAAGGCCGATGTCCCGGTAATGATCGAGGATATCGGATACCTTCGTCAGCCGCTTCATCAACGGATTGACCGGAAAACCCCATTCCCGGAATGTCTCGACCATGCCCATCTGCGTCGTGGCGGGCATCTCGGACATCTCACCCCAGGCATAGGCGAAGAAGCGCAGCTTTCGGCTGGCGGTTACTTTCGGATCCAACTGACGAAGCGAACCAGATGCGGTGTTTCGCGGGTTCACATAGGTCTGCTTGCCTTCCGCCTCCATCTGCTGGTTCAGCGCGAAGAAATCGCTTTTGGCCATGTAGACCTCGCCGCGCACTTCAACGACAGCCGGAACGCCCGCCGGCAATTGCTGCGGAATCTCCTTGATGGTGCGAATATTGGCTGTCACGTTTTCACCGGTCGTACCGTCACCACGCGTGGCAGCGCTTACCATCCGTCCATTTTCATAGCGGATCGACATGGAAAGCCCGTCGATCTTTGGCTCTGCCGTGAACGCAATCGAATCGTCCGGGAAACGCCCCAGGAAGCGATAGACCGAGCCAATGAAGTCCTGCACATCCTCATCGGAAAATGTGTTGTCCAGAGACAGCATCGGCCGTGAATGCGTGATCTGCGCGAAGGTTGGCAGCGGTGCAGAGCCAACGCGTTTCGATGGACTGTCTGCACGAACAAGCTTCGGAAAGCGCGCCTCAATCGCGTCATTGCGGCGCTTCAGCGCATCGTAATCCGCGTCAGAGATCTCGGGCGCATCTCCACCGTGGTAGAGAAGATCGTGGCGCGCAATTTCAGCCGCCAGAAAGGCCAGTTCGGCAGCGGCCTGCTCTTCGTCCAAGCTTTCGACAGATATCTGTTCCGCAGCCATATCAAACTCCCTGCAAACCGCTGAACCGTACTTAAAGCATGTCGCGCAAAAGTGTGCAGCGGTTTTGCGATAACGACATGCGATAAAACAAAGAGTTAAAGCCTCAGGAGCGAATCTGAAAGATCGCGACACGCTTAGCGCAATCGGCACGAATGAAAAATGCCGAAGAGGTTTCCGCTCGACGGACCCACAGTCTTTGCCGCGCAGGCATTCACGCAAGTGTGGCCTGAACCATCTGGACAATTGTGCATCGCAGCAGCAATAGAGGATAAATAAAGTCAACTTTATTGGAGATAGGACATGGCGCTTGGCTGGCGTGATACGGGCTTGCACTATGGAAAAATAACGCGCGCGCTCCACTGGGCCATGGCACTGCTGTTTCTGTGGCAATTCTTCGGCATGGGCTTGCGGCTTCTTCTGGGTCGAACACCGCTCGTCAGCTTTTTCGTCGGAACTCATGCCTCGATCGGCACGCTCCTGATGACGCTCGCCCTGATCCGCGCGCTCTGGGGCCTATCCAACTTGCGAAATCGCCCGGCCCATGAGGGTGGGCTGGTGGGAACAGCGGCGCGCCTTGGGCATCTTGGGCTTTATACCCTGATGCTGATAGTTCCGCTTCTTGCGCTGCTTCGCGCCTATGGCTCGCAGCGCGGTGCGGCCATTTTCGGCGTACCTGTTATTCCGGGCGCCCCTGAGAAGATCAACTGGCTGGTGAATGCAGGCAATGCCGCACATGGCCTTCTGGCATGGTGTCTTCTGGCCATGGTGGTCGGGCACATCGGCATGGTCATCATTCACCGCACGATTTGGAAGGATAACGTGCTGAACCGCATGGCAGGCAGACCGCTTGTCGCGGCGGAGTAAGCTGAGAATCAGCCGCTGGCCAGCAAACGGGCAGCGGCGGCCCTTGCCTCATCGGTCACTGTTGCGCCGGAGAGCATGCGCGCAATTTCTTCGGCACGGTGTTCCGGCGTCATGGTGGCCACGCGTGTTGCGATCTTGTCTGATCCTTCGACTGGACCCTTGGAGATCAGAAGATGCGTTGCTGCTCTTGCGGCAACCTGCGGCGCATGCGTGACGGACAGCACCTGCACCTTGTCCGAAAGCCGCTTCAACCGCTGGCCGATCGCATCAGCCACAGCACCGCCGACGCCGGTATCGATTTCATCGAACACGAGCGTCGGAGCTGAACCACGATCCGCCAAGGCCACCTTGAGCGCCAGCAGGAAGCGGGAAAGTTCGCCGCCGGACGCCACCTTCATGATCGGCCCTGGCCGCGTGCCGGGGTTCGTCTGCACGTGGAACTCGACAGTATCAATGCCCTCGGCGCTGGCATTGTCCGCATCCGGCGTAACATTCACCATGAAGCGCGCCCGCTCCAGCTTCAATGCCGGAAGCTCTGCCATCACCGCATCCGCCAAAGCATTGGCACCGTTGACGCGCTTGGATGAAAGGGAAGTAGCCGCGCGGTCATAGTCGGCCTTGGCGCTCGCCGCAGCCTTCTCCAGCGCGCCAAGCCTCTCCTCACCCGCATCCAGTTCGGCGAGATCAGCGACCATCTTGGCGGCCAGCGCGGGCAGTTCTGCCACCGCAACGGAATATTTCCGGCTCGCAGCGCGGAGCGAAAACAGACGTTCCTCGACGCGCTCCAGCTCACGCGGATCAAATTCCGTACGCCGAAGCGCAGCCTCGGCTTCCATCTGCGCGTTCGAAAGATTATCGAGCGCGGCATCGAGCAGTTGAACCGTATCTTCCAGCAGGCCGGGCGCCTCATGGCTCTTGCGTTCCAGACGGCGCACCAGCGAAGCAATCAACGGAACCGGCGAAGCATTACCGTTCAGAAACTCGCAGGCCTCCGCAATATCGCCTGCAATACGCTCGGACTTCTGCATGCGGGCGCGATGCTCCGCAAGCTCATCCTCTTCGCCATCGCGGGGGCTTAAGCCCTCAAGCTCCTCGACCGAGGCTCTGAGATAGTCGGCCTCACGCGCAGCAGCTTCCACGCGGGCACGGTGCGTTTTCAGCGCCCGTTCCGCATCGCGCCAGGATTTGTAGAGCCCACCAAGCTGCGCTACCTCTTCCGTCAGGCCGGTAAACGCGTCGAGCAGGGTGCGGTGGGCATTGATGTCGACAAGGGCGCGGTCGTCATGCTGCCCGTGAATTTCGACGAGGTACTGGCCAAGCTGGCGCATCAGTTGGACACTAACCGGCTGGTCATTGATGGATGCCTTGGTGCGACCGTCCGCTGACTGGACGCGGCGGAAAATCAGATCGCCGTCATCGTCGAGCCCATTTTCACGCAGAAGAAGCCGCACGGGATGATGGCCGGGAACATCGAAAACAGCCGTCACCTGCCCCTTGTCCAGCCCATGCCGCACAAGGCCGCCATCGCCCCTGCCGCCCAGCGCCAGGGAAAGGCTGTCGAGTAGAATGGATTTGCCCGCACCCGTTTCGCCCGTCAGGACCGAAAGCCCTTTTTCGAAGGACAGGTCAAGCCGCTCGATCAAGACGATATCGCGGATCGACAACTGGATGAGCATGACGTTCCTATTTCACTGGATGAGCAGGGACGCTGGGCAATCAGACGCCAATCAGCTTTGCGCCAGCGCGAGAAATCCATGAACCGCGGTTTTCGCGAGGCTCCAGACCACCGCCCTTCAACAACTTGAAGGAGTCCGCGTACCACTGGCTATCAGGATAGTTCTGACCGAGGACGGCGGCCGCCGTCTGAGCCTCTTCCTGGACGCCCATTGCGTAATAGGCCTCAACGAGACGGGCCAGCGCCTCTTCAACCTGGTTGGTACGGCCGTAGTTCTCGACTACGTTGCGGAAACGCTGGATTGCCGCAAGATACTCCTTGCGCTCCAGATAGTAGCGGCCGACCTGCATTTCCTTGCCGGCCAGCTGGTCGCGCGCGAACCGCATCTTGGCCTGCGCATCTTCAACATATTCCGACTTCGGATAGTTATCGACAACCTTCTGCATGGCTTCGATCGTGTTACGCGCAGCCTTCTGGTCCTGCGTCACATCTGCAATCTGCTTCGAATAGGACAGGCCCACGAGATACTGCACATAAGCGCTGTCCTGCGAGCTGGGGTACTGCCTCAGGTAGCGGTTACCCGTGGCCACGGCTTCATCATACTGCGCAAGGCGGTACTTGGAGAAAGTACTCATCACGAGCGCCTTGCGGCCCCATTCCGTGAAAGGGTTCTGCCGATCGATCGAGTCGAACTTGCGGCTGGCTTCCGCAATATTGCCCGCCTTCATATTGGCAAGGCCCTGATTGTAAAGCTGCTCCGGAGGATCCGTCGCAAGCCCGAGCTTGGTAATATCGATGTCAGGATCTGACTGGCATGACGTGACCAGCGCAGACGTGCCGACCAACAATAGAGACACCAGCGCTACTCGTGCAGTGTTTCTCATTCCAACAGACATAGACTCAGTCATTCGACAGTTCCCGATTGCCACGCGATATTACATCGACCGCCCGAATTGGCGTTCTAGCCATATAAGAAGCAAGAGAGCAACGCAATGATGTGGCTTTGACGCAATTTTGTGGCACGCTTGCCCAAGTTCCCAAAAGAAAAGCCGCCTTGTGCGGGCGGCCAATCAGTTTTTGCAGTGTCAACTCAACCGACCGATGGAGCGAGCTCCTGAACCTTGACCGGCACGAATTCGCGTGCACGAACCCGCTGACTGCGGCTTGGGGCTTCAACCACCTCATAGGCGGTGGGATCGCTCATCAGCGCCTTCAGTGCATTGGCATTCATCTTGTGTCCGCCACGATAGGAACGGTAGCAGCCGATGAACTGCGCACCGGCAAGCGCCAGATCGCCCACGGCATCCAAGGTCTTGTGGCGAACGAACTCGTCAGCGAATCGCAGACCTTCCACGTTCACCACCGTATTGTCGTCTGAAATGACCACCGAGTTCTCCAGCGAAGAACCCAGCGCAAACCCGGCAGCCCAAAGGCGCTCGACATCACGCATGAAGCCGAAGGTGCGAGCGCGCGAGAGTTCATCACGGAACACATTCGCAGTCAGATCACCCTTCCAGGACTGGCGACCGATCAGCGGCGATTCGAAATCGATTTCCACTTCGAAGCGTGTGCCATCATAGGGACGAAACTCGGACCACGAAGCCCCTGATTCAATGCGCACCGGCTTCAGAACGCGAATGTAACGGCGCTTTTCGCCGAGATTGACCATTCCAGCGCTCTCGATCGCTTCGATGAAGGGAAAGGAAGAGCCATCCATGATCGGCATTTCAGCGCCCTCGACTTCAACGATGACGTTGTCGAGCCCAAGAGCATAAAAGGCCGCCATGACATGTTCGATCGTCGCAACAGACCGTGGCAGCGAGGTGCCGAGCACCGTGCACAGATCCGTATTCCCGACGTTGGAAGACACCGCCCTGTATTCAACACTTGAACCATCGGCAAAACTGCGGCTGAAAATGATGCCAGTCCCTGGATCTGCAGGCTGGAACGTGATCGAGACCGGGCTTCCGGAATGAACACCGATTCCCGAAAGCGTTACCGGCGATGCGATCGTTGTTTGAAAACCCAAAAATCCAACAGTCATTCGTTTTGCCTTCATGTCTCCCGTCAATGCGGGAGTTATGTTCTTGGGGGTTAGACTCAAATCCACCTGACTCAGAACCCATTTATGATCCTGTAGATACGGCGGTCTCCTCCACAATCCAAATCACTGTTCATTTCGGATTGTAACGAAAACCCCCGCTCGAAATCGTCTCAACCGATTCTCGCAACCCTCTAGACCGCAAAGAAAAACCCGGACTTGCGATCCGGGTTCTCATTGTTTTGCGATTCTCTTTGTTTCAGGTGGATTGACGGCGCAGGAAGGCCGGAATTTCCAGCTGGTCGTCATCCTGATGATGTGATGACGGAACGGCACGACCGTGATCGTCCAGGTTGCCGCGACGTGGTGCGTACAGGCTTGCTTCTGGCGAAAGCGCACGACGCTGCTGCGAAGCGGCGGATGGTGCTGCCGTCATGTCGGAAGCAACCTGCTCCTCTTCATCACGGCGACCCAGCGAATTCGTGATGCGCTTGAGAAGGCCCATCGGTCCACGCTCTTCCTGCGGAGCTGCCACAGGCTGCGTGCGCTGTTCCATTTCAGCCTTCACCACCGGTGGGAAATCTTCCACCTTTGGCATGCGAACCTGATCAACGGTCTGACGAACGATGGGAGCGATAGGCTCGATCGGTGGAGGCGCCATACGCGGTGCAGGTGCGGCGGCCATCGGCTGCGGAGCAGGCTGCGCCGAGAAGCTCGGAGCCTGCGGTGCTGCCGTGAAGGACGGAGCTGGAGCTGCGGCATAGGAAGGTGCTGGCGCCGATGGCTGCATCGGAAGCGGAGCCGGACGCTGGGCAACGGGCTCGACCGGAGCAGCAGCCTGGAACAGGCGGCTCTGCGGACGGAACTCGTCAGCGGCTGGCGCAGCAGCAACCGGTGCAGGCTGCGGTGCTGGCGCCTGCTGGACAGGTGCTGCAGCCACTGGTGCCGGGATCGAAAGTTCGCGTTCCATCTGGGCTTCTGCCTGACGGATCGTTTCCGCAACCGGATCAACCGGAGCAGGACGGGGGGCCTGCATCATCGCAGGCTGAACTGCGGCCGGAGCCGAAGCAACGGCCGCGGAAGGACGGATAATCGGCTTCTGCGCAGCGCGCATGTCGGCTCCACGGAGATCGTTTGCGTTGTGCGCACGATCAATGCCGGTTGCCACGACGGAAACGCGGATGACGCCCTCCAGAGCTTCGTCGAAGGTCGCACCCAGGATGATGTTGGCATCCGGATCGACTTCTTCGCGAATGCGGCTTGCCGCTTCGTCGACTTCGAACAGCGTCAGGTCGCGACCACCGGTGATGGAGATCAGCAGGCCCTGCGCGCCCTTCATGGAGGTCTCATCCAGCAGCGGGTTGGCAATGGCCGCTTCGGCAGCCTGCATTGCACGACCTTCGCCGGAAGCCTCGCCGGTGCCCATCATTGCGCGGCCCATTTCGCGCATCACGGAGCGAACGTCCGCGAAGTCGAGGTTGATGAGACCTTCCTTGACCATCAGGTCGGTGATGCAGGCAACGCCGGAGTAGAGAACCTGGTCCGCCATGGCGAATGCATCGGCAAACGTGGTCTTGTCATTGGCGATACGGAAGAGGTTCTGGTTCGGGATGATGATCAGCGTATCGACGGACTTCTGAAGCTCCTGGATACCCTGCTCTGCCAACCGCATGCGACGGCCACCTTCAAAGTGGAAAGGCTTGGTCACGACGCCAACGGTCAGGATACCCTTGCTGCGGGCAGCCTGGGCAACCACCGGCGCAGCGCCCGTACCCGTACCGCCGCCCATGCCGGCCGTCACGAAGCACATATGCGTGCTGGACAGGTGATCCATGATTTCGTCGAGGCATTCTTCAGCGGCAGCGCGACCGACTTCCGGCTGCGAACCCGCGCCAAGACCTTCGGTGACCTGAACCCCCATCTGGATGATTCGCTCGGCCTTCGACATCATGAGGGCCTGCGCATCCGTGTTGGCAACGACGAAATCGACGCCTTCCAGGCCTGCGGTGATCATGTTGTTGACGGCGTTACCGCCGCCTCCGCCAACGCCGAAGACGGTGATCCGAGGCTTCAGCTCGGTAATGTCCGGCTTTTGCAGCTTGATGGTCATATGAACCGTTCCTTTTTTCTCTGGCCGCCTCGCCAAGCGCGCCGATCTCTTTCATTACGCTGACACCCTTGCCTGAAACTAGAGCGTCAAAAACTCTCCTTGAGCCACTGCCCCATGCGGGCAAAACGGCCACCACCGCCGCCGAGCGTGGACAAAAGCCCACCCTGCTCGGAATGCGTTTCCATGTCTGCGACCTGCGGATAGATCAGAAGGCCGACCGCAGTCGAAAAGGCCGGACCCTTGGCGGCCGTCGGCAAACCGGAGACCCCCATGGGGCGACCAATGCGGACATTACGGGCAAGAATACGGCGGGCCGTGTCCGGCAGGCCGGTCAACTGGCTGGCACCGCCTGTCAGAACCACACGCTTTCCGACGATCGGGCTGAAACCCGATTTCTGAATACGATCGCGAATCAGTTCCAGCGTCTCTTCAAGGCGAGCCCGGACGATTCGGGTCACCAGAGCGCGCGGAACCTGTGTCGGCTGATCGCGATCATCTTCGCCAATCGGCGGAACGGAAATCAGGTCACGCTCATCGGCTGCGGTGGCAATGGCGGAGCCATGAACCACTTTCAGGCGTTCTGCATCTTCGATTCGGGTGGAAAGCCCCCGCGCCAGATCGGTGGTCACATGATGACCGCCAATGCTGATGGCATCAGTATGAACCAGCTTGCCCTCGGCGAAGACGGAGATGGTCGTCGTTCCACCGCCCATGTCGATGGCGGCGCAGCCAAGCTCGACCTCGTCATCCACCAACGCCGCAAGGCCGCTGGCATAAGGCGTTGCGACGATGCCTTCGACCGAGAGATGAGCGCGGTTGACGCACAACTCGATGTTCTTGAGTGCCGCCCGCTCCGCGGTCACCACATGCATGTCGACGCCGAGAAGATCTCCATACATGGAAAGCGGGTCGCGAATCCCCTGCTCTCCATCGAGAGAAAAGCCTGTCGGCAGCGAATGAAGAACGGCACGATCCTGTCGGCGAGACTGTTGGCTGGCAGCGACAAGTACCTTGCGAAGGTCGGAAGCCTCAACTTCCTGCCCGCCAAGATCAATGCTGGCCGTGTAGACATCGCTGGTCAGGCGACCTGCAGACATGTTGACGATCAGGCTGTCGACGGTCAGGCCCGCCATGCGCTCAGCTGCATCGACAGCAAGACGCACGACGCTTTCGACGGCATCGATATCGGCAATCACGCCGGACTTAACGCCACGCGAACGCTGGTGACCGATCCCGATGATTTCGACATTGTGCGTGCGATTCGGCAGAATCTGGCTCTCCTTGCGGGGCGTCAGACGGCCGATCATGCACACGATCTTGCTGGAACCGATATCGAGTACGGAAACGACATGCGACCGCTTCGAAGACAGAGGCTTCAAGCGGGGCAGACCCAAACCGGAAGAACCGAACAAACTCACGTCTGACCTCCAGCTTTCTTTAATGCTTTCGCGCGTGCGGCCAGAGCCTGTTCACGCCGTTCCTGTGCGCCTTCGGTCAGGCGGATTGTCGTGCGATCCGGCAAGCGAAGGTCGATGGCGGCGATATCCCGCTCAAGCACACCTTCAGCAGCCTCGTATTTCGCCAGAGAGGCGAGCGCTTCTTCGACGCCCTCTTCGGGCAGCTTGATGATGACGCCGTTGTTCAGGTGCAAATCCCAGCGGCGACCGGCAACACGCACATAAGCGCGCACGCGGGAGCGAAGATCCTGCCAGCCTGCCATTTCCGTCTGAAACGAAGCAGCAGCCTTTTCAGCACCACGACCGACGAAGAGCGGAAGGGAAGCAAACTTGCTGTCGCGAAGCGGTGCGATCACGCTGCCATTCTTCTCGATCAGCGATAGCTCGGAACCGTTCTGCCAGATGCCGAATGCCTCACGTTCCTTGAGCGTCACCTCAATGGTCTTCGGATAGACTTTACGCACCTCGGCGTACTGAACCCAGGGCAGCTTGGTCAGCTTCTGGCGTGCGCCTTCGACATCCAGCGCGACGAGCGAGGTCGTGCCATCCAGCCCGAGCAGTTGCAGGATGTCGATTTCCGAGGTTTCGCTGTTACCCGAGACGCGCACATTCTCGATGGCAAAGCCCACAGCCGCCGTTGTGCTCTGCGCGAAATCGTCGGTGTGGCCGCCGAGCGACATGCCATAAAGACCGACCATGCCGAAGAAGGCGAAAACGGAAACCGTACCGGTGTGGCGAGGAATATGAACGCGGCCCGTCGCAAGGCTCACGCAGAAGCGCACCACGCGCCGAAGCGGGCGCGGCAACACAAGACGCTCATCACTGGGCTTGCCAGCACCGTAGCGCAGATCTTCACCGGTATTGGATTTACCGTTCAGCGAGAACACGAAGCATCCTCCACCATCCAACGGACGAGTTCACCAAAGCTGCGACCGCCGTGAGCGGCCATTTCAGGCACCAGGGAGGTGGGCGTCATGCCAGGCTGGGTGTTGATTTCCAGCCAGATGAGCTCGCCATCTTCAGTCTTGGTATCGTCGAAACGGAAATCGGAGCGACTCACGCCGCGGCATCCCATCGCCTGATGCGCCTTGACCGCCAGTGTTTGAACCTTTTGGTAAATATTTGGTGAAATTTGCGCGGGAATGACATGCTTTGAGCCGCCATCCGCATATTTCGAGTCGTAATCGTAAAAGGCGCCAGAAACAGGCACGATTTCGGTGACCCCAAGCGCCACGCCATCCATCACCCCGCAGGTCAGCTCGCGCCCCGCAATGTAGCGCTCAACCATCACGCGGTCGCCGTAGCGCCAGTCGGAAGATCCGATGACCTGCGGCGGATGCGACTGACCTTCCTTGACGATGACAACGCCAAAGGACGATCCTTCGCAGACCGGCTTTACCACATAAGGCGGCTCCATCGGATGCTCGTTGCCAATATCGAAGCGGTTGAGATCCAGTCCGGCAGCAACAGGAATACCGGCGGCGGCTGCAACGGTCTTGGCGCGCGCCTTGTCCATGGCAAGCGCCGAAGCAAGCACGCCGGAATGGGTGTAGGGAATTTGCAGGTATTCGAGTACACCCTGAATGGAGCCATCTTCGCCATAGGGCCCATGCAGCGCGTTGAAAGCGACATCCGGGCGCAGGTCAGCCAGCACAGCGGCAATGTCGCGCCCGACATCCACGCGCGTCACACGAAAGCCTTCGCCTTCCAGAGCAGTCGCGCAAGCATTTCCCGAGGACAAGCTGACCGGGCGCTCGGCGGACAATCCACCCATAAGAACAGCCACATGCTTGCCACTCATTGAACACTCCTTGAAGACCGGGCCTGTTAGACCCCATTCCTTGCGCCAAACTGGTGCGAGAACCTGATTCCCGCGCGTCTTCATTAGTGCCGTAACATGGTTAATGAATCGTTTACTTTCGTTAACCCGCCATTGAAAAGCGTTGCGGATCAACGCCTACGCGGACATTGATAAAGAGTCGGAAAATATTGCTTCAGGCCTTTTCCTCTAAGGAAAATTACCCTAAACGAGGCCCGCGCCTTTTATTAAGGTTGCCTTATTAAGAAATCGGACAAGAAAATGACCCATGCGATGCACACTGCGTCGCCGGCCGCCGAGCCGTTGAAACCCGCTGCACTGAATTCCCCTGCACGTGTTCTGACGGCCAGCCTGGTCGGAACGACGATCGAATTCTTCGACTTCTATGTTTATGCCACGGCTGCGGTCCTGGTGTTCCCTGCGCTGTTCTTCCCAAACAGCGACCCTATGACGGCGCTTCTTGCGTCCTTCGCGACATTCTCGATTGCCTTCTTCGCCCGCCCGTTTGGCGCCGTCGTCTTTGGTCACTTTGGCGATCGCGTCGGTCGCAAGACGACACTGGTGGCAGCACTTCTGACGATGGGCATCTCGACGGTTATCATCGGATTGCTCCCGTCCTATGAGCAGATCGGCGTCATCGCGCCTCTTCTGCTGGCTCTTTGCCGGTTCGGGCAAGGCTTTGGTCTTGGCGGCGAATGGGGCGGCGCGGTCCTGCTCGCCACGGAAAATGCCCCACCCGGCAAACGCTCATGGTATGGCATGTTCCCGCAACTCGGTGCGCCGGTCGGCCTCTTTCTGTCTTCCGGTATCTTCTGGCTTTTGCTGCATGTGATTTCGCAGGAAGCGCTGTTGAGCTGGGGCTGGCGCGTGCCGTTCCTCTCTTCAATCATTCTGATCGCGATAGGTCTCTGGGTTCGCCTGTCGATCACTGAAACGCCAGCGTTCCAGAAGGCGATCGATAGCCACGAGCGGGTGGAAGTCCCGGTGGCGGAACTGTTCCGAAACCACAAGCGCAGCCTCGTGCTCGGCACCTTCGTGGCGCTGGCAACCTTCGTGCTGTTCTACATTGGTTCGGCCTATCTTCTGTCCTACAACGTCAAGGTTCTGAAGATCTCCTTCATCGATGCGCTGGAAGTGCAGCTTCTTGGATCGGTTGTCTTCGGCCTCTTCATTCCCATCGCTGGCAAGCTGGCAGACCGCGTTGGTCGCCGGGAACTGTTGATCGTGGTGACGATCCTCATCGGCCTGTTCTCGTTCCTCCTGCCGACGCTGATGACAAGCGGAGAGACAGCCATCTTCATCTTCTCTGCTTCATCCATGGCGCTGATGGGTTTGACCTACGGCCTCATCGGTACGGCCCTTGCAGCCCCCTTCCCAACGGCTGTGCGTTACACGGGCTCCTCCATCACCTTCAACTTCGCGGGCATCTTCGGCGCCTCGCTTGCGCCTTACATCGCCACGTGGCTGCAGACGAACTACGGCATGTTCTATGTCGGGCTGTATTTGGGTGTAGCGGCGGTTATCACGCTGATCTGCATTCTTCTCTCTGGCAAGAACGAAGTCTGAACCGAAGCAGAATCGAAAGCATAAAAAAGCCCGCGAAATCGCTGATTTCGCGGGCTTTTCTTACGATATGAGATTTATTCCGTGGTCACACCCTGGAATGGACGGACCTCGCGACCCGGCATGAAGATGCCGAGGCGCTTGATTTCCCACTCGAGCTTGACACCCGAAGTTTCATAAACGCGCTGGCGTACCAGTTCGCCAAGATATTCAAGGTCATAGCCAGATGCATGACCTATATTGATCATGAAATTGCAGTGCAGCGAGGACATCTGCGCACCGCCCACCATCAAACCGCGGCATCCCGCTTCATCGATCAATTCCCAGGCCGAATGTCCGGGCGGATTCTTGAACGTTGAGCCACCGGTCTTTTCCTTGACCGGCTGGACCGTTTCACGGTGATGGCGAACCGCATCCATCTCGGAGCGGATCTTGGCGCGATCATCGGCATAGCCTTCAAAAAGCGCGTGGGTGAAAATGAGGCCCGCGCCTGCGGAAGAATGACGGTAGCTGTAACCCATGTCGGCATTCGTCAAAACGTGCTTGTTGCCCTTTCGGTCAACGGCATGAACTTCAACGACACGTGCAGAGGTTTCCCCGCCGTTGGCGCCGGCATTCATGCGCAGCGCACCGCCGATGGAACCGGGAATCCCGTAGTAGAATGCAAAACCGCCGATACCATTATCCATGGCCATCGCAGCGATGTATTTGTCGGGGCAGATGGCACCGGCAAGAATACGATTTTCGCCCGCAAGCTCCAGCTGACCGAAACCCTTTGCGGAAAGACGCAGCACAACACCCGGAATTCCACCGTCGCGCACAAGAAGGTTGGAGCCTACGCCCATCACCGTCAGCGGCACATCTTCCGGCAGAAGCTTCAGGAAGGTGATGAGATCTTCCTCGTCATGCGGCTGGAACATGAGCTCGGCCAATCCACCGGCCTGAAACCAGGTAACCCGGTCCATCGGTGCATCGGGCGTCAGCCTGCCTCTCAATTCATTGACCCCAGACCCCAGCGAGGCCAGCAGCTTTTCCCCATTCACCTGCTTCATCAAGATTGTCCCGAAATGCTTTCCAGTTCCCTGGGCAGCGAGGCTGCCCATTGCGTAATGTTCCCAGCCCCCAGAAGAACCACGAAATCACCTGGTTTTGCAATGCCGGAAATGATGCCCGGCAATGCGCTGGGCGCAGACATGTAGCGCGCATCACGGTGACCGCCCGCCTTGATGCGGGAAACCAGGGCTTCCGAGTTGATACCGTCGATTTCCTCTTCGCCAGCCGCATAGACCGGAGCAAGGATGATACTGTCGGCATCGTTGAAGCAGGTGACGAAATCTTCGAACAGGCTGTGAAGCCGTGTGTAACGGTGCGGCTGGTGAACCGCGATGATTCGGCCCTGGCAGCTTTCGCGTGCGGCCCGGAGCACAGCCTTGATTTCCACCGGGTGGTGGCCGTAATCGTCGAAGACGGAAACGCCATTCCACGTGCCCGTCAGCGTGAAGCGACGCTTCACGCCACCGAAGGAGGCGAGACCCTTGCGAATGTCTTCTTCCGAAATGCCAAGCCGGTTGGCGACAGCAATCGCCGCCGTGGCATTCGAAATATTGTGGCGCCCCGGCATCGGGAGGCTGAGATCCTTGAACTGGAACACGCGACCGGTGCGGCGGCGGCGGATCTCCACGTCGAAGATTGCCCGTGTCCCATCCATGCGAATGTTGGAAAAGCGAGCATCGGCCTGCGGGTTTTCGCCGTAGGTCACAATCTTGCGATCCTCGATCTTGCCGACCAGTTGCTGCACTTCCGGGTGATCGATGCAAAGCACGCCGAAGCCATAGAACGGAACATTCTCCACGAACTGACGGAATGCCGCCCGCACAGCGTCGAAATTGCCGTAATGGTCCAGATGTTCCGGGTCAATGTTCGTGACCACCGCCACATCGGCAGGCAGTTTGAGGAAGGTTCCGTCCGACTCATCGGCCTCAACCACCATCCATTCGCCCTCGCCCATGCGGGCATTGGTGCCGTAGGCGTTGATGATGCCGCCGTTGATGACGGTAGGATCCAGCCCGCCCGCTTCCAGAAGCGTCGCAACCATTGAGGTGGTCGTCGTCTTGCCATGCGTGCCGCCGATGGCGATTGCATTGCGGAAGCGCATCAACTCGGCCAGCATTTCGGCGCGGCGAACGATCGGCAGGGACTTCTCACGCGCAGCGATCAGTTCCGGATTGTTCTTCTTGATCGCGGTCGAAACGACAACGACTTCCGCGTCGCCGAGGTTCTCCGCCTGATGGCCGACGAATACCGGAATGCCTTTTTCGCGCAGGCGTTGGACATTGGCGCTATCCGACTGGTCGGAACCCTGAACGCGATGGCCAAGGTTATGCAGCACCTCGGCAATGCCGCTCATGCCGATACCGCCAATGCCGATGAAGTGGACGAGGCCGATCGCCTTCGGCATCTTCATGCTGCGACTCCTTTGAATGAAGAAACTTGCTGTTTTGCGGCAATAGCGATCACCAGATCGGCAAGCAAGGCCGCAGCGTTCGGGTGCCCCACCTTTCTGGCCGAGGACGCCATCTGCGCCATGCGTTCCGGCTCGTTCATTGCGCCGGAAATGATCTTGGAAAGCTTTTCCGGAGAAAGCTCCGCTTGTGGCACGACCTTGGCGCCGCCGACCTTCACCAGCGCGGCAGCATTGGCTGCCTGATCGTGGTCTAGCGCATAGGGGTAAGGCACCAGGAGAGCGGGCCTGCCGATAACGGCAAGCTCGGACACAGTCGACGCGCCGGATCGGCTGATCACGAGATGGGCTGCGGCAATACGCTCCGCCATGTCACCAAAGAATGGCGAGACGTCGGCGTTCATCTGCAGCTTGGCAAGGCAGCTATCGACCTGCGACCGGTCATCGGGACGCGCCTGTTGCGTCAACCGCACGCGGGCCCGCTCGCTCTCGTTCAGCAATGCCAGCGCGGTTGGAATGGCCCCGGAGAAGAACTGTGCGCCCTGGCTGCCGCCAAACACCACGAGGTTGAACGGGTCGTTGCCGATAGACGGCTGGTAAGGTCTGTTCGCCGCCGCAAGCACAGCGGGGCGCACAGGGTTGCCGGTGATTACCGTCTTGGCGGCGTGCTTTCCACCATCATCAGGCAGGAAGCCGCCGGCAATGGCCTGTACGCGATTGGCCAGAGCCTTGTTAGCGCGGCCCATGACTGCATTCTGCTCATGAATGAGCGAAGGAATACCCATGCCGGTCGACGCCAGAAGCGGCGGGATTGTGGGATAACCACCAAATCCGACCACAGCGGATGGACGGATGCCCGCCATCAGCTTGCGGGCTGCTCTTAAGCCTTTCCACAAGGTCAACATGGATTTTGCGATTGAGATCGGGTTCTTCGAACCCAAGGTCGCGGACGGCACAACGTGGATCTCGTCGGCAGGAAAGGAACCTGCAAAGCGCTCGGCGCGCTTGTCCGTCACGAGATGAACAGACCACCCGCGCGACTTCAACTCGTGCCCCAGCGCCTCCGCCGGAAACAAATGGCCGCCGGTACCACCGGCGGCGAGGAGGATAACACCTTTGCTCATTCATCTCACTCCGCAGGCACGCCGTGGGAAACCCTGAAGAGGCTTCGCTCCTGCGCCCGTTTTTCCGGACGATGACGGGTCAGCGCCAGAATGAACCCAGCCGTGATGCAGATCGCGATCATGGAAGACCCACCATAGGATATCAGCGGCAGCGTCATGCCCTTTGCCGGCATAAGCTCCAGATTGACGCCGATGTTGATCATCGACTGGATACCGATCTGAAGAACGAGACCCGCGACTGCAAAGCGATTGAAATCGTTCTTTTCACGATAGGCGTGGCTCAAGCCGCGAATGACGATGAAGGCGAAAATCGCCACCATGGCCATGCAGAACACGATACCGAATTCTTCCGCCGCGACGGAGAAAATGAAGTCCGTATGGCTGTCCGGCAGGATGCGCTTGACGATGCCTTCACCCGGACCCTGACCAAACCAGTCGCCGCGAATGATCGCCTCGCGCGCGGTATCAACCTGGAATGTATCCCCCTCACCCGTCATGAAGCGGTCGATACGCCCTGCAACGTGAGGGAAGATGTAATAGGCGCCGACGATTCCCCCTGCACCAAGACCACCAAGGAGGATGATCCACAGCCACGGCATGCCGGCCATGAAGAACATTCCGCCCCAGACCGCGCTGACAAGGATCGTCTGGCCAAGGTCGGGCTGCGCCACAAGAAGCGCGCCAACAATGCCAAAGAGAATGATCGCGAAGAAGTTGCCGGGCACTTCCGGTTGGCGCGCGTGCTCGGCAAACAGCCAGGCACAGACCACGACGAATGCAGGCTTCAGAAATTCCGATGGCTGGATCGAAAGGCTACCAATGGCGAACCAGCGGCGCGAGCCCTTGATTTCCGTTCCGAAGAACAGCGCAAGAACCATCATCGCGATCGACATGATCAGGAGAATGATAGCAGCCCGGCGTACCTGTCTCGGCGTCAGGAAGGAAAGCCCGATCATCACCAGGATAGAAGGAGCAAGGAAGATGGCATGACGTTCCACGAAGTGGAAGCTCGGCAGCCCGATACGCTCCGCCACCGGCGGTGACGCCGCAAAGGACAACATGAAGCCGATGCCCATCAACAGAATGAAGGTCGCCAGAAAAAAGCGATCGATCGTCCAGAACCAGTCTGCCAGTGCCCCTCGATCGGCGCGACTTACCATCTTACTGTCCTTTTTCCGGCTCGATGAGCATTGTCACGCCATCGAGTGCTGCCACCAGAGATACGAACCGGTCGCCTCTGACTTCGAAATTCCTGAACTGGTCAAAGCTCGCGCAGGCCGGAGACAACATCACGACACTCGTCCCGCCATCTGCCTGGGCATCCTTCGCTGCATGTTCAACCGCGCGTTCCAACGTCCCGGAGATCTCGTAAGGGACCGCTTCACCCAGCGTTGACGCAAACTCCGGAGCCGCCTCTCCAATCAGATAGGCTTTCACAATACGCGGGAAGAGTGGCGCGAGGCTTGCGATGCCGCCGGATTTGGGAAGTCCCCCAGCAATCCAGAAGATGCGGTCGTAGCTGGAAAGGGCTGGCGCAGCCGCATCGGCATTCGTTGCCTTCGAATCGTTGACGAAGGTCACGGAGCCCTTGCGGCCAACAGGCTGCATGCGGTGCTTCAGGCCAGGAAAGCTGCGAAGCCCTGCTTGGATCTCCTCGATCGACACGCCGACGGCAAGGCAGGCTCCGATGGCCGCTGCCGCGTTCTGCGCATTGTGCGATCCCTTGAGGGTATCGATGCCCTGAAGATCCGCGATCGGCTCCGATTTGCCGGCTTGCGCGTGAACGATCCCGCCATCTGCGAAATAGAACCCGTCGGCCAGCACCGTGCGGCGGGAAATGCGATTGACCCGGACACCCGCCCGCTCGATGCGATCCGCAATCAGCGTGCAGTAACTGTCATCGACACCGACGATCGCCATCTGGCTTCCGGCAACCAGTCGCTCCTTTACATCCGCGTAATGCTGCATGGTCCCGTGACGATCCAGATGATCCGGCGTCAGGTTAAGCAGGATGCCCGCACTGGGGTTGATCGTCGGTGCAAGATCGATCTGATAGGACGAGCACTCGACCACATAGAAGCGCCCAGCCTTGGGCGGATCGAGCGTCAGCACAGCCGTACCGATGTTGCCGCCAAGTTGCGTATCCCGTCCACTGGACTTCAGAATATGCGCAATCAGAGCCGTTGTGGTGGATTTGCCGTTTGTGCCTGTAATGGCGATGAACGGGCAATCGGGCGCATGAGCGCGGCGTTCCCGCACGAAAAGCTCGACATCACCAATGATCTCGACACCCGCCGAGCGGGCCAGATCCACGCTCCAGTGCGGCTTGGGATGCGTCAACGGCACGCCGGGAGACAAAACGAAAGCCGCTTGCGCTGCCCAGTCGATCTCTCGAAGATCGCCGGTGTTAACACCGGCCTGCTGCGCCTTCGCAACGCTGTCTGGATTATCATCCCATGCAATCACATCTGCGCCACCGGCAATCAAGGCCTGCGCCGTTGCGAGACCCGAACCGCCGAGGCCGAAAAGCGCGACCTTGCGCCCGGCAAATGTTGTGACAGCGATCATGGTGATTACCGCAGCTTGAGCGTGGAGAGGCCAAGCATGGCGAGACCCACGGCAATGATCCAGAACCGGATGACGACCTGGCTTTCCGTCCAGCCCAGCTTTTCGAAATGGTGATGGATTGGTGCCATGAGAAACACGCGGCGTCCCGTCAGCTTGAAGAAGCCGACCTGGATGATGACAGACAGCGTTTCCATCACGAAGAGGCCACCGATGATCGCCATGACGATCTCGTGCTTTGTGGCAACCGCCACGGAACCGATGAGGCCGCCCAGCGCGAGTGAACCGGTATCGCCCATGAAGATAGCGGCAGGCGGAGCGTTGAACCAGAGAAACCCTAGTCCCGCCCCGATGACAGCGCCCAGGATCACCGCCAGTTCTCCCGTTCCGGGCACGAAGTTGATCTGCAGGTAATCTGCAAAGACGGCATTACCGGCCAGATAGGCGATGATGCCGAAAGAGGCGGCGGCAATCATGACAGGCACGATCGCAAGACCATCGAGACCATCCGTCAGGTTCACGGCGTTACCTGCAGCAACAATCACGAAACCGCCGAACACGACGAAGAAGACGCCGAGATTCAAGAGAACGTTCTTGAAGAACGGGAACGTGACCGAGGTGCCGAGCACGGAGCCGTTCGGCGCATTGGCGATGGAGACGCGCATCATGAAGTAGACCGCAATCCCGGCGATCAGGAATTCGATGCCCAGACGCGCCTTGCCAGAGAACCCTTTATCCGTCTGCTTCGTGACCTTGAGATAGTCATCGTAAAAGCCGATGGCGCCAAAACCGAGCGTGACCAGCAGGGTGGCGACGACGTAGATGTTGGAAAGGTCTGCCCAGAGCAAAGAGCCGCCGACGATACCTGTCAGGATCATCAGGCCGCCCATGGTGGGGGTCCCAGCCTTCTTGAAATGCGTTTGCGGGCCGTCGGCGCGGATGGGCTGCCCCTTCCCCTGCCGGATGCGGAGCGACGCAATCATGCGCGGCCCGAACAGGAAGACGATGAGCGCTGAGGTGAAGAGCGCGGCACCTGTCCGGAACGTGATGTAGCGAAACAGGTTGAAGATCTGAAAGCTGCTCGCAAGCTCTACAAGCCAAATCAGCATGGGAAGTCTTTCTTCTGGAAGGTCAAATCAGCGCCCCGTGTCAGACAAGGGCGGATAGTTGTCAATAAGCGCCGCGACGATCTTGCCGAAGCCGATGCCGAGAGAGGATTTCACCATCAGCACGTCGCCCGGTATCACATTGCGAACGGCAAACTCCACCAGTTCCGGCGTCGTCGCGCGATATTCCACCTGAACGCTGTCCGGAAGCGCATCGCGGAGCGCCGCCATTTCCGCCCCCGCCAGCCACACATGCTCAATCCCGGCGGCCAGAAGTGGTCCGGCAAGTTCCTCATGCACCTTCTGCGAAAAGGCGCCCATTTCCAGCATGTCGCCCAGAACCGCAATGCGGCGGCCCGCACCCTGCGGTGGCGTTGCAGCCAGAAGCGCGATTGCTGCCCGCATGGAGGCGGGATTGGCGTTGTAGCTCTCATCGATCAGGGTGAGATGTCCGCCGGTCATCGACAGGCGATGCCGTTCGCCCCTGCCCTTGACGGGGCGAAGATCCGCCAGCGCAGCACGTGCTGCGTCAACATCGGCGCCCAGCAACGAGACGACCGCCAGTGCCGCCAGCGCATTTTCCGCGATGTGGCGACCCGGAGCCCCGATATGCACTTCCACCGTTTCGCCATCCAGCACCGCCCAGATGGTGGACCCTTCGGCGGAGCCTTCGAAATCCGCAAGACGGTAATCGGCTTTGGCATGTTGTCCGAAGGTCAGAATGTTCGGAAGCGCCAGTTCCTGGGCAATCCGCTCCAGATAAGCGAACTGCTTGTTATCCCGGTTGAGGAGAACAGCGCCACCCGGCTCCACGCCTTCGAAGATCTCGGCCTTCGCGGAGGCAATCTCTTCCAGGCTGTTGAAATGCCCGAGATGGGCCGCCGCAATCGTCGTGATGATCGCGACATGTGGGCGCACCATCTTCACAAGTGGACGAATTTCGTTCGGGTGGTTCATACCGATTTCAAAGACACCATAATCGGTATCGGCAGGCATGCGCGCCAGCGTCAGCGGTACGCCCCAGTGATTGTTGAAGGAAGCGACAGCCGTATGCACCTTGCCAGACGGTGCAAGCAGAGTGCGCAACATTTCCTTGGTCGTTGTCTTGCCCACGGAGCCGGTGACACCGACGATCTTGGCGTCGGTACGCGCGCGCGCGGCAACAGCCAGACGACCGAGTGCTGCGAGCACATCATCCACAACGATCATCGGCGTCGTAATCCGGCCCATGGCCGGAAGCTTGGCTTCCGCAACGACCAGAAGCGCCGCACCGTTTGCCATGGCCGTCGTTGCATAATCGTGTCCGTCGACGCGGTCGCCCTTGATCGCGAAAAATGCCTCACCCGGAGCAATGGTGCGGCTATCGATGGAGATGCCGGTTATCCCGGCAGGAAGCGAACCGATGGGCCGCCCCCCCATCGCAGCAATCATATCTGCCGTTGTCCATAGCCAGCTCACTGCGTCACACCCTCCAAAGCTTTTCGCACCTCGACATGGTCGGAGAACGGCAGCACCGTGGTGCCAACCGTCTGGCCCTCCTCATGGCCCTTACCTGCCACGATCAGCGTATCACCAGCATCCATCAGCGAAACCGCATGACGAATGGCCTGCGCCCGATCGCCGATTTCGGTGGCGGATGGTGCGGCAGCCATGATTTCGGAACGGATGGTCGCCGGATCTTCCGATCGTGGATTATCGTCGGTAACGATCACGATATCCGCCAGACGCGCCGCGATCTCTCCCATGATCGGACGCTTGCCCTTGTCGCGATCACCGCCACATCCGAAGACGACGATCACGCGTCCGGTCGTGAACGGACGAACGGATGTCAAAACGTTTTCCAGCGCTTCCGGCTTGTGGGCATAGTCGACATAGGCCGGTGAGCCCTGCCGTGTCTGGCCCACCAGCTCCAACCGGCCAGAGGCACCAACGAGGCGCTCCAGCGCCGCCATGGCGACCTTCGGCGCAACGCCTGTGGCAATCGCCAATCCAGCCGAAACCAGAGCGTTCGCGATCTGGAAATCCCCGGCCAGCGGAATGTGCACTTCGTGGATCTGACCATCGACATGCACTTCCGCCAACTGCTTGTGCCGAAAATGCTCGACCCGCTTGAGGCTGAGGAAATTGCCGCCACGCCCGACCGTCAGCACGTCGTGGCCCGCAGCCTTGGCAACCTCGATAGCCTTGGCCGACCATGGATCATCCGCGAAGATGACCGCGGGACTGCCCTTCGGAAGCAATGTATCAAACAGCCGCATCTTGGCGGCCATATAGTCTTCCATCGTCGGATGGTAATCCATGTGGTCGCGGCCAAGATTGGTAAAGGCTGCGGCGGCCAAGCGCACACCATCCAGGCGGCTCTGGTCGAGGCCGTGACTGGAAGCCTCCATGGCTGCGTGCGTTACACCCTCGCGCGCCAGTTCGGCCAGCAGCGCATGCAGGGCAACCGGGTCAGGCGTGGTGAGCGAGCCATATTCATTGCGCGTGGGAGAAATGACACCCGTCGTGCCGATCTGCGCGGCAGCAAGGCCGGCGTGCGCCCAGATCTGCCGCGTGAACGACGCTACGGAGGTTTTACCCGCCGTTCCCGTCACGGCAACGATCGTGCCCGGCTGCGCGTCATGAAAACGGGCAGCAGCCAGTGCCAGAACCCTGCGGACATTCCCGACACGAATGACCGGTATGCTGACATTGAGCTCTTCGGACGAGATGATTGCAGACGCACCCCGTGTCACGGCGTCCGCGGCGAATGCTGCACCATTTGCCTTGTTGCCGGGAATGGCAACGAACAGCATGCCCGGTTCGATCTTGCGGCTATCGGCAGAAATGCCGCTAATTGCGAGATCGCGAACGCCGTCCGGCTGTGCGGCAATCTCCGGAATGATCCCGGAGAAGTAATCAAGTTTCATCGGTACCCTCTCTGCGAAGCGGCCTGTCCCGTAGCCGCGAATCGACGGGCCCATTCATTATGGCCTAATAGGACACAAGCATGGCGGAACCGTTTTCTCCAAATCTTGGTTTTACACCGAGAACAGCGGCGGAGCGGCTGATGATCTCCTTGACCATGGGCGCGGCACTGTTACCGGCCAGAACGGCTCGGTCTGTCTCGCTGCGCGGATCGTCGATGAAGGTCAAAACCACATATTGCGGCTTGTAGATGGGGAACGCGGCTAGGAAGGCGTTGAAGTTGTGGTCGTGGTTATAGCGCCCGTTGATGACCTTGTCGGCCGTCCCCGTCTTGCCACCCACATCAAAGCCTTCCACCAGGGCGTTCTTGCCAGAACCCTGCGTTCCATTCCAGCCGAACAGCCAGCGCATGTTATCGCTTGTTGTCTTCTTGATAACAGTCGAAGCCACTTCGTTCGCCTGCTCCACGGAACGCGGCAGGAATGTCGGCTGGATGAGGCGACCGCCGTTTACCAGCACGGCTCCGGCAACCGCGGTCTGAAGTGGCGTCGTCGACACACCGTGACCGAAGGAAATCGTGATCGAGTTGATCTTCTTCCATGCTTTCGGCTGCGACGGCGTCGCAACTTCAGGAAGCTCCGTTTGCATGCGCGACAAGAGGCCCAGCCGTGTCAGGAATTCCTTGTGTCCCTCAATGCCGACGGCATCCGCCATTTTCGCGGTACCGATGTTGGACGAATACTGGAACACTTCCGGCATGGTGAGAAAACGTCCCTTGCCGTGGAAATCCTTGATCGTGAAGCCACCTATGCGGATTGGATAACGCGCATCGAAACTGTCGTTCATCGAGAACTTGCCTGAATCGAGCGCCATGGCCAGCGAGAAGGATTTGAACGTGGAGCCCATCTCGAACGTGCCGTTCGACATGCGGTTCAGCCAGCCTTCCTCACCACCTGCTGCCGGATCGTTCGGATCGAAATCCGGTGCGGACGCCATGGCGAGAATCTCACCCGTATTGGCATCCAGCACAACGCCGCCCGCCCCCTTGGCGCGGAACTTCTGGATGGCCGACATCAGCACTTCGCGCAGGATTGCCTGAACGCGAACATCGATCGAAAGCTTGACGGGTTCCAGCGGCTGATCGCTCGTCATGCCCACGGCTGCGAGATCGGCAAGGCCCTGACTGTCGATATATCGTTCCATGCCTGCAACGCCGCGGTTGTCGATGTTGACGTAGCCGACGATATGGGCAGCCGTGGCGCCTCCCGGATAGAACCGGCGCTTCTCGGGCCGGAAACCGATGCCGGGAATGCCGAGTGCCAGAATTTCGCTCTGCTGCTTGGGTGTAAGCTGGCGACGAAGCCACTGGAAGCGGGATTTGGACGAGAGCTTGTGGTAGATCTGCTTGGCATCGATGTCCGGCAGAACCGTGCGCAGTTTCTCGATGACTTCATCCGGATCAACGATCTTGTGCGGCTCCGCAAACAGCGAAACCGTGCGAATGTCGGTGGCCAGCACTTCACCGTTCCGGTCCAGAATGTCCGGGCGCGATGCCATCAGCCGGTCGGCAGGCATGATGCTCGACGTCGCTTCCGGCTCCTTCATGGCATAAAAGACCAGCCGTCCGCCAATCACACAGTAGAAGCCGAGGAAGCAGGCGATGATGATGCCGACGCGATTGCGGGCCTGCGCGGATTTTCGCTTGCGGCTGCCCTCGAAACTGGCGCCGCCAAAGGCGGGTCTCTTGGCGCCTGCGGAAAAATGAGCCCGGCTCTTCAGAACCATTACGCGCGAAAGGAAAGCCATCAGTGGTTCACCGATCCGGTTGCAATAGAATCAACGCTTGGAGTCTTGCCACGCGCAAGCGGCACGGGGATCTTCGATTTCGGCGGCTTGGCCTTGGCTGCATCAACACCCTTCAAGGCGGCAGCAACTTCAGGGTCCACCTGCGCGATCAGTTCTTCGATCGTCGTCTCAGGCTGCGGCAACTGCGATTTTGGCATCGGCAGTTCCTTAGGCATCGCAAGCTGGGTCGGCTGCGTCGGCTCCAGTTCCAATTCCGCCTGATACTGACCGATCAGGCGATGAAGCCGGTTCGGCTGCGTCAGCAAGGCCCAGTCAGCTTTCAGCAGATCAATTGTATCGTGTTCCAGCCGGATTTCCGTCTCCAGCCGACGCACTTCTTCCAGTTTGAGATCTGCCCTGTGCTTGATGCTGTAGGTCACGACGGCGGTAGCCGTCATGACGCCGATCAGCACGAGATCGAAGCTCCTCAGCATATTCAGGCTCCCATCTTTTCCAGGCTGGTCAGTTCAGGCAGATCGAAAATCGAGAAATCCACGGCGCGAGCCGGACTTGCAGTTCTGAAGGCTGCACGTAGCTTGGCGGACCTTGCGCGAGGGTTGACGGATGCTTCCGCCTCGGTCGCAGACAGCATTCCTTTGCCAACCGGCTCGAAAATCGAGGGCTTGTCCTCAACCATCGGCAGATGGCGTGACCCGCTCGCCTTGCCGGACCGATCCGTCAGAAAGCGTTTCACTAGACGGTCTTCCAGCGAATGGAAACTGACGACCACCAGTCGGCCGCCCGGCTTTAAAGCCTGCTCCGCCGCAAACAATGCCTGCGCAAGCTCACCCAGTTCATCGTTCACGAAGATGCGCAGCGCCTGAAATACCCGCGTTGCAGGATGGATCTTGTCCTTGGCCTTGCGTGGGTTGACGCTCTCGATGAGGTTGGCAAGATCGCGCGTCGTGGCAAAAGGTTCGCTCGCACGGCGCTTTTCGATGGCGCGCGCGATGCGCCCCGCCTGCTTTTCCTCACCCAGAAATCCAAAAATGCGCGCCATGTCGCCAGCCTTGGCGCGGTTTACGACATCAGCGGCTGAAACGCCGGAAGCAGACATGCGCATGTCCAGAGGGCCGTTGCGCTGAAACGAAAAGCCGCGATCCGCCTCATCAATCTGCATCGAAGACACGCCGATATCGAGAACGATACCGTCCAGACCACCATCAGGAGCGTGGGATGCGAGTTCTGAAAAGCGCGAGGAAATGAGTTTCAGGCGACCGCCAAATTCAGCAACCATTGGCTGACCGCTTGCGATCGCATTGGGGTCGCGATCGAGCGCAATGACATTGGCGCCGGTGGAGAGAATGGCGCGGGTATAGCCACCCGCGCCGAACGTACCGTCAAGGATCACCTTGCCCGGAGCCGGAGCCAAGGTCTCCAGCACCTCGTTCAGCATAACCGGAATGTGACGTACCAGTCCGCCATCGGCCTCGGAGTTACCCTCGCCAAGATTCGCCGCCATTCCAATCCCCTGTTCTAGGCAGGCCGCACCGGAAGACGAGCGCGACCCTCTCTGGCCACCACCTGCGCCTCGTGAAACGCCTGGGGCTGCCATAGCTGAAAATGATCCGAGCGACCCACGAAGGTGACTTCCGTCGTGATTCCGGTGAAGTCGCGAATGAAATCCGTGACCGCCAACCGGCCCTCCGCATCGAGCCGCATGTAGACGCCGCCGCCGTGCACCAGCAGCGACATCATGTTGGCCTCCGGCGAGAATGGATCCGCCTGGGCGATCTGCCGCTCGTACCGCTCGAGCAGGTCCGGACCGCCGACGCTGATCGCCGGAAAAACCAGGTCCTGGAGACAATAAAGCTCCTGGACGTTCCGCTGCGTCAAAACGGCACGAAACATCGCAGGGACGGAAACACGCCCCTTCGAGTCGATCCGGTTCGTCGCATTGGACAAGAAGCGGTTCATAACGCCAAACATCCGCCTCCAAGAGATGCGGGCGGCCATGACCACCCGCGTCAAACCCACAAAGGCACACAACCCGGCCGTTCAGACGGAACGTGTTCCGCCCGTTTCTTCCCGTGGGAAGCGATCCGAGCCTGTCCGATTGAGCGGGGGTAAAGTGCCCCTTCGCAGTGTGGATTTGGGATACCATGGGACCATATGGGCGTCAATGGGAAGCGACCCCACCGAGGGATCGCGGCATTAATAATTTATAACCCGTTAAGTTTAACAAAGGGTTAGCGAGGGCACTTTCCGAGTCCGTGACAGAACACGGAAAATCACACTCCCGTGAGCTGACAAACAACTGAAATCATTGGTTTTTGCAGGCCCTGCCAAGACTCTTGGATCTGGCTGCCAACAACCAGAAAGGGAAATGGCGGAGAACCATCTATCGTTAACGGGGCAGCCGGGATCCCGCGAATCCGAAACCACCCAGAGGTAGCATTCCACCAAAGAAGAAATCGCCAGTTGGCCTGTAAGCCGGGTTCTGTATGGCCCCGGTTTCCCGGAACGTGGCAGCCATTCATCTGGGACAGCGTTTGCACGCTGCCTCACGCAACCCACCCGGATGACTGGCCCGGAAACAGGCTGTAGCACCGCAAGCGGCACCCGCGTCATCCCTATTCGGTCTTGCTCCCGGTGGGGTTTACCTTGCCGGTCCTGTTGCCAGTCCCGCGGTGGGCTCTTACCCCACCCTTTCACCCTTACCCCGCCGCCTCTGATGCTCGCTTGAGCACAAGAGAAAGCGGGGCGGTTTGCTTTCTGTGGCACTATCCCTGGGGTCGCCCCCGCCGGACGTTATCCGGCACCGTATTTCCGTGGAGCCCGGACTTTCCTCACCCTACCGCCTTTCGGCATTGGTAAAGCGCGGCTGCCCGGCCAACTGGCAGCGCCTGCTTAAACGGTTTCCAGTCGCAGGGCTACTGCAAATCACGCGAAATGCGCCGCAAACGAAACGGGGTAGCCCTCGCCTTCCAGCGAGCCGTTCTTGATCAATTGCGCCCCCAGCCGTCCAATCTCATCGGAACTTTTGGCGGCCGAACCACACCCGCCCGTGACAACTGCGATTGCGGGATCTTCCGTAAAGTCGATGAAGGGATAGGCGGTCGCCGTCTTCGCTACCACGCAGGCGCCCGTGGAGATGCGATCAACGTCGATCTGCGGCACCAGCGGCCGTATGATCCGGGCATGGTGATCCCGCGCAACCTCACGCCCGCCGCTCCTGAACCACTGCTGCAACTCCTGAAGCGATCCCAGCTTCAGATCATCAGGATCGCCACCGATCTTGAGGTAGATCTTGCCGTCCGGATATCGCACAGGCGGCAGCAGATAGATGTGGTCAGCCGTGTCGCGTGGCTCGTAGATCAGCGAAGGCATACCGGAAAAGGCAGGTAATTCGCTTTCGGGTATTTCGAAAAAAGTGACCGTTCGACCATAAACCGACATCTGAACCTGTTGTGGCAACAGACTCTCGACAATGGAAAATCCGCCAGCGGCAAGCAGCACCCGCTCTGCCCGGTACACCGAACCCTCGCGAGTTTGCACCGAGATCAGATTGCCATCACGTCGGATGGAACCGACCGTCTCGGCAATCAGGGTAGCCCCCTGTTTCCGGCAGATCTCGGATTGCGCCGATACCAGTGCGCGGGGATTGACGTAACCGGCACTGCGCGCTTCAAAGACACCTTCGCTACCCGACTCGAAGCCGAAATAGCCGAAGCGAGAGATAAGTCCCGGATCATCCAGAAGTTCGGGCTGAACCCCTAGTTGCTCGGCAGCGCTGAGAATTCCCTCAATGTAGCTGTGACCGCTGGCCCGCTCGGGACCGACCATCAGGCAACCGGCTTCGTGATAGAACCGGATACCGCTCTCCTGCTCAATTCGCGCGTAGCGGGCAATGGAGCGGTTCGCGAGACGAGCCCAGACCGGGTCTGGATCAATGGTTCGCGTTATGCGCGCCTCGTCGTAATGGCTGCCGAAGACACCGTCATGGTTTCCGGCGTCCTTCGGCTCGTCCGGGCCGATCAGTGCGACGCCATCGGTTGTTTGTGAAAGATGGCGGGCCGCTGCGGAACCCATCATTCCACGACCCACAACAATGTACTTGAACAAATTCGACATGTGCCTGCGGAGGAAGGTCAGACCTCATCCGTCCCTTGAAAACGCGGCAGCTCGGTCAGCAACCGATGCAAAGTTTCAATAGTCGACATATCGGCAATGCCGTCCACGCAGGCAGGCCGGAAATGCCGTTGGAATGCCTCAACGACGCCTTCTGTTTTCTCGCAGAATTCGCCCGTGATTTCGATGCCGTATCCATAGAGTGCCAGCATGCCCTGCAACGCCTCGATCGGCTGCCCGCTTTCACCCTTCTGGAAGAAACGGCCGCTGCGAATGGGAGAAGGCTCTACCCAATGGCCGACGCCCTGCCGGTGCAATTCTCGCCACGGAAACCGCTCGCCCGGATCGACCTTTCGGCGCGGCGCAACATCCGAATGGGCCAGCACCCGCTCCGGTCGGACGCGCCACCGGGCGATACAGTCCCGGCAGAGGCGAATGACGGCCTCGATCTGCTCGCTGGAATAATCCGGCAAACCGCCAGGATGGCCCGCATTTGCGATCTCGATGCCGATGGACCGCGAATTGATATCCGTTTCGCCAGCCCAGACACTTTTACCCGCATGCCAGGCACGACGACTTTCCGGCACCAGTTGCACGATGCGACCATCCGGCCAGACGAAATAATGGCTGGAAACCTCGCTCTGGATATTCTTCAGCCAGGACAATGCCTGACCGTGGTCAGGCATACCTGTGTAATGAAGGATGATCATGTCTGGCGCATCGCAGCCTTTGCGTTCGCCATGGTTCGGCGACGGCTCCACGCGCGCGCCGACGAAATCTGCCTCGAGTTTCATGCTGCCTTGCGTTCTTTCGCAATCGCCGCATAGGCCGCGTTCAATGCCGCCATGCGCTCATTCGCTGCCGCATGCAATTCTGCGGGTACGCCGCGTGCAATCAATTTGTCCGGGTGATGTTCGGCAACGAGCCTGCGATATTGCTTGCGGATTTCGGAAAAATCCTGATCCGGCGACACGCCAAGGATGAGATACGGGTTGCCGCCATCCATGGTTATATGCCGCGCCATGATGCGTCGGAAGTGATCTTCGTCGATCTGGAAGATTTCCGCTATGCGCGCGAGAAATGCCAGTTCGGCCTCATGCACCATCCCATCCGCCTTGGCGATATGGAAAAGGCCATCGATGACGTTCTCCAGCATGGGGCAGTTGCAATCACCGGAACCGCAGAGATTTGCGAGCTTCTCGGCATAGGCTTCGTAGCCGGCGACGTCCTGGCGCGCCAGATTGTAAAGCCGGGCAACGTTCTTTGCCTCTTCTTCTGGAAAGTCGAAAATCTGCTTGAAGGCCTCGACTTCCGAGGCAACAACCGCACCATCAGCCTTGGCCATCTTGGCAGAGAGCGCGATGATTGCGATGGAGAATGACACGCGCCTGCGTGTTTCCGGATCACCTTCGAACAAGGTTCGGACGGCCTCCACCATGCGCGAAAGCGTATTCGTGGCGGCGTCACCAACTGCGTGCAGCAGTCGGTCCCACAAAGAGGTCAGTTGAAGGCATGCGAAATCGAAAATCATGACTCACCAGACCAAATTTAACCCGCGATGGCAAGCGAAGACGAAGGCAATGGCATTAAACTTTATCCATCCTACGTCGGCCCGACGCGGATGGATCTTCCCGGAAACAAGGACCCATCTCACCAGCAATCTCCGCAAGGACTTGTCCACAGACGAAGACCGCATCCGATAAGCGTTGACATCTCCGGCGCCCATTGAACCGATTGAATTGTGTCGGCATCATGTTTACGCCGCGAAATCACGGATTTTCTTGAGAAATTCACTTTACAGCCGCAGTCTCGTGTCGCATCCATTCGCCAGATTTGAGACAGGCGCTTGAGGCGCGAAGGAGGATCGATGGCCAAACAGAAAGTAGCAATGCTGACAGCAGGCGGACTGGCACCGTGCCTTTCATCGGCAGTCGGCGGTCTCATTGAGCGCTATTCCGATATCGCGCCAGAGATCGAGTTGATTGCCTACCGCTCGGGCTATCAGGGATTGCTGCTTGGCGATCGAATCGAAATCAACCAGGACATGCGTGAAAAGGCGCATCTGCTTCACCGCTATGGCGGTTCCCCCATTGGCAACAGCCGCGTCAAGCTGACCAATGCTGCGGACTGCGTGAAGCGGGGCCTTGTCAAGGAAGGCGAGAACCCGCTGAAGGTTGCAGCTGACAGGCTCGCCGCCGATGGGGTGACGATCCTGCATACGATCGGTGGCGACGACACCAACACCACCGCCGCCGACCTTGCCGCCTATCTCGGCGCACACGGCTACAACCTGACTGTGGTCGGCCTGCCGAAGACGGTTGATAATGATGTCGTTCCCATCAAGCAGTCGCTGGGAGCCTGGACTGCGGCCGAAGTTGGCGCACACTTCTTCGACCATGTCAGCAATGAACAAAGTGCTGCGCCGCGCACGCTGGTGATTCACGAGGTCATGGGCCGTCACTGTGGCTGGCTGACCGCGGCTACCGCCCGTGCCTACATCCAGGACACGAAGAACAATGAATATGTCGAAGGCTTCATGATGAACACCCAGATGAAGAACATCGACGGGCTCTACCTGCCCGAGATGGCCTTCGATCTGGATGCGGAGGCGGCCCGCCTTCGCGCCATCATGGACCGCTGCGGCTTTGTGACGCTCTTCGTTTCGGAAGGCGCTGGCCTCGACACCATCGTTGCCGAAAGAGAAGCGGCGGGCGAAACCGTCAAGCGCGACGCCTTCGGGCACGTCAAGATCGATACCATCAATGTCGGAAACTGGTTCCAGAAGCATTTCGCAACCCTTCTGGGTGCGGAACGTTCGATGGTTCAGAAATCGGGTTACTATGCGCGCTCGGCACCGGCCAACTACGAAGACCTGCGATTGATCCAGAGCATGGTCGATCTTGGCGTGGAAAGTGCGTTGAACGGCGTGTCCGGCGTGACCGGTCACGATGAAGATCAGAATGGGAAATTGCGCACAATCGAATTCCCGCGTATCAAGGGTGGCAAGCATTTCGATCTGTCTGCCGGTTGGTTCAAGGACGTCATGGACTTCATTGGACAGCCCTACCGGTCAGCCTGATCAGGACTATGATTCAGCAGCGATGATCTCAGGCATGGGAAGTCATGAGGTCGGGGAGGACTTGAGATGAGTTTAGAGACGACGCTGATGACAGCAGCATTGGCCCTGCTCGCTTTTCTGCTACCATCCGTCGCGGCTAACCTTCTGAGAGATCAATGCATTGCGCGCGGGAAACTGCGCGCAATCCTGTTTTTACCGGGCCTCTGGATCGGCTATCTGCTGGCGGCTGCGGTGGCAATCGCTGCTTTCAACATGTGCCGCATTTATCTGCCTGCAATGCAGGGCTCATTTGCCTGGATCGGCATTGCCTTCCTGATGCTCTTTGTCTTCAGGTCACAGATCAATCGGTTCCGCGTCAGGATTGCCGACAACGATAACCTCCCGAACCAGAACACGGCTTCGGCGTCTTTCCGGCTTGGCTGGCAGGCATTTCGCCCATCCCTGATCATCGCCCTCTGGGCCGTCCTGCTTCAACTCAGTGATTCTTTAACCAATTCAGCAATTTTGAGCCAGGAAATTGCCCTTCCGCTTGCGGTTGCGGCCCTTGTTGCGCCCCTCATCCAGCTCGCTCTGGCAGAGCGATCAGCACGCAAGCTGCGGGCATTTCGCAAGGTTTATCAAGCCTCGCACAAGCCTCGCACGCGATTTATTGCAAGCCGCGCAGTGACTGCCGGCTATCGCAAGATTGCCGCTTGAGCGCTTGGAGCTTGCCGCAATTGTGAACATGCGTTAATGGATTGCGTGGCGGTCAAAGACCGGCGGGCTGGAAACAATCATCTTCATGAAAGTGAGACGATGGCGATAACCCGATTGATCGGTAAGAAAGCGGTTGTTGCGGCAGCGGTTTGCGGAGCAGTTTCTGGTTGCTCCAGTGTGCAGACAGCATCCAATGCACCGGCCAAGACAGACGTTGCTGCGGCCCAGCCGCAAGTCGCTCAAGTCTCAGCATCCCCGACAAATGGTCAGGCCGCTCCTTCAGGCGCACAAGCTTCCGTTACCGCCATGACAACCAATGCAGGCGCCGCGCAAAAGGGCGGCCGCGTCGGCACCGATCAGATGGCAGCGATGCAGCAGCAGGGACCGGTCGCCGTTCCAGTTGGCATGACCACGCAGGTTGCGGAAAAGGGTGGCCGTGTTCACCAGATCGCTCTGCCAACCGGTGCATCCGCCATCAAGGCTCAAAACGACTCCGTCATCGCATCGCTTGCTGAAAAGCAGCAGCCCTTCCCTGCTGCAGCACATCCGCAGGCTCTCGCGGTTGCGCCAACGTCGATCGACAAGAATGGTGGCCTCCAGGCCATCAATATGGCGACGGCTGAGCGAAGTGCATCTGCACCCGTCTCGTCGCCCGCAGCTCTCACAGCCTCCGCACAAACGGCCCAGGTCGTTCCTGCAGCACTTCCGCCCGAAATGACCGCGGCCTACACGGCAATCCCAACGCCGCGTCCGCGACTGACGACGTCGACACCGTCTAACATGGTGGCATTCGCCGGCCCGGTTCGTCCGGGCTCCGGGATGGCAGGTGACTTCTTCCCGCCAGCGCCCGGTGCGCCGATCCCGCCGACGGCAGAAGCAAGCACGCCAACGCTCAATGCTCTCATCCGTCGTTATGCCGGTCTGTACGGCGTGCCGGAATCGCTTGTTCACCGCGTTGTTCACCGTGAAAGCAAGTATGACCCGCGCGCCTACAACAAGCGCGGCTATTGGGGCCTGATGCAGATCAAGTATTCCACCGCGAAGTCCATGGGCTATGCCGGGACGCCGGATGGTTTGCTCGATGCGGAAACCAACCTGAAATACGCCATCAAATATCTTCGCGGTGCCTGGCTGGTGTCTGAAAACGACTCCGACGACGCGATCAAGATGTATGCGCGCGGCTATTACTACGATGCCAAGCGCAAGGACATGCTGGACGTTATCCAGTAATCCTCGAGACAGATCGCAGTCTACGGCTTCTACCGGCAACCGCTCAATCGAACGGTTGCCGAATTGCTTTTATGGACTTCAACGCAGAGCCAGAACGGCTGCCACCAGCGCGTTGGGGCTATAGTCGAGCTTTCTGGGGGTCAGCCCCATGCGCAGGATCACGGTGCTCGTGGCGGGAATGACGGTAATCGTCTGTCCGTCATGTCCCTGGAGACGGAACCAGCCTGCAGGGATAGAGGTTCCATCCGGCGCTTTCGGAAGCCAAGTCTGTGCCTGTGAATACCGCCCATCCGAAGCGTTGTTTGGCTTTGCCATCAGCGCGGTGAAACCTTCCGGCAGGATCCGGCTACCGTTCCAGACTCCATCCTGCGCCAGCAGCAGACCAAACCGCGCCCAGTCACGCGCCGTGGCATAGAGATAGGATCCGCCAACGAAGGTCCCTGCGGCATCCACCTCCATAACCGCACTGCTCATGCCAATCGGGTCGAACAGCGCCTTCTGGGGAAAGCGAAGTGCCTTGGCCGTATCGCCCAGATGGTCCATCCAAAGCCGCGACAACAGCACCGGAGAGCCGGTGGAATACGTGAACACTGTACCCGGTGGCGCTGCTGCGGGACGTTGCGTCATGAACGACACCATGTCCGACTCCAGATAGAGCATCCGCGTCACGTCGGAAACATTGCCGTAATTCTCGTTGAAGGCCAGGCCATCTTCCATGGAAAGAAGATCGGCAACACGGATACTTGCGCGGGTATCGTTCTTCCACTGCGCAAAGAGAGCGGCATCATCGAGCTTCATGGCGCCCTGCCCCATGGCGATGCCCACAAGTGCTGCATTCACGGTCTTGGTCATGGACCATCCGAGAAGCGGGGTCTGGGGGCTGAACCCCTTCGCATAGCGCTCCCCGACAAGACGGCCGTCCCGGATCACGACGATCGCCCGCGCGCCCGGACCAGCGAGATCTTCGCGAGCAAGAACATCCTGCACTGCGGGGTCAAGTTGCACCGCGCCACCTTGCGGCCACAGGAGAGACGAGTCCGGCGCGGGCTTTGGCGCTTCCGCAATCACCGGCAGCGGAACGACCTTCGCGCCCGCAGGGAGAACGCGGCAACCGAGGCCGGCATGATATTCCGCAGTAGTCCTGGCAATGCCACCTGTCAGCGAAGTCGTGACTGTCTGACGTTCCCGGTCGACAGTCGCGCTCATCAGTTTGAGAAGCGGGTGGCCGGGCGCTTGAACATCATCGGCAAGCACCAGATCCGCATCACGGTTGGCGATGAAGACGTTCGAGCAGATGATCTTGGCTGCGTATCCGGCACCGACGCGCAGAAGTTCCGGCGGACGGGCGTAAAGCCACGCATACCCGCCCACCAGCAGCAAGACGATAGCCAAACAGGTCCACTTCAGTATTCGCTTCAAGAATATCACAACAAACTCCCAATCGTCTTTTGATGGCCTTTTAGCATCGTCATGAAACTGTAGCAGCCCCCGTCTACAGCCATGTGAATTCCACATGAGGCGGGATTCGCAAATGGCAGAACTGGTACCGGATGCCGGTTTCCTGAAAAACGGGAAGCTGAAAAACGCATTGCTTCAACACAAGGCGCTTTCCCGAAACGGATTGTCGGAACGCCTCTTTGGCCTGCTTTTCTCCGGGCTCGTCTACCCGCAGATCTGGGAAGACCCGGATGTGGATATGGCCGGTATGGAATTGTCGCCGGGCCACTCCATCGTCTGCATCGGCTCCGGCGGCTGCAACATGCTTGCCTACCTGTCACGCCACCCGAGTTCGATCGATGTCGTCGATCTCAACCCACACCATATCGCATTGAACCGGCTGAAGCTTGCGGCCTTCCGCTCTCTCCCCGGCCACTCAGACGTCGTTCGCTTCCTTGCCATGGAAAATGTCTCGGGCAATGTCGAAGCCTTCGACAGGGTTATCGCACAGAACCTTGACGCGACCAGCCGCACCTACTGGCAAAAACGCCGTTGGAACGGCCAGCGTCGCATCGAAGTGTTCGAGCGCAACATCTACCGGACAGGGCTTCTCGGTCGCTTTATCGCTGTTGGCCATCTGCTTGCACGGCTGCACTGCGTGCAGTTGACGGAACTGGCAAACGCCAAATCGCTGCGCGAGCAGCGTCATGTCTTTGATACCCGGATCGCGCCGCTCTTTGACAAGCCGCTGATCAAGTGGCTCACCAGCCGCAAGAGTTCACTCTTCGGCCTTGGCATTCCGCCGCAGCAATATGATGAACTGGCAAGCATTGCGACGGATGGTTCCATTGCGCCGGTGCTGCGCCAGCGGCTGGAAAAGCTCGCCTGTCATTTCCCGCTGAAAGACAACTATTTCGCCTGGCAGGCCTTCATGCGGCGCTATCCAACTGGCGATGAAGGATCATTGCCAACCTATCTGAAGGCCGAGAACCATGCCGCGATCCGCGAGAATGTGGACCGTGTGCAGGTGCACCACGCCACCTTCACGGAGCTTCTGGCGTCGAAGCCTGCAGACTCAGTGGACCGCTATGTCCTTCTGGATGCGCAGGACTGGATGACTGATCAACAATTGAACGATCTGTGGACGGAGATCTCGCGCACGGCAACCGGCGGCGCACGCGTGATTTTTCGAACAGCGGCAGAAAAGAGCATCATTGAAGGCCGCCTTTCTCCGGCGTTACGCGCACAATGGACCTATCTGGAAGAGAGGTCTCACGCGCTGAACCTTCAGGATCGTTCCGCGATCTATGGCGGCTTCCATATCTATGTGAGGTCCGCGTGACACCTCTGGAAAACCTCTCGCAGCCGCTGGGCGATCATGCGCAACGCATGGATCGCATGTATCGCTATCAGCGGCACATCTATGACCTGACACGCAAATACTATCTGCTCGGCCGCGACAGGGCGATCGAACAGCTTCAGATCCCCTCAAACGGCAGCCTCTTGGAGGTCGGTTGCGGAACGGGCCGCAATCTCGTTCTCGCGGACAGACATTATCCGCAAGCCCGCCTCTTCGGCCTCGATATATCGGCGGAGATGCTGGCCTCGACCACGAAGGCTTTCATACATCTGGGAAACAAACCACACCTGCGGATCGCAGACGCGGCTCGCTTTTCCGCAGCGGAATTCGGCGAAGATGCAGGCTTTGATCGCATCCTGATCTCCTATGCGTTTTCGATGATTCCCGAATGGGAGACCTCGATTGAAGCGTCTCTCGCAGCGCTCAAGCCAGGCGGATCGCTTCACATCATCGATTTCGGCCAGCAGGAGCATCTTCCGGCCTGGTTCCGCAAGGCGCTTCAGGCATGGCTGAAACGTTTCCATGTCACGCCCCGTGCCAATCTGGCTGAGGCGGTCGAGGAAAGACTGAGCCGCTTCGGCGCGGACATGATGGTGGAAGGCTTGTATCAGGGCTATGCTTGGCACATCATCGTTCGGCGCCGCGTTTGCGATAAACCCGCTTGAGCGCCCTCTTGCGCTCATGAAAAATTTACGACGTTATGGTTAATTAGGAATGACTGTTCTGTCTTGCGCGGCAAGCCGGACGAAATCCTGAGCGCGAACCAGACGGAACCCCATGTCTCGCATTTTGCTTTCCCTTGCGGCCACGGCTCTTCTTCTTTCCGGCTGCACATCCGCCAGCTTCGATCTGATAGAGACGACGGCGATCCGCAAGCCGAAGTTTCAGGATCTGGACCCGCAGGATTTCGGCAGCAACCATCCGGACCGCCATCAGGTCCATGGCATCGACGTCTCCAAGTGGAATGGCAATGTCGATTGGCAGACTGCGAAACGGTCGGGCGTATCCTTCGCGTTTATCAAGGCAACCGAAGGCAAGGACATGATCGATCCGGCCTTCGAGGCAAGCTGGAAGGGCGCGTCCACGGCCGGCATACCGCACGCGCCCTATCACTTCTACTACTTCTGCTCCACGCCGGATGAGCAGGCGGACTGGTTCATCCAGAATGTGCCGAAGCGCGCTTCGCTTCTGCCACCCGTCATCGACGTTGAGTGGAACCCTGCCTCGCCAACCTGCAAGACGCGCCCCGATCCGGAGACTGTTCGCAAGGTCATGCAGCGTTTCATGGATCGGCTGGAAGCGCATTACGGCAAGAAGCCCATTATCTACACATCCGTCGATTTCCACCGCGACAATCTGGTCGGGCATTTCCAGAATTATCATTTCTGGGTCCGCTCCGTTGCCGCCCATCCGCAGAAGATCTACGACTCACGGCGTTGGTCCTTCTGGCAATACACCTCGACAGGTGTCGTACCGGGGGTTCCGGGCAAGACGGATATAAATGTCTTTTCGGGCTCCGAGAAGAACTGGCATGCCTGGGTGGCATCCGTTTCGAAATAAGGGCTTGAACTGCAACCGGTGACCTGTTGTAACGCGGTCAAATTGCGCTCTGCCCTTGTTTGGTCACAAATATTACCGACATGGCGGGGACTGTCCGTACGAGGTTTCCCAATGTCTTTTCCCCTGTTTCGCCGTGCTGCATTCGCTGCTTCACTTACCGCTCTCATGGGCACCACTGCGCTGGCGCAGGAGGCAAAGCCTGCGGTTGCCTGCGGCGGCGATCTGGCTGCCTTCCTGAAGGACGTTAAGGCTGAGGCGATCGCCAAGGGCGTGCCCGCAGAAGCCGCCGACAAGGCTCTCGCCGGTGCCCAGATCGACCCGAAGGTTCTTGCGCGCGATCGTGCCCAAGGCGTCTTCCGTCAGACCTTTTTGGAATTCTCACAGCGCACCGTCAGCCAGGCACGCCTCGATATCGGGCGTCAGAAACTCAAGCAGATGGCACCGGTCTTTGATCGCGTCGAGAAGGAATTCGGCGTAGCGCCGGGTGTTGTCACTGCATTCTGGGCCATGGAAACAGACTTTGGCGCCGTTCAGGGCGACTTCAACACGCGCAATGCTCTCGTCACCCTCTCTCACGACTGCCGTCGTCCCGAGATCTTCCGCAAGCAGTTGATCGCCCTCATCGAGATGGTGCAGCACGGCGATCTTGACCCGACGACCAACACCGGCGCCTGGGCAGGTGAGATCGGTCAGGTGCAGATGCTGCCGGACGACATCATCCATTATGGAGTCGATGGAGACGGCGATGGTCATATCAACGTCAAGACCAGTTCCGCCGATGCCGTGCTGACAGCTGCTGCCTTCATCAAGGGCATGGGCTTCAAGGCTGGCGAACCCTGGCTGCAGGAAGTTGAACTGCCCGAAAATCTGCCTTGGGAAAAGTCCGGCCTCGGAAATGAAATCCCGGCCTCAGAATGGTTCGCGCTTGGCGTCAAGCCGCGTGATGGGAATACGAAGTTTGGCAATCTGCCGACGGCGCTTGTCCTGCCGCAGGGGCGCAAAGGACCGGCTTTCCTTGCCTATCCCAATTTCGGCATCTACCTGAAATGGAACCAGTCGTTCATCTACACGACGTCGGCTGCCTATTTCGCCACGCGCCTCTCGGGCGCCCCAACCTATGTCAAGGGCAACCCGGAACCCGGCATGGATGATGCGACGATGAAGGCACTGCAGACCAAGCTTCAGGCCCGTGGTCATGACGTCGGCAAGATCGACGGCATTCTCGGATCCGGCACGCGCGTCGCCGTTCAAAAGGAGCAACAACGTCTGGGCTTACCCGCTGATGGCTGGCCGACTCAGTCCCTGCTTGACGCACTTTGAAATCAGTCGGGCCGCTGAATGTTCTGTCGTCAGCGGCCCTGATTTTCATTGAACTTCTGCTCTTGCAGCGCAATAAAAGTCACGAAATATGACGATTTTTAACAGTGTCGACGCGAGCATTAACGCTTTGCACACCAAAATCGCTAACGAATTTTATAGAGCAAAATCAAATTGCTGATACGTTTAATCAGGGCCTTAACCTGTCGTTCACGCCGCATTGCAGCACATTATTTACTTTGAAACTCAACGCAAATGCCTCATCTTTGACTCGTTAAACCAAGGAGGCAGACATGGGACGCACCTATTCCTTCAATGCCCTTCTCGTCGGTGCAGCGTTCGTATTTGTGGCGTCGATGCTATTCATGTGAACTGTCGGCAGGCTGTTGCGGTTCTGCCTTATTGGATATCGAAGCGGGCCCAAAGGCCCATGACGACCTGAAACTGGTAACTGATCGACATTGGTTCCTGCGTGCAAAGCAGCGCATTCACGGAAAGTGAAGGCCCGGCAGCAGCCGCGCCTCACCTATAACAAGGCTCAGGCCGCCGCCCCGGTCTGGGCCTTTTCCTTTGGCAATCGTCCAAGATTGGTCAGGACTGCGGAAACCAGCGGTGCGCGGTTCATCGTATAGAGGTGAAACTCGTCCAGACCACGTCGCATCAGATCCTGGATCTGTTCAGCAGCCACCTCTGCGGCCACCTTGGCGCGCTCTTCCGGCTTGTCGTCCAGACCCTCGAACCGAGCATCGAGGAAGGCCGGAATACCGGCACCACAGCGGCTAGCAAAGCGCTTGAGCTGCGTCAGGTTCTGGATCGGCATGATACCGGGTACGACCGGGATCAAAATCCCTGCCTTGCGTACCTGCTCCATGTAGCGCTCGAAAACGTCATTATCGAAGAAGAACTGCGTCAGCGCGCGATCTGCACCTGCGTCCGCCTTCCGCTTCAGCATCTCGATATCGGCGTTCACGTCCCGGCTTTCCGGGTGCTTTTCCGGATAGGCAGAGACGGAGATTTCGAAACCACCTTCCGCCTTCAGGGCCGCGACAAGCGCTGCCGCATTCTCATAACCATGCGGATGCGGCACATAGGCGGTGCCCACGCCGCTGGACGGATCGCCGCGCAAGGCAACGATATGCTTCACGCCCATCGCCCGAAGCTCATTGATGACGTCATGCGTCTCATCACGATCTGCATCGACACAGGTCAGATGCGAAGCTGTCGGCAGGTTCGTTTTCGAGATGAGGCGTTCGACCGTGGCGAAGGTGGGCCTTTTGGTAGTTCCGCCTGCCCCATAGGTCACGGATACAAACTCCGGCTCGAAGAGCGCCAGTTGATCCACAGTCTGCCAAAGCTGCTCCTCCATTTCCGGCGATTTCGGCGGAAAGAATTCGTAAGACAGGCGAAAGTCATGCGCGGGGCGGACCGGATGTGTCATTGGGCGGCTTCCGATTTCAGTATGTCATAGGTGTTGGAAGAAGCGGCTGGTTCTGCGCCGCTCCGGGCACGCGCGAGCCAGATCGTCACTGTCAGTGCAGGCGTGCCTTTGGTCGCGACAGGCTTGAGGTCCAGAATGTCTTCGACGACGAGACCCGCTTTTTCCAGCCATTCCTGAACCGTCTGGTGCGAGAAACCGAGCCGAACGTGGGCATGATCTTCGCGCAGATAATCCAGCGTATGCGGTGCCAGATCCACGATCAGCAGACGACCGTCACTCCGCAGCACGCGTGCTGCCTCCGTCACGGCCTTTTCGGGTTGATCCAGGAAGTGCAGAACCTGATGGACGGTAACGAGGTCGAAGTCGCCCGCTTCCGCTGGCAGGTTGAAAATATCGCCGTGCCGAACCGAGGCCTTCAGAATACCCGCCCGATCGAGATTGGCGCGGGCAACAGCCAGCATGTCGCGGCTGGCATCAATTCCGACGGCACGCCGATAATGTGCATGAAGCTGCTGGAGTACCCAGCCGGTGCCTGTGCCGAGATCGAGCAGAGAATCGATCTGCGCGTCACCAATCAAGTGCGCCAGCGCTTTTTCCACCTGCTCGTCACTCACGTGCAGGCGACGCAACTCATCCCATTCGGCAGCGTTACGGCTGAAATAGGCCTGTGCTCTCGCGGCTCTCTCCCGCTTTACGTCCGAAAGCCGCTCGCCATCGCGCACCAGAACCGGATCCGACAGATCGACGGCCCCCAGCAGTTGACGAACCACAGCTGCCGCCTCCCCTTCGTGGCTCAACCGGAAAAACGCCCATGCGCCTTCCTGGTAGCGCTCGATAAGCCCCTCTTCCGACAGCAGCTTCAGATGGCGCGAAATGCGTGGTTGCGACTGCCCGAGAATATCGGTCATATCGCTGACCGTCAGATCCCCTGCCGACAGCAGGACGAGCAGACGAAAGCGGGTGGTTTCACCCGTCGTCTTCAGCACGTCCACCAGCTTTTCGAGACCCAAGGTCATTACGCATCCACCACAATCAAGATATAAAGATATCTTTATGTGACATTGCAGAGGATGACAAGCCTAATTTTCCAAACGGGCATGGGCGGACCCTTCCATCCGCCCATGTTCGCTGCTTCCGTCAAAGATCAGAATTCTTCCCAATGCTGTGAGGCGGTTGCTGGCGATCCCATTGCCGAAACGGCGGCGCCACTTCGGATTGCCGATGCCGAAGGCTGCCGCATGGTCTTCGCGACCTGACGCAAGGCAGAACCTGATGACGTACCCGGACCCGCCTGAACCAGCTGGAAGCGCGCGATCAACTCATGCAATTTATGGCTTTCACCCGCAAGGCCTGCGCCAGCGGCGTTCATTTCCTCCACCATCGCTGCGTTTTGCTGCGTTGCCTGATCCATATGGTTGACCGCGGTGTTGACCTCAGCCAGACCGCTTGACTGTTCATGCGCAGCGGTCGCAATCGCGTCCATGTGGGTGTTGATCGTCAGCACCAACTCCTCAATCGCTGTCAGGCCCTGGCCTGTATCGCTGACAAGTTTCACACCCTCGGAGACAGCAGCGGTAGAGTTGGCGATGAGTCCCTTGATTTCCTTTGCCGCATTCGCGGAACGCTGGGCCAGCTCTCGAACTTCCTGCGCAACAACCGCAAAGCCCTTCCCGGCCTCACCGGCTCGCGCCGCTTCGACGCCTGCATTCAGGGCAAGCAGGTTGGTCTGGAATGCGATCTCGTCAATAACGCTGATGATCTGGTTGATTTGACGCGAGGCCTGCTCGATACGCTCCATCGCTGTCACGGCATTGCGCACCACGCTTCCTGACTTCTCCGCCTGATTTCGGGCGTGGCGGACAACCTCGCGCGCCTCAATGGTGCGGTGCGATGTCGAGGTGACGTTTGCCGTGATTTGTTCAAGGGCCGCTGCCGTCTCCTCAAGCGAAGCGGCCTGCTGCTCCGTACGACGCGCCAGATTGTCGGAGGCGTCCGAAATCTCGCGAGACCCTCCTGCAACGACAGTGACGGTCGAACCGACTGCCTTGAGCGTTTCACGCAACTGAGCCACGGAGGAGTTGAAGTCGGCACGCAGGCTTTCAAACTGTGACGCAAGAGGCTGATGAATATCGCACAGCATATCGCCACCGGCCAGTCGGCGAAGGCTCGCGGCCAGTGCGCCAGTCGCCTGGCGAAGCCGCTCGTCTGCCTCCCGTTCGGCCTCCGCCTGCAATGTCGCCCGTTCGGCTTCCATGCGAGCACGGTTTCCGTCGGCTTCCGCTTCCAGCTCGGCATTGCGCAGAGCCGCCTGGCGGAACACTTCGACCGAATGCGCCATGGTGCCGATTTCGTCGCGACGGTCCGTGTAGGGAATGGCTGCTGCGGTGTTACCTTCGGCCAGTACCGTCATCGACTTACTGATCCCGAGGATCGAAGACGACAGACTGCGGGTAATCAGAACGCCAAGAGCAATGACCAGAACGACGAACGCTGCAACGCCCGAGATGATGGCAACCATCGAGAACCAGGCGGCATTCAACCGCGCATCGGCACCCTTGATGAGGTTCTGACCGTTTTCACGAAGAAAGCCGGCGATGACTTGAGTTCGCTTGCCGGTAGCTTCGGTAAAAGCATCATAAACCTCGGGCTTGCCCTTATAGTCTTCCAGGCTTGCCATGGCCGCATATATGTCTGTTAAAACCTTGCCATCGGGCGATGCGAAGAAGGCATCGACACGCTCCTGGATAGGCTTGGACACGAAAGCGCGGAAGTCAGGGTCGAAGTTGCGGATCTGATTGGAACCCTCATCGAAAAGAGCCTGTTCAACCTTACTGAAACTGCGCTTCTGAATGTAGATTTGCCCCATACGTCCAGACAGAAGCTGACCTTCGTTGACCTTCATCCAGGCATGATAGCCGCGAATATCACGCGCAAGTGCTACGTCGTCGGTGAGACCACCGGCACGAGATGCCATGGCCATTCCAGCCTGTACAACCGGCTTTGCATATCGCAGCGGCATAAGCGGGTCTGTATCACCCGCATCCTGCTTCTGGCGATATTCCGACATTCTTGAATAGGCTGTCTCAAGATTTGACCGCAGCCTCAGCGTCAGCTCATCATTGTAGCCCAAGGCCTTCAAACGATCGAGTTGCTCGATCATGTTGTTGTATGTGGCATCCGATACGGTCCGGGTTTTCGGGCGTTCTGATGGCGGGAGCATGCTCTCCAAGGGAACCGTCAGCATCAACTCGCCGCCTGCATAGGCGAGCTCAGCCATGATCCGGGCTCGCTGAAGACGCTCATACTCTTGATAGCTCTTGAAGCCAACCATCATGCCCAATCCCACGACAGCAGCAAGCGGTACCAGCGCCAATGTAACGAGCGCCTTTCGAAATGGAAGCTTCCTTAATGACAGCAACAGTACATCCCCCATCTAAGTGTTCCTGCTTCCAGAACGGAAAGCTGAATACGTGTAATTTAGGGATATACAATTCTAAGATTGATATTTATTTAAAGCAAAAAATAACAAATTCAGCATTACTGTATATTATAATAAATAGACATATAAAAACTAATCCACGAAAAACAATAAAAGCCGCTATTCGATCATGAATAGCGGCCTTTAAAGAATTATCATCCATGATTATCGAGCGACGTTAAGTTCGCTCGACTAAGTCAAGACTAACGCGTCAGACGCTTGTAGGTCACGCGCTTCGGATTGACCGAGTCTGCACCCAGGCGACGGATCTTGTCCTGCTCGTAATCCTCGAAGTTGCCTTCGAACCATTCCACATGGCTATCGCCCTCGAATGCGAGAATATGGGTCGCAAGACGGTCGAGGAACATGCGATCGTGGCTGATGATGACAGCGCAGCCCGCGAAGTTTTCAAGCGCGTCTTCCAGCGCACCCAGCGTTTCGGTGTCGAGGTCGTTGGTCGGTTCGTCGAGCAGAAGAACGTTGCCACCAGCCTTCAGCATCTTGGCGAGGTGAACGCGGTTGCGCTGACCACCGGAAAGGTTGCCGACCTTCTGCTGCTGATCGCCGCCCTTGAAGTTGAAGGCGCCGCAATAGGCTCGGCTGTTCATCTCGTATTTGCCGAGCTTGATGATGTCGTTGCCGCCCGAGATTTCTTCCCAGACATTCTTGGAACCATCAAGCGAGTCGCGGCTCTGGTCGACATAGCCGAGATGCACCGTCTCGCCGATACGGATATCGCCGGAATCCGGTGTTTCCTGACCGGTGATGATGCGGAACAGCGTCGACTTACCGGCACCGTTCGGACCGATGACACCCACGATGCCGCCCGGCGGCAGCTTGAACGACAGGTTTTCGAACAGAACGCGACCGTCGTACGATTTCGAGATGTTTTCCGCCTCGATAACCACCTGACCAAGACGCTCGCCAACAGGAATGATGATCTGGGCTTCGCCGGGACGACGATTTTCCGCTGCTGCCACCAGTTCGTCATAGGCACGGATACGGGCCTTGGACTTTGCCTGACGCGCCTTTGGAGACGATGCAATCCACTCCTGTTCGCGGGAAAGGGCCTTCTGGCGGCTGCCTTCCTCGCGCTCTTCCTGTGCAAGCCGCTTTGCCTTGGCATTGAGGTAGGCGGAATAGTTGCCTTCGTACGGGATGCCGCGACCACGGTCGAGCTCGAGAATCCAGCCAGTGACATTATCGAGGAAGTAGCGGTCGTGGGTAACCATCAGGATGGCGCCCGGATACTCGCGCAGGTGCTTTTCGAGCCAGGCGATCGTCTCGGCGTCCAGGTGGTTGGTCGGTTCGTCAAGGAGCAGCAGGTCTGGCTTGCGCAGCAGGAGCTGGCAGAGCGCAACGCGGCGCTTTTCACCACCGGAGAGGTTATCGACCGATGCATCGCCCGGAGGGCAACGCAGGGCGTCCATGGCCATTTCCACTTGGCTTTCGAGATCCCAGAGATTCTGGCTGTCGATGATGTCCTGAAGCTTCGCGCCCTCTTCCGCCGTTTCGTCGGAATAGTTCATCATCAGTTCGTTATAGCGGTTGAGGATCGCCGTCTTGTCGGCAACGCCTTCCATCACATTCTCGAACACGGTCTTGGTCGGGTCGAGCTGCGGCTCCTGCGGCAGGTAGCCAAGAGTGGCGCCGTCGGCAAGCCAAGCTTCGCCCGTCCACTCCTTGTCGAGACCGGCCATGATCTTGAGAACCGTGGACTTACCCGCGCCGTTGGGGCCGAGGATACCAATCTTGGCGTCCGGATAGAAAGAGAGATGAATGTTCTCAAGTATCTTCTTGTTGCCGTAGGCCTTGTTGAGGCCAGCCATGTGATAAATGAATTGACGTGCCATAGGGACAATCGCTCCGGCGCCAGTGTGGGAAAAGTGCCCGCTATGTAAGCGAAATGGGCCTTAGGGGCAACAGCCAAAGGCACAGCGACGCAGGTGCCCCAAACTGCTCTCCACGAAAGGCTTGGACGATTGGTGCGAAACATGCCCGTTGCCTTCCGAACGCACTCCCGTCACAACTGGCTTCACAGTCAGGAAGACGGCGAGGAGATAGCACGTTCATGTTCGAATCGATCGAGCGGCTGAAAAGCGGAACTAGCGCAGATCTGGCGCTCCGGCATCAACAGGCTGTTGGCGAACCCAAAGGCGTGATTCAAATTTGCCACGGACTGGCCGAACATTCAGGACGCTACGAGCAATTTGCGCGCGCCATGGCGCAACAGGGTTTTGCTGTTTATGCGCATGATCATCGCGGGCATGGGCATACCAAGGCCGCCGATGCTCCTGTCGGCCGTTTCGCGAAGGAGGATGGCATTGGGAAGGTCATTGCCGATGTGACCGCCGTTACCGATCACGCCAAAGCCGCCTATCCTGATCTACCCATCTTTCTCTTCGGCCACTCCATGGGCGGGCTCATTGCCCTGAATACGGCAGTAAGCCACCCTCGCACCTATTCCGGGATTGCCATCTGGAATACCAACTTCGCCGTTGGCGCAATGGGGAGGCTGGCGCAAGTGGTTCTCAAGACCGAACGCGCGCTGAAGGGCTCGGATGTCCCCAGCCTGATCTTGCCCAAGCTCACCTTCGAGACCTGGGGCAAATCCATGCCCGATTCTAAAACTCAGGCAGACTGGCTGAGCCGGGATCGTTCCGAAGTAGAAGCCTACGAAGCCGATCCGCTTTGCGGTTTCGATGTCAGCATATCCATGTGGCTTGATGTGTTCGAGCTGACCTTCCGTGGCACGGAGGCGAGCCTTCTATCCAGACTGCCAAAAGCCCTGCCCTTCCACTTGGTCGGAGGCGGACAGGATCCCGCAACGGAAAAGGCAAAAGCCATCGACTGGCTCTCCCACCGTCTCGCACGGGCTGGCTTCACGAATGTCCACAAGCGCATCTATCCACTGATGCGTCACGAGACGCTGAAGGAAATCGGCCGCGAAGAGGCTATGCAGGAGTTTAGCGACTGGATGTCTGCGACGCTTTCTCGACCGACCGCGCCTATTCAAGCTCTTTCGACTGGAATGATGTCATGATTTTTAATCAAGTGTCGTTTGCGCGTGACGCCGCTATGAATGGATGAAACATCAGCCAAGGCGGAGCTTGTCGTCCCATCATGATTGCCTCACCTCCCCACGCCGCCCCTCTGCACGGCATTCGCGTCATTGAACTCGCTCGCGTTCTGGCAGGCCCCTGGGCAGGCCAGATGCTGGCTGATCTGGGTGCAGATGTCATCAAGGTCGAGAACCCGAACGGCGGCGATGATACACGGGCCTGGGGGCCTCCTTTTGTGGAAAGCGTGAATGGCGACAACCTCTCTGCCGCCTATTACCACTCCACCAATCGCGGCAAACGCTCAGTGGCGGTCGATTTCAGCACGCCGGAAGGTCAGGAAATCGTTCGGGACCTGGTGAAGGATGCCGATGTCATCATCGAGAATTTCAAGCTCGGCGGCCTGAAGAAATACGGCCTGGATTATGAGAGCCTGAAGGCCATCAACCCGAAGCTCGTCTACTGCTCCATAACAGGCTTCGGTCAGAACGGCCCTTATGCCGCCCTCGCGGGTTACGACTACATTGTTCAGGGCATGTCCGGCTTCATGTCCATCACCGGTACGCCCGATGGCGAACCCATGAAGGCAGGCGTTGCCATTGCCGATATCTTCACCGGCATCTATGCGGTTACGGCCATCCAGGCGGCCCTCATCCATGCGCTGAAGACCGGTCAGGGCCAGCATGTCGACATGGCACTTCTGGATGTCATGTCCGCGGTCCTCGCCAACCAGAACATGAACTACCTCATTTCGGGCAAGGCGCCCGTGCGGCTGGGCAATGCCCACCCGAATATCAGCCCCTATGAAGTGATTCCGACTGCTGACGGCCATCTCATTCTCGCTGTTGGCAATGACGGCCAGTTCGCGCGGCTCTGCAAAATCTTGGGGCTCGAAGACATGAGCGCAGACGCGCGCTTTGCCACCAACAAGGCACGCGTGGCAAACCGCGAGGCGGTTCGTGCCGCCGTCATCGCCAAAACGGATACATGGACGAAAGCGGACCTGCTGGCCGCCTGCGGGGAGAATGCCGTACCCGCCGGTCCGATCAATTCGATCGACGAAATGTTCGACGATCCGCAGATCAAGGCGCGCGACTTGAAGATCGATCTCGCTGCGCAGGATGGTACGGTCATTCCCGGCGTGCGTACGCCGATCATTCTGTCCGAAACGCCATTGACCTATCACAGACCAAGCCCTGCACTGGGCGAACACACAGATGAAGTCCTCGCAGAGCTTGAGGCAAAGAAACAGGAGAGGAAACAGGCATGAAGACCGGCGGCCAACTTATTGTCGATGCGCTGAAGGCCAATGGCGTCAAACGGGTTTCCTGCGTTCCCGGCGAAAGCTACCTCGCCGTTCTCGACGCTCTCTATGACAGCGGCGTCGAGGTGATGATCTGCCGTCAGGAAGGCGGCGCGGCAATGATGGCCGATAGCTGGGGCCGCCTGACAGGCGAGCCGGGCATCTGCATGGTCACACGCGGCCCGGGCGCCACCAATGCCTCTGCTGGCCTTCACGTCGCGATGCAGGATTCAATTCCGATGATCCTGTTCATCGGGCAGGTTCAGCGCGACGCGCGTGAACGCGAAGCCTTCCAGGAAGTGGAATATCGCCGCGCCTTCACCGAATTCGCCAAATGGGTTGGCGAGATCGACGATGCACGCCGTATCCCGGAATTTGTAACCCGCGCCTTCGCTGTCGCCACGTCTGGTCGCCCCGGCCCTGTAGTGCTTACCCTGCCGGAAGACATGCTGCGCGATGTCGTCGACGCGCCGGAAGCCAGACCCTACACACCGGTGGAAAGCCACCCGGGCGAATCGCAGGTCAAGGCGTTCGGGGAAATGCTGCGCGAGGCCAAGCGCCCGATGTTCATCATCGGTGGCACGCGCTGGAATGAACAGGCGGTCGTCGATTTCCGGGCTTTCGCTGAGAGGTTCCGCGTGCCCGTCGGCTGCTCCTTCCGCCGCCAGATGCTGTTCGATCACACGCATAGCTCTTACGCGGGCGATGTTGGCATCGGCATCAACCCGGCACTGGCGAAGGAGATCAAGGAGTCAGACCTGATCGTGCTGCTCGGTAGCCGCATGTCGGAAATGCCCTCCTCCGGCTATACGCTGCTGGACATCCCCTACCCGTCGCAGAAGATCGTGCACGTCTTCCCTGACCCGGAAGAGCTTGGCCGCATCTATCGCCCCGATCTTGCCATCGTTGCAGCGCCTGCCGAATTCGTGGCGGCCATCAAGGATCTGGAAGCGCCCGCACAGCCTGCCTGGGCTGAGCGTACCGCCACCATGCATGATGCCTATCTGCGCTGGTCCACACCGCCGGAAACCGGCCCGGGCGATGTGCAGATGGGCCCGATCATGAACTGGATCGAGGCCAATGTGCCAAAGACGGCTGTCTTCACCAATGGCGCCGGCAACTACGCAACCTGGCTGCATCGCTTCCACCGTTTCCAGGCTTACAACACGCAATCGGCCCCGACCTCCGGTTCCATGGGCTATGGCCTGCCTGCCGCCGTGGCGGCCAAGGCGCTGTTCCCGGAACGCGAAGTCATCTGCTTTGCGGGTGATGGCTGCTTCATGATGCACGGCCAGGAATTCATCACCGCGGTGCGCTATGGTCTGCCGATCATCACCGTGCTGGTCAACAACGGCACCTATGGCACCATCCGCATGCATCAGGAACGCGATTACCCGGGCCGTGTCAGCGGCACTGATCTCGTCAACCCGGATTTCGTCGCTTTTGCGCAAGCCTATGGTGGCCATGGCGAGCGGGTCTCGAAGACCGATGAATTCGGTCCGGCCTTCGAACGGGCACGCGCTAGCGGCAAGCCCGCCATCATCGAAGTCATGCTGTCGCCCGAAGCCATCACGCCGACTCGCACGCTGACGCAGATCAGAAACAAAGCCTGACGTGTCAGTGGCTGCGGCACTTGCGAATGCCGCAGCCCGACAGGCTCAGTTGTCGCCCGGAATGCGGGCGATGACCTTGATCTCGAAATCAAAGCCTGCCAGCCAGTTCACGCCAACGGCAGTCCAGTTTGGATAGGGCTTTGTCGGAAATACTTCCTGCTTGACGGACATGATGGTCGGAAACTGGTTTTCAGGGTCCGTATGAAATGTCGTGACATCCACAATATCGTCAATGCTGCAACCGCCTGCCTTCAAGACCGCCGAGAGATTGGCGAAGGCCTGACGGACCTGTGCTTCGAAATCTGGCTCCGGTGAACCATCAGCGAGGCTTCCAACCTGTCCGGAGACAAACAGCAGATCGCCGGACCGGATGGCGGCGGAATACCCATGCTTTTCATACAGTGCATGCCGTTCTGCCGGAAAAACAGCTTCACGTCGACTCATCTCATACTCCTTGCGATTTTCAAGCGCCTCAAATACGCTTCGTATGTGAGAAGATAATTACATACGCGACGTATGTCAATTCAGATACGCAGCGTAGGTGAGAGAGGGTGGATGTCAGCAACACGCGTTGAGAAAGCCGAACAAAACCGGAAAAAGCTGCTTGCGTCAGCGCGGAAGGCCTTTGCGGAAAAGGGCTATGCCGAGGCTTCCATGGATGAATTAACCGCCGAAGCAGGCCTTACACGCGGCGCTCTCTACCACAGCTTCGGCGACAAACGGGGGCTTCTGGCCGCCGTCGTGGATCAGATCGATTCAGAAATGGCCGCCAAAGCGAAGATACGTGCATCATCCGCGCAAAATGATTGGGATGCGATGCTTCTGGAGGCGAAGGCTTACATCGAGATGGCTCTGGAACCAGAGGTTCAGCAGATCGTGCTGCGTGATGGACCGGCTGTATTAGGTGATCCGTCTCGTTGGCCAAGCCAGAGCAGTTGTCTGGCAGAAACGCTTCGCACGGTTGAGAGCTTGATCGCGAAAGGAATCCTGCGGCCGGTCGATCCGGAAGCAGCTTCTCGCCTGCTCAGCGGCGCAGCTTTCAACGCCGCCATGTGGGTCGCAGCCAAGGAAAATCCGCAGGCTTCGCTGTCGCAGGCAATCGAGGCATTCAAAGCTCTCGCGGAAGGACTTCTGCTTGATAGGCAGTCCTGAATTACGAAAAAGCCCGGCGGATCAAGCCGATCCACCGGGCTTTTGAATCAATATGTCAGGCGCTGATTACAGCGCAGCCGTGACGATGAACTCGACCTTGTAGTCCGGCGTGGCAAGAGCTGCTTCGCTCGTTGCGCGGGCTGGCGGGTTCGCCGGATCGATCCAGCTTTCCCAGACGGCGTTCATTTCACCGAAGGTGGACATATCCGACAGATAGATGATCGTCTGAAGAATCTTGGACTTGTCCGAACCGGCAGCGGCCAGCAGGCGGTCAACTTCAGCCAGAGCCGACTTGGACTGTTCGGTAACGCTTGCGCCTTCACCAACCTGACCAGCCAGGTATACCGTGTTGCCGTGAACGACGGCGCCGCTCATGCGCTTGCCGGGTTCGATACGCTTGATGCTCATAATATGCTCCTCAATGGATTGAGCTTGCAGAAGGTCGTAAACAGAAATCAGCCGCGCAGATGCAGGCTCTTCTCGTAGATGGCAGTCGAGCGCGCGCCGGAGCGGCAATAACCCAGCATGGGGCGCGGAAACTCATCCAGCGCATCCACCATGCCCTTTACCGCCTCCGCATCGACACCCATCCGACCGACCGGCACATGCGCGATGTCGAGGCCAAGCTCCTTGGCGCGCGCCGCAATCTCGGCAAAGGAAGGCTGCCCCGGCTCTTCTTCATCCGGGCGATTGCAGACGATGGATTTGAAACCCAGAGCCTTGATCTGGTCGAGATCGCTGGGAAGAATCTGCCCTGTGACGGAATACTCGTCGTTGATCTGGCGGATATCCATGGTTCAGCCTCCGGCTTGGAAAATGTTGGGCTTTCAATTACGACGCAGGCTCGCCCCCGTCAATCGCGGTACCAGTTCAAACGAAACTGAAGCGAAGCGCGTAGTCTGCGCTTTCACCCGGCTTCAGCATCTCCAGTTCTCCTGAGCGGGCCAATTCTTCGCGGCTTGCCAGACGATGCGACACGGGCTCGATGCCCAGCACATGCGCCGGTTGCTTCTGATTTCTCCACACCTGCAGATAGGGAAGCGTGCTGGTCAGAAACTTCACACGCAGCGTCACGCCGCCAAGGCTGGCAATCGGGCCGAGCGACACCTCTGCCCAATCCTCACCTTCAGCACGGGCTGGTACGCAGAACACCCCGCCCGGATCGCCCCCGAAATTCCATGGAAAGCCACCGCCCTCCAGCATTTGGCCATTGAGCCTTACATTGTCATCGAAGAGCCAGGCCCCGATGTTCATATGGTACATATGCACCTTGGCTATGGGCTTCTCGCCAACATTGGTCACCTTGTCAGAAAGGCAGACCTCCCCCGTCGCGCCATTCATCCGCCAGTGACGGTCGAGAACGACAGAGCCGCCATCGGCGGTTTGAACCGGAATGCGCGCCGTGCACTCCGCCTCGTCTCCCTGCGCATCCCAGAACAGGATTTCAGCCGGATGGGAGGAGAAGGATCCGTGCAACGGATAGCGCTTACCCGAAGCATCGCCATCGATCGGAACAGGGTGGCGGATATGATCAGGCCCGCAGGTGAACAGAAACCCTTCGAGCGAATGGTCGATGCGTGCATCTCCATCGTCGGGAATGGCGCGTCCGGGTGCAATATCGGTATTGGCGACAATACAGCTGCCGATATCCATGACGCTTGTCGGATCGAGATGGATGATCGGCCCACGGCCCGCAGAAAATTGCTTCACATTCGCCTCCCAGACCTGTGATTTGTTCACAGGCTAATAAAATGTTCACGTTAAGCTCGTGTTCACCCTGAATTTTTATCTTTTCCACACTTGCGTCAAAATCGGCCTGTCTGACAAAAGTCGGTAAGGTGGGGTGGAACGCGACGGCGGATTCGCCGTTTCCATTCGTGTTCTCTAACGGTGATATCGTGAAGCGCTTATTTGTGACAAGCCTTGGCATTGCAGCCCTCGTCAGTGTGCAGGTGGCATCCCCTGCCCTTGCGCAAACACGCTACGTGCGTTCGCCCTCCAACGTCGTGCTGGTCGCTCCCGATGGCGCCATTCTGGATTACACGCCAGATAGCCGCGATGTCGTGATCAGCCGAGACAATATGGGTCGCCGTGTCTATCTTGATCACTGGGGCAATCTCGTTGCCACCGAAATGCGCAACGATACCTACGGCGGCAATCGCTATGGTCCATCCGCCGGCGGCTATGGCCGGCAGGACCCCTACGCTCCGCGCTACAATGATCGTTACGGCCAGAGTGCGCGCGGTGGCGGCTATCAGGATTACCGCCAGTACCGACCGGGTGAGCCCGGAGAGGTGACAGGTTCCATTCCGCGTGATGCATCCATTGATCGCCTGCCGCTGGATGCCGATGGCGCGATCATGGACGATGGCCAGGAAGACGCCAGCATAGAGCCGCAGCGCGCGCTTCCGCAGCCTAACATTGCCCCGTCGAGCAACAAGCCCATCATCGCCGTGACCAAGAAGCCGCAGGCGGAGATTGCTGCCCTTCAGGTGTTCCTTGACCGGCAGGGCATTTCTCCCGGCGTTATAGACGGTCATCTGGGCGACAACGTCAACAAGGCTGTCGCCGCCTGGCAGGAAATGACCGGCGAGACGCTCGATCCGAACAATTCCGAAGACATCATGCAGCGCCTGACCTATGAGGGCGGGCTCCCAATCGTGGACTACACGATTACCGCAGCCGATGCGGCGGGCCCTTATGTTGCGTCCATCCCGGATGATTATGCCCACAAGGCGCAGCTTCCAGCCATGTCCTTTACATCCGTGACAGAGGCGCTCGCGGAACGCTTTCACATGGATGAGGAATACCTGAAGTCGCTGAACCCGGGTGTCGATTTTTCCGTGCCCGGCTCGATCATCAAGGTCATCAATTCGGGTCAGCCGAAAACCGGCGAAGTGGTGCGTGTCGTTGCCAACAAGGCCAAGAAGCAGGTCTTCGCCTATGGTGCGGACGGCCGCCTGATCGCAGCCTATCCTGCAACCATCGGTTCGTCCGACACGCCTTCCCCGAGTGGCACCCACACGGTAGAGCGCATTGCGCTGAATCCGGGCTATACCTACAACCCGAAGATCAACTTCAAGCAGGGCAATAACGACAAGATCCTGCAGATCCCGCCGGGTCCGAACGGGCCCGTCGGCACGGTGTGGATTGCACTTTCCAAGCCCACCTACGGCATTCACGGAACGCCGGAACCCTCCAAGATCGGTAAGACCAACAGCCACGGCTGTATCCGCCTGACCAACTGGGACGCAACCGAACTGGCCAAAATGGTCAAGCAGGGAACCGTGGTGGAGTTCGTGGATTGATCTGCTTACCTGCGGACATGCAAAGGGGCGCCGCGGCGCCCCTCATCTTTTCGGCCATTGTCTCATTCAAGCGGCTGAACGATTGAAGTTCAGCACACGCCCCACGCCGGAGCGAACGATGCGCATGGGCATCAGGCGCTTCACCTCATCGGCCAGAGCGCGAATATTGTCGCGGGCCTTGTCGAGGTTTGAAACCTTGGCCGCATCCAGCGAATAGAGCGTGCCGCCTACTTCGAACAATTCGCGGAAGGCCGTGCGTTCGCCAATCGGCGTATTCAGCACGTTCACACCGCGCTGAGCCAGCAGGCCCTTGATCGCGAGAAGCGAGCGCGTCGTGACCATGGGCGTGACGCGGGTCAGCACCACGGAATGGGCGACGGCATGGCCTGCCTTTTCCTTCATCAGCGCCAGGAGGTCGAGGATCTGTGCCGCGCCCTTGGCATCCATGGCAGAACCCTGGACAGGAATGAAAACGTGATCAGAGAGACCGAGCGCAGTCGTCACCAAAGCGTCGCGCGCGCCGGCAAGATCGATAACGAAGTAATCCGTCTGTCCCGCCATCTCGCGCAGATGACACTGCAGAGACGCAACAGATACTTCCGTAATGATGGAGATGTTTCGGACAGCGCCTGACAACTCATGCCACTGGCTGATCCAACGCTGAGGATCCGCATCGATCAACGTTACACGATAGCCCTGATGAGCGAGTTCGGTGGCCAGTAGCAGTGCTGCGGTGGTTTTGCCTGCCCCACCCTTGGCATTCGCGAAAGAAATCACGGGCATAAATCGGCATCCTCGTCTGTAATCGAGCCGCATCGCTCAAACGAGCACCGGAACATGTGCTCTTGATGCAAAGTTTCTCTAAACAGGGTTAACGATGTGTAAATTCACAATCCGTTAAATTTACCTAACAGAACTTAGGATTGGGCACGCCGGAGAATACGCGCAAAAAGAGGCCCGACGATAGGCCGGACCTCCACAGGTTTGATAATCGTCAAATCTCAGAAGCAGTCGCGGAAAAGCTGCTTGGTATTTTCCAAAGTCAGCGTTACCGGATTGCCGCCGCAGGACGGGTCCTCAATGGCCATGGCGGCGAGCTCATCGATTCGGTCCGGCTGAATTCCCATGGCCGTCAGGTTTTCCGGCACGTGAAGTTCGCTGCGCAGCTTCAGAACGTAATCGTAGAAGCCGTCAAATCCGCCCGCGATCCCGAGGTAAGCCGCGGCACGCTCGATCTTCTCCTCGATCTTCGAACGGTTGAACTTCAGCACGGGCGGCATCACGACAGCATTCGTCATGCCGTGATGCGTATTGTAAACGGCACCGATCGGGTGGGATAGCGCGTGGATGGCACCCAAACCCTTCTGGAACGCAACGGCACCCATAGCGGCCGCCGCCATCATGTTGGTGCGGGCTTCAATATCCGTGCCTTCGTGGAAAGCGCGCGGCAGAAACTCCTTCACCAGCCGCATGCCCTCCAGCGCAATACCCTGGCTCATGGGATGGAAGAAGGGTGAGCAATAGGCTTCCAGGCAATGGGCAAAAGCATCCATGCCGGTTCCAGCCGTAATTGCCTTCGGCATGCCGACCGTCAGTTCAGGATCGCTGATCACGACACCCGGAAGGAACTTCGGGTGGAAGATGATCTTCTTGACGTGCGTGACCGAGTTGGTGATGACCGAAGCGCGGCCCACTTCCGAACCGGTACCCGCAGTCGTCGGAACCGCAACGATAGGCGCAATGCCTTCCACCTTGGCGCGTGTCCACCAATCACCAATATCCTCGAAGTCCCACACCGGGCGATCCTGCCCAACCATGAAGGCCACGCATTTTCCGAGATCGAGGCCGGAGCCGCCGCCGAAAGCAACGACACCATCATGCCCGCCAGCGCGGAAAGCCTTGATGCCCGCCTCAAGGTTCTTCTCATTCGGATTGGGATCGACGTCCGCGAAGATGGCGCGGCCAAGGCCCGCCTCTTCCAGCACGTCCAGCGCCCCTTGGGTGATCGCCATATTGGCAAGACCACGGTCGGTGATCAGCAGCGGCTTCTTCATGCCCAGCGATTTGCAGGCGTCCGCCAGTTCCTTGATGCGGCCACGGCCAAGCTTGACGGCGGTCGGATAGCTCCAGTTTGCGGTGATGTTCATGGCGTCTCAGGCTTTCTTGAGGTGATAGGACTTCGGACGGGTCAGGTTGTGGAAACCGAGAACGGAGAGCGAGCCGCCCCGTCCGGTTTCCTTCACGCCCGTCCAGACCAGTGCCGGATCGAGATAATCGCAACGGTTCATGAAGACCGTGCCGGTTTCGAGTTCGGTGCCGATGCGGGAAGCGCGTTCCTCATCCTTGGTCCAGAGCGAAACGGTGAGCCCGTATTTGCAATCATTCATCAGGTCGAGCGCCTCGGCATCGCTCTTCACCTTCATGATGCCAACGGCGGGACCGAATGTTTCCTCGCGCATGAATTCCATGGAGTGGTCCACATTCACCAGGATCTGCGGCATCAGATAGGCACCGCCATCATCCTGCGGGAACAGCTTCGGATCGACCAGCGCCTTGGCACCCTTGGCAACCGCATCCGCCACCTGCTGGCGTACGGTTTTGGCAAAGCGCACATTGGCCATTGGCCCGAGCGAGGTTTCCTTGTCCAGCGGATTTCCCAGCTTGTAGTTGGAAACCCAGGCCACGGACTTCTCGACAAAGGCGTCGTAGAGGCTCTCATGCACGTAGATGCGCTCGATGCCGCAGCAGCACTGGCCGGAATTGAAGGTCGCGCCATCCATCAATGTATCGACGGCAGCGTCCAGATCCGCGTCTTCCATGACATAGCCCGGATCCTTTCCGCCCAGCTCCAGCCCCATGCCGGTAAAGGTTCCGGCAGCGGCTTTCTCCACAGCACGGCCACCTGCGACAGAGCCGGTGAAATTGATGAAGTTGAACGAACCGGCGGCAATCAGCTTTTCGCTTGTTGCGTGGTCGAGGAACAGGTTCTGAAACACGTCAGCCGGCACGCCTGCTTCCACGAAGGCGCGCACCATGCGCTCACCAACCAGCAGTGTCTGAGCCGCATGCTTGATGATGACCGTATTGCCAGCCATCAGCGCCGGAGCGACCGTGTTGATTGCCGTCATGTAGGGGTAGTTCCACGGCGCGATGACGAAGACAACGCCATGCGGCTCGCGCTCTATGCGGCGCGTAAAGGCGGCGCTCCTCTCGATCTCGATCGGCGCCAGCGCCTCTGCGGCCACGCTTGCGACATAGTTCGAGCGCTCGTTGAAACCCTTGAACTCGCCGCCATAGCGAATGGGGCGACCCATCTGCCATGCCAGTTCCGGCACGACCTCGTCCACCATCTCGTTCAGGCGCGCGACGCCCTTCATCACCAGTTGAACGCGATCCTCCAGCGGGCGCTTGGCCCAGTCCTTCTGCGCCCGGCGCGAGCGGGCGACCGCTTCGCCGGCAGCTTCCAGAGAACTGGCAGGACGTTCGGCATAGACCGAACCATCTACCGGCGAGATACATTGGATCATTGTCATGATCGTTTTCCTGTTACCCTTCAAAGAATGACAGCGGCACCGCCGCTGCCATGATGACCTAGCTGTTTATACGGCCAGACAGACCGTGGGCCTTACGCCCGTTCGAAACCGCGCGCCACTTCCCAATCCGTGATGCGGCGGTCATATTCTTCCTGCTCCCATTCGGCTGCGCGCACATAATGGTCGATGACGTCGTCACCGAATGCCTCCCGCAACATGGCAGAATTGCGCAACAGCTCGGTGGCATGGCGCAATGTGCGCGGAATTTCCCGCACGCCCTTGCCGCCATAGGCATCTCCGACGAAGGCAGGCTCAAGCTCCATACCGTTCTTGATACCCTCAATACCTGCCGCGAGCAAAGCTGCCATGGCGAGATAGGGGTTCAGATCCGAGCCACCAACCCGGCATTCAATGCGGATGCCCTTGGTATCTTCACCGCAAAGCCGAAAGCCTGCCGTCCGGTTATCCTTGCTCCACACGATCTTGGTCGGCGCGAACGTTCCAGCCACGAACCGCTTGTAGGAATTGATGTAGGGCGCGAGGAAATAGGTGATCTCTGACGCGTGGGCCAGCAGACCAGCGATATAGTTCTTCATCAGCCGCGAAATGCCATGTTCGGCGTCCTTGTCGTAGAACAAGGGCGTCTTGCCGTCGGCGCTCCAGAGCGACTGGTGAATGTGCGAGGAAGAACCGGCCGCCGAATAGTTCCACTTGGCGAGGAAGGTTGCAGCCTTGCCCTTGGTCCAGGCAATCTCCTTGACGCCGTTCTTGATGATGACGTGACGATCCGCCATGGTCAGCGCCTCGGCATAGCGCACATTGATTTCTTCCTGACCGGCGGACGCCTCTCCCTTGGAGTTCTCGACCGGCACCCCCGCCCCCTGCAGACCGGTGCGAATGGCGCGCATGACCTCTTCTTCCTTGGTCGTCTGGAAGATGTGGTAATCCTCGTTGTAGCCGCTGGCGAGCTTCAGGTTGCGATAGCCGCTCTCGCGGGCCGATTCGAAGCTTTGGTCGAACAGGAAGAATTCCAGCTCGGTCGCCATGAAGGCCGTGAAACCCATGTCTTCCAGCCGCTTGACCTGCTTTTTCAGGATGGCGCGCGGCGAGTGCGGCACTTCTTCGTGAGTATGATGGTCCAGCACATCGCACAGCACCAGCGCGGTGCCTTCCAGCCACGGAATCTTCCGCAGCGTCGCAAGATCGGGCTTCATGGTGTAATCGCCATAGCCTTTTTCCCAACTGGTGGATTTGTAGCCGGAAACGGTTTCCATCTCCATGTCGGTCGCCAGCAGATAGTTGCAGCTGTGCGTTTCCTTCCAGGCGCTTTCGACGAAATATTCTGCCTGGAAGCGCTTGCCCATCAGGCGGCCCTGCATGTCCACCTGCGCAGCGACGACGGTGTCGATCCGTCCGGCGGCAACATCAATCTTCAGGTCGTCGAAAGTATAGGTCGAGCTCATTTTTCTTTATCCGTTCTCGAATGGAAAACCGCCGCACCTCCCGTGCGGCGGCGATGATTGTTCAAAACCGTTTCACGCCTCGCCGACGGCCGCCTCCGCAGCAGCGATCTGCTCCTTGCGCTTGGCAATGGCATCGCCGATCGGCGGGCCTTGGAAGCGGCGGTTCTCGAAGCCGAACCAGACGATGGCGGTCAGAACCAGGAAGCCGAGCGTGATTTCAAGCGCCCAGTCATTTGGCGGCTGCACCCCGATATAGAAAATGATGGCCATCGAAACCACCGCGAGAATGGCCACGAGCTTGTACGCGCCTACCCCCATGTTCCAGGGGCCCATCACCGGCCATTTTGACGTGCCGATAGCGGCAAATCCCAGTGCGATGGGTAGGACGAAGGACAGGAATATGAAGATGACCGTGCAGGAGACGACGATGGAATAGGCAGGCGTCCCGGCAATGGTGATGGCAGACGTGAACCAGACGAACAGAACCGCCAGGACTGCACCTGTCCAGATCGCAGCAACCGGTGTTCGGTACTTGCTGCTGACCTTCGCGAGAGCGGATGAGGCCGGAAGTCCCTTGTCACGCGAAAAGGCATAGATCATGCGTGAAACGGAGGTTACCGTCGCCAGCCCGCAAAGAAGCTGTGCGAGGAAGATCAGGACGTAAAGGATAGTCTTCACCGTGCCATTCACCTGGGCATCCATGGCCCAGAAGAAGACATTCCAGCCCTGTTTGGCGGCGTCATCCATGTTCGGCAGCATCAGCACGAAGGCGCAGAGCATGATGTAGCCGAAGACGGTAGACCAGATGACGGATGACACCATGCCCTTCGGCACGGACACGGCAGCCTTCACGGTTTCCTCAGATGTGTGGGCCGACGCGTCATAACCTGTGATCGTGTAGATCGGCAGCAGAAGGCCCAGCAGAAATGCCATGCCACCAGACACCGCCGTTGGCCAGACGGCAGCGCCCGTCATGGTGCCATCGGCTGCCATCGTCGGCTGGCCGGTATAATTGCCGAATGTGAAGAGGCGCGCAAAGTCGTAGGATGGTGCGCTGGCAAGGCAAACAACGGTCAAAACCACTGCGGTTGCCAGGATCAGGTAGCCGGAGAAATCCGTCAGCTTTGCGGTGAGACCGATACCGAAATGGTTGATCAGGGCCTGAAGCGCGGTGATGACGGCCACAAACAGCACGCGGTGCGTCAGCGTGTCTTCAATGCCGAATGTGGAGCCGAAGGCCCCGAAGAAGAAATAGAAAGTGCCGACGTTGATCGCGCCGAGAACGGTGACAAGACCGAGCAGGTTGAGCCAGGCCGAGAGCCAGCCGGTGAACCGGTTACCCAGAATGGAGCCCCAATGATAGAGGCCGCCTGCGGTAGGATAGGCAGAGCTGATCTGGGCAAGACCGAGCGCAAAGATGCCAGAGATCAGGCAACCCAAGGGCCAGCCTATACCGATGGAGGCGCCGCCGGCGCCCGCTGTCGCCTGCCCCAGCGAATTGATGCCGCCGGAAAGAATGCAGATAATGGAAAAGGAAATCGCAAAATTGGAAAAGGAGCTCATGCGCCGTTCTAGTTCCTGCGCATAGCCCATGGAGTGCAGGATCTGCACGTCCTCTTTCTTGTCATTCTCCGTGTAATTTGACATGACGTTCCCCTGTTATCGAATGGCCGCCTGAACGGCCTCGAATTCTCTCCCGCTCCCTTCTGGTTGCGGGCACGCCAACAACTGTCTCCCCGGGTCTTCTTTTTATTCCGGCTGCTGCAGGCTTTCCCGCAACAGGCCGATCAGAAAATCAGCCACGACCCCTTGGCCGACTTCGTCTTCTATCAAATCGTTACGCACTTCGATCATCACGTTCAGAAGCCCGTTCGGTAGGGCATGAAGCTCCAGCGTATGGGTCACACCGTCCGCCGGACCATAAGGCTCATTGCGCTCCACGCGGTAGAGCGATGTATCGGCAGCAGCGGCAAGCATGCGGTCAGCCAGACGGCTATCGGTATCGTGCAGGATCCCGATCTCAACCTCGCGCGGCTTGCCGAAATAGACAGGTGTGAACGAATGCACGGTCACCAGAACAGCAGGTTGGCCACGGCTCGCGCGCGCCTCGAGCTCATCGCGGATGCGGTTCTGGAAAGGAAAATAGAGGGCCTGCGTCCGGGCCACCTTCTCCTGCTCGCTCAGGTTCTCGTTGCCAGGGATACGAAAGACCTCGCTGACATCGCGCATGGCGGCAGGCGATTCCGGAGGACGATTGCAATCATAGACGAGCCGGGAAAAGCGCTGGTAAATCAGCGTGGCATCCAGACTTTTGGACATCAGCCGGGAGACTGCCAATGCACCCGGATCCCATGCGATGTGCGATGACAGCGCATCGTCCGAAAGCCCCAACGTGCCAACGGCCTCCGGCAGGCGCAAGGAAGCATGCTCGCAAACCAGCACAACGGCGCTACGCCCATCGGCATTTTCCACGGCGACCGGTTGCCCGTCGCGTTCAGTCAGGAAGTCCGTTTGCGCCAACATTGCTTTTATCCAGCATCATGCCTTGAGGGTGTGGCGAAGAGAATTCTTCATCATCTTGTCATCGTCAACGATTTTTTGAAAATTTCTTTTCAGTCGCCGGATTGACTCTTGGGCTGTCACAAATGTTAACTGGCGCTAAACCGGCATAAGACCGGAAGGGGAATTGAAGACCAGTGACATCTCCATCGCACACCGTGCTGGAGGTAATCCGTCAGCGCTATGACGGGTTAACCCCGGCTGAAAAACGGCTCGCAGACAGCCTGCTGGAGAACTATCCCGTTTCCGGGCTGGGCAGCATTACTGCGACTGCCGACAATGCCGGTGTCTCGACGCCCACAGTCGCGCGCATGGTGCAGAAACTGGGCTACAAGGGCTATCCGGAATTTCAGGCGCACCTGCACGTCGAACTTGAAGCCACCATTTCAAACCCGATCACCAAGCATGATCGCTGGGCATCCGGTGCTCCGACGGCACATATCCTGAACCGCTTTGCGGAGGCCATCACCGACAATCTGCGCGAAACCTTGTCGACCATGGATGTCGCGACTTTCGATGCCGCAGCCGCCCTGTTGAGGGACGACAAGCGATCGGTCTATTTCGTCGGCGGGCGCATTACCGGCGCGCTGGCCGAATACTTCTTCACGCACATGCAGGTCATCCGGCCTCGCGCCACCCTCATCTCCACCAATCGCAGTTCCTGGCCGCAATATCTGCTCAACATGAGCGAAGGTGACGTCATCGTTATTTTCGACATACGTCGCTATGAGCAGGAGTTGGCGACGCTTGCAGAAACGGCTGCGGCCAATGGTGTGGTTATTATCCTCTTCACAGACGTCTGGGCATCGCCAGTGGCTCGTCATGCGCAACATGTTTTCAAAGTGCGCATCGAGGCCCCATCGGCCTGGGATTCGTCCGTGGTGACACTCTTCACTGTCGAGGCTCTGATCGAAGCCGTTCAGAGTGCGACGTGGGAAAAGACGAGAGAGCGTATGAACTCTCTCGAAACGCTTTTTGAACGCAGTCGGCTGTTTCGGCGGACTGCCCCTAGCAGGGAGCGTTAGTACAAGAAAAACAAGGGGAAAGCTGCCGAATAACAACAAGCATTTCCGCGGCAGACTACATTTTGAAAGTGTCACATGCCATTCATGAAGTGGCACTACGAGTTGCGCCCACACGAACCAGACAACGGAGGACATCGTGATGACCAAGACCAAAAGACTGCTGTCACTGACCACGGCAATCATGGTTGCATCAAGCAGCCTGGCACTCGCAGAACCAAGCGCAGAGCTGATCGCCGCCGCCAAGAAGGAAGGCATGCTGACCACCATCGCCCTGCCCCATGACTGGTGCGGCTATGGCGAAGTTATCGCTGCCTTCAAGAAGAAGTATCCGGAAATCAAGGTCAACGAACTGAACCCGGATGCCGGTTCGGCCGATGAAGTTGAAGCCATCAAGGCAAACAAGGACAACAAGGGCCCGCAGGCCCCTGACGTTGTCGACGTTGGCCTGGCCTTCGGCCCGCAGATGAAGGCTGAAGGCCTTCTGCAGCCCTACAAGGTATCGACCTGGAACGAGATCCCGGACAACGTAAAGGACGCTGACGGTTACTGGTACGGCGACTATTACGGCGTCATGGCGATGCTGGTGAACAAGGATCTGGTCAAGAATTCCCCGAAGGACTGGTCTGACCTTCTGAAGAAGGACTATGCTGGCCAGGTGGCTCTGGCGGGTGACCCACGTGCTTCCAACCAGGCAATCCTGGCAGTGCTTGCAGCGGGCATGGCAACCGGTGCCAAGGCTGGCAAGGAAGCTGGCGAAGCAGGTCTGAAGTACTTCGCCGAGATGAACAAGGCTGGCAACTTCGTCCCGGTCATCGGCAAGTCGGGAACCCTTGCGCAGGGTGCAACGCCGATCGTCGTCATGTGGGACTACAACGCGCTTTCCGCCAAGGCGACACTTGCCGGCAACCCGCCGGTTGACGTCATCGTTCCGGAAAAGGGCGTTCTCGCCGGTGTCTACGTGCAGGGCATCTCCGCCTACGCTCCGCATCCGAACGCTGCAAAGCTGTGGATGGAACACCTGTACTCCGACGAAGGCCAGATCGGCTGGTTGAAGGGCTACTGCCACCCGATCCGCTTCAACGCCATGGCGAAGGCAAACAAGATTCCGAAGGATCTGCTTGACAAGCTGCCTCCGGCAGCTGCCTACGAAAAGGCTTACTTCCCGACCCTCAAGGAAGTTGACGACAACAAGGCCGCAGTCACCGCTGGCTGGGACAAGGTCGTTGGCGCAAACGTGAAGTAACAGGCTTCAAGTGCAGCTGCCCCGGTTGCAATGATCGGGGCAGCACCGCAAAACTATCGGACTGACATCCACCAGAACCAATAACGTTGAAACACAACGAGCGGGAACGAGGGGAATGACCACACAGTTACAACCGGCGGCCAAGGCCCCGGTGAAGCGGCTTCGATTGCCCCTGCATTGGCTTGGCGTGCTGCCCTTTGCCGCCTTCGTCGTGCTGTTCATGGTACTGCCAACACTGAAGATCGTGGTCGGAGCCTTCCAGCGACCGGACGGCAGCATCAGCCTCGACAATATTGCCAACCTGTTCACACCCTCCATCATGGCCGCCTACGGCATCTCGATACGCATCAGCGTCGCCTCGGCCTTCTTCGGCTGCCTCATCGGGTTTTTCGTCGCTGCTGCCGTTGTGCTCGGAGGACTTCCACGCTGGATCCGCGGCCCGCTGCTGACGTTTTCGGGCGTCGCGTCGAACTTCGCAGGCGTCCCCCTGGCATTCGCCTTTCTCGCCACATTGGGCCCTCTCGGCATCATCACCGTCTTTCTGCAGCAGCAGTTCGGCATAAATCTGCGTGCGCTCGGCTTCAATCTCCTCTCCTTCTGGGGTCTGACGCTCACTTATCTCTTTTTCCAGATTCCTTTGATGATCCTCATCATCACGCCAGCGCTCGATGGCCTGAAAAAGGAATGGCGGGAAGCAGCCTCCATTCTGGGCGCCACGAATGCGCAGTACTGGCGCATGGTTGCCCTGCCTATCCTGACACCCGCCATTCTGGGCACCTTTGCGCTTCTCTTTGCCAATGCCTTCGGCGCCGTCGCGACAGCCATCGCGCTGACGGGCTCGTCGCTCAGCATCGTGCCGATCCTCTTGTTCGCGCAGATCCGCGGTGACGTTCTGGGCGACCCTCATCTGGGCTATGCTCTTGCTTTCGGTATGATCGTCGTCACCGGCGTTGCCAATACGGTCTACATCGTGTTGCGTGCACGCAGCGAAAGGTGGATGAAATGAAGCGTCTCTGGGCCTGGGCCGCACTGATCGTCGGCCTTCTTTATTTCATCCTGCCGCTCATCGGCATGACGAATTTCTCGCTGAAGATGCGGCGCGGCGAATACTCGTTCGATGCCTATATGAAGGTGTTCGGCGACGACCGTTTCCGGGAGACCTTCACCTACTCGGTCACGCTCGCGCTCTTCACCATTCTGGTCGGTGTATTGCTGGTCGTGCCGACAGCCTATTGGGTTCGCCTGAAACTGCCCTTCCTGCGTCCGTATATCGAGTTCGTCACCCTCCTGCCGCTGGTCATCCCGGCCATTGTCATCGTTTTCGGCTATATCCGGCTGTACAACACGTCGAGCTGGCTGCCGCTGACAGGCAGCGCCTTCGGCACGGATCTGCTTCTGGTCTGTGGCTACACCACCCTTGCGCTTCCCTACATGTATAGAGCCGTCGACACCGGTCTGCGCACCATCGATGTAACGACCTTGACGGAAGCAGCCCAGAGCCTGGGTGCCGGCTGGATTACCATCATCGGCCGCATCATCCTGCCGAACGTGCTGGTCGCGGTGCTTTCCGGCGCCTTCCTGACCTTTGCCATCGTCATCGGTGAATTTACAATGGCTGCGCTTCTGAACCGTCCGGCCTTCGGTCCATACATGCAGTTGCTCGGCGCAAACCGGGCCTATGAGCCCGCAGCACTCGCCGTCATCGCCTTCGTCATCACCTGGGGCTGCCTTGGCTTGATCCAGTTGGTCTCCCGCCTGCAAAAATCCACGCAGCGCCCGGTCTGAGGAATTCTAGTACATGAGCTTTTTGACACTCTCCCATATCAAGAAGGCATTTGGACCGGTTCAGGTCGTCCATGACTTCAACATGTCGATTGAAAAAGGCGAATTCGTCTCCTTCCTCGGGCCATCCGGCTGCGGCAAGACGACAATCCTGCGCATGATTGCGGGCTTCGAGACCCCCTCGGATGGATCGATCGTCATCAACGGAAAAGACCAGACGAGCCTGAAACCGAACCAGCGGAATATCGGCATGGTGTTTCAGGCCTATGCACTGTTTCCGAACATGAACGTTTTCGACAACGTCGCTTTCGGACTCAAGGTCGCGGGCAAACCGAAGGCTGAGATCAAGGCCCGCGTTGAAGAAATGCTGAAGCTCATTCATCTGGAGCATCTGGCGGACCGCTATCCCTACCAAATGTCCGGCGGTCAGCAACAGCGTGTGGCGCTTGCCCGTGCGCTTGCCCCTGCCCCGCAGGTTCTGCTGCTTGATGAGCCGCTTTCTGCGCTTGACGCGAAGATCCGTGTCTCGCTGCGCGAGGAAATCCGCCAGATCCAGCGCCAGCTGGGTATCACGACAGTTTTCGTCACCCATGATCAGGAAGAAGCGCTGTCGATCTCGGATCGTATCGTTGTCATGAACGCCGGCAAAGCGGACCAGATCGGCACGCCCTCTGAAATTTACAGCAAACCGACAACCCGCTTCGTCGCAAACTTCGTCGGCACCCTGAACGTCGTGGAAGCGCAGGTGCGCGAGCCTGCATCGGGCGTCGTCTCCATCGCAGACCACGTCCTGGTCCTGCCGAAACCGCTCGATGGCAAGAAGGCAGGAGACAAGGTCTCGCTCGCTTTCCGCCCCGAAGCAGCGAGCCTTGCACCGACGAGTTCGAGCGGCACTCTCAAGGGAACAGTCATCTCCTCGCACTTCCTCGGTTCCGTTGTGCGCACGAAAGTCGATGTGCAGGGCAGCACCATCGCATTCGATGCCTTCAACGACCCCAACAATCCGCCGCCCATTTCGGGCCAGCCAGTAGCCATTCAGCTCAATCCTGAAGGCCTGATGTTGCTCGCGGAATGATCCGTCTCGAGATCGTCGAAACCCTCTCGGATCCGGGCAAGGCCGATCGCGCGAACGAGGATCGCTTCGGCTTTAACGAAGCGTGCGCCTTTGTCGTGGACGGAGCGACCGGATTGGGCGACAGGCAATTCATGCCGGGCTTCGGTTCCGACGCGGCCTGGATTGCACAGTTCGCCGCTGAGCGGCTTGCCCGCCAGTTGAACGCGACTGCCGATGTCGTTCAGGTCATACGCGGAATCTCGACACAGGCGCGGGATACCTTCCTGCAGACTGCAGGCCAGCAGCCGCGCTATGCCTGGCCGCTCGCTGCGTTGGCAGCTCTGCATGTGTCCGATACGGGCTTGGAGTTCATCGGCCTTGGAGACAGTGTCGTGTATCTCCTGCATGAGAATGGCGAGGCCGAAACATTCACCGCACTGCCGCATGCTTTTGCCAACGAACAGGCGGCAGCCCGCCTTCATATCGAGCGCGTCGGTGGCATCGGTGTCTCGGGCAGTGCTGTCAACGATCCGCAGACACTGGAGAAATTGCGCCGCGGGCGCGAACGACAGAATACCCCGGAAGGCACCGTCTGGTCGCTCGGTCTCGTTCCCGAAACTGCCGATCACCTCGTGCGAACAAAAATCCACTCAAACGGAAGCGCGACAGCACTCGTTTGCTCCGATGGACTTGCAGACCTCGTCAGCCTTTACGGGCGTTACGATGCGGCTTCACTGGTGAGACGTGCTGCGGCGGAAGGCCTCGCACCGCTTTTTGCAGAGCTGCGCCATATGGAACGCGAAGTCGATCCCGATGGCCTTACCTATCCGCGTTACAAGCAGTCGGACGATACGACGGCCATCCTTTTGACGATCGGCTGATTCCAAGCAGGTCTGCCACTCCATCAGGCGCAAACAAAATCTCCGGAGGATAGGCGAGAAAGCCCGCCATCATTATTATTTCATTACAGAAAAAATTACGTATACATAAATTTATAGTTAAATTTCACAATTGTTTCCCTTAAATATTTTCTGTATTAAAGGCGCCATTACTACCCGAAGTCACACGGCAATATGGACTAAGCGAGGTAACCGCAAGGAATATTGCGCTTGCCAAAGCTCAACGTCGCGACCCTTTCGGCAGCGCCTCAGGTTTTAATATTCAACAATGCGCCCTGAATCATTTGAATGCGGAAACGCAGAGCAAAACATTCCGCTCGATAGTTTTTTTTCACGAAATTGAAATCGCCTCAATAATCAAAAGACCAGATAAAAATAAATATAAAATATTAATAATTACGTATTTTATTAATATGAAAAAATATTATTAAATAAAATACCGTATAGACGCTGAGATTTTTCTTAAATTGCCATTGAAATTTTCCATAAAAGAGTCTAAATGGCGAGAAAAATACCATATTTCGCATTTGGCACATACAATAAGATCATTAAATACTTACCTCTATTGGCAAAAAGGAGAGCTTGCCATGAAAATAGGTAATCAGACCAATCCATTAGCAAACGACAGAATACCGACTGGCGGCGACAGCAAAGGCGCCATGCCAACGACGGGTGATGGCGGTTCGCCACGAAAGGTATCACCTGGCGAAGGGAAACCGATCCTGGTTTCATCCTTGCCGGGTATTCCAAACTCGGGCGCGGCGCAGCCAACCGGCGGTGGTCCAACGCCACAACCGGCCGGAAATGGTTCTCCCACGATGCCGACAGGCGGCGATAACCCGATCCCGGTTTCATCCCTTCCGGGTATTCCAAACTCGGGCGCGGCGCAGCCAACCGGCGGTGGTCCAACGCCACAGCCGGCCGGAAATGGTTCTCCCACGATGCCGACAGGCGGCGATAACCCGATCCCGGTTTCATCCCTTCCGGGTATTCCAAACTCGGGCGCGGCGCAGCCAACCGGCGGTGGTCCAACGCCACAGCCGGCCGGAAATGGTTCTCCCACGATGCCGACAGGCGGCGACAACCCGATCCCGGTTTCATCCCTGCCCGGCATTCCAAACTCGGGCGCAGCGCAGCCAACCGGCGGCGGCCCAGTGCCGCAACCGGCCGGAAATGGTTCGCCAACAATGCCGACAGAGGGCGGCGGAACGGGTCAAATGCCGGGTGATCCGGCGCCGGGCAACCAAAGAGAAACAGACAGATGGGGCAATCCGGCGGGCGGTACGCCTGTTCCAGGCATTGAAGGCGGAGTGGTTATCCGAACCCCAGACGGTCTCAACCAGCTTTGGATCAAGGGCGAATATCAGATGAGTTATCCCTCAGACGGCTTTATGTCTCAACCTACACCGGGAAATCCCAGCAAGGCCAATCCCGGCCCGGGCGACGGCATGGATCTGGCCTGACAAAAGATATTACTGTCCTATGCACATCCGACCCGCAGCTTTACCGCTGCGGGTTTTTGTCTGTTCAGGAAGAGGATGGCCCACGCCGCAGCGCAGCTGGGCACAGGATTAGTCAAAGGTCTGAATCTTGCGGGATTTCGCCGACTCCTACAGGGTCATGAGCTTGCTTGAAAGGTTTCAAGCCGCCTCTTCCGTCTCCTGTCGAGTGGGAACGTAGTTCAGCACAGGCCCAAGCCAGCGTTCAACGTCTGCGATCTCCATGCCCTTCCGGCGCGCATAGTCTTCCACCTGATCGCGCTCCACCTTGGCAACGCCAAAGTAATAGCTGTCAGGATGACCGATGTAGAGGCCGGAGACGGAAGAGCCGGGCCACATGGCATAGCTTTCCGTCAGTGTCACACCGGTTGTCTTTTCCGCATCCAGCAGATCGAACAAGGTCCGCTTTTCGGTATGATCCGGCTGGGCTGGATAGCCGGGTGCCGGGCGGATTCCGGCATAGGCTTCGGCGACGAGCTCCTCATTTGAGAATTGCTCGTCCTTGGCATAACCCCAATACTCGCGGCGCACCTGCTCATGCATGCGTTCGGCAAAGGCTTCCGCAAAACGGTCGGCGAGTGCCTTCACCATGATGGAGGAGTAATCGTCGTTCGCCCGCTCGAAGCGTTCGGCAATCGCCACTTCCTCGATGCCCGCTGTCACAACGAAGCCGCCGACATAGTCCGCTTTGCCGCTATCCTTCGGTGCCACGAAATCCGCAAGTGCCACGTTAGGCCGCCCGTCCCGCTTTGACAATTGCTGGCGAAGCGTGAAGAAGGTTGCCAGTTCCTCGCGGCGCGCTTCGTCTGTGAAGAGCTGGATATCGTCACCCACGGCGTTCGCCGGCCAGAAACCGATGACGGCCCGCGGACGGAACCACTTCTCCTCCACGATCTTGGCAAGCATGGCCTGCGCATCCGCGTAGAGTTGGCGGGCTGCTTCACCCTGCTTCTCATCCTCCAGAATTGCCGGGAAGCGCCCCTTCAGTTCCCACGTCTGGAAGAAGGGTGTCCAGTCGATATAGCGCACGAGGTCTTCCAGCGAATAATCGTCAAACACCTTCGTGCCGAGGAAGCTCGGACGAGTGGGCTGATAAGCTGCCCAATCCACCTGCTGGGCGTTTGCCCGCGCCCGCGCAATGGGAAGCCGCGTCTTCTCGGCTTCGGCACGTGCATGGGCGGCCGCCACTTTGGCATATTCGGTGCGAATGTTCTCGACATAGTCTTCGCGACCGCCTTCTGCCAGCAGACTGGAGACGACACCCACCGCACGGCTCGCATCCGTTACGTAAACCGCCTGCCCTGCCTGATAATTCGGATGGATCTTCACCGCCGTATGCACGCGGCTGGTCGTGGCCCCTCCGATCAGAAGCGGGATATCGAAGCCCTGCTTCTGCATCTCGGCAGCCACATGCACCATCTCGTCCAGCGAAGGCGTGATGAGACCGGACAGACCGATGACATCCACCTTCTGCTCTTTCGCCACCTCGAGGATCTTCGTCGCGGGAACCATGACGCCGAGGTCGATGATCTCGTAATTGTTGCAGGCGAGAACGACGCCGACGATGTTCTTGCCAATGTCGTGAACGTCGCCCTTGACGGTCGCCATCAGCACCTTGCCCGCCGCCTGACGCTCATCGCCGCCATTCTGGCGCTTTTCCTCTTCCATGTAGGGAAGCAGAACGGCAACCGCCTGCTTCATCACGCGGGCAGATTTCACCACCTGCGGCAGGAACATCTTGCCAGCGCCGAACAGATCGCCCACGACGTTCATGCCCGCCATCAGCGGACCTTCGATCACGTGCAGCGGGCGATCAGCCTGAAGACGCGCCTCTTCGGTATCGGCTTCGATATACTCGGTTATGCCGTTGACCAGCGCGTGTTCCAGGCGCTTCGCCACCGGCCATTCCCGCCAGGCAAGATCCTGTGCCTTTGCTTCCTTGGCACCCGTGCCGCGGAAGCGTTCGGCGATTTCCAGCAGGCGCTCGGTCGAGTCAGCGCGACGGTTCAGCACAACGTCTTCGCAGGCCTCGCGCAGTTCGGGATCAATGTTCTCATAGATCGCCAACTGGCCGGCATTGACGATGCCCATGTCCATGCCCGCCTGAATGGCGTGATATAGGAACACGGCATGCATGGCTTCGCGCACCGGCTCGTTGCCACGGAACGAGAAGGACAGGTTGGATACACCGCCGGAGATGTGCACCAGCGGCATTTCCTTGCGGATCGTGCGCGTCGCCTCGATGAAATCGACACCGTAGTTATTGTGCTCTTCGATCCCGGTTGCGACCGCGAACACGTTGGGATCGAAAATGATGTCTTCCGGCGGGAAGCCCACCTCTTCCGTCAGGATCTTATAGGCGCGACGGCAGATTTCCACCTTGCGATCGTAGGTGTCCGCCTGCCCCGTTTCGTCAAAGGCCATCACGACAACAGCGGCACCGAAGGCACGAATGAGCCGAGCCTGCTTGACGAAATTCTCTTCGCCTTCCTTCAGCGAAATGGAATTGACGATTGCCTTACCCTGAACGCACTTCAGGCCGCCTTCGATAATCTCGAACTTGGAACTGTCGATCATCACCGGCACGCGGGCGATATCCGGTTCGGCAGCGATGAGGTTCAGAAACTCCACCATGGCGCGGCCGGAATCGATCAGGCCTTCGTCCATGTTGATGTCGATGATCTGCGCGCCATTTTCGACCTGATCGCGAGCAACGGCGAGAGCCGCCGTGTAATCCGCATTGGTGATCAGCTTGCGGAATTTGGCCGAACCAGTCACGTTGGTGCGCTCGCCAACGTTGACGAAAGGAATGTCCTTGGTCAGCGTGAAGGGTTCCAGGCCGGACAGCGACATGAAGGAGCGGTGATCAGGCACCTGGCGCGGCTTGAATTCGGCTACGGCCTCAGCAATCGCGCGAATATGGTCCGGCGTCGAACCGCAGCAGCCGCCAACGACATTGACCAGACCTTCCTTGGCGAATTCGCGAACCTGCTTCGCCATAGCCTCCGGCGACTGGTCGTACTGGCCGAACTCGTTGGGCAGGCCGGCATTCGGATAGGCGCAGATGAAGGTATCCGCGACAGCGGAAACTTCCTGCAAATGCGGACGCATGGCGTCGGCACCGAGCGCGCAGTTGAAGCCGACGGTGAACGGACGCGCATGGCTGACGGAATTCCAGAACGCCGTTGGCGTCTGACCGGACAGCGTGCGACCCGAAAGATCGGTAATCGTGCCGGAAATCATCACCGGCAGGCGGATGCCCTTGGCGATAAAGCGCTCTTCGCAAGCGAAGATCGCGGCCTTGGCGTTCAGCGTATCAAAGATCGTCTCGATCAGAATGATATCGGCACCGCCATCGATCAGTCCGTCGATCTGCTCGGCATAGGCTAAGCGCAAATCATCAAACGTCACGGCACGATAGCCGGGATTGTTCACATCCGGCGAGATGGAGGCGGTGCGGTTCGTCGGGCCGATGGCGCCTGCCACAAAGCGGCGCTTGCCGTCTTCGCGCGTAGCCCGCTCGATGGCGCGGCGGACGACCTGCGCACCTTCCTTGTTGAGATCGTAGACCGCGCCTTCCATCTGGTAATCGGCCTGAGCAATGCGGGTCGAGGAAAAGGTATTCGTCTCGATGATGTCTGCGCCAGCCTTGGCATAGCGATAGTGAATGTCTTCGATGGCCTGTGGTTGGGTCAGGATGAGCAGGTCGTTGTTGCCCTGCTGATGACAGGCACAACCGATAAAGCGATCCCCCCGGAAATGGTCTTCATCGAAGCCCAGCCCCTGGATCTGCGTTCCCATGGCGCCGTCGAGAATGAGAATACGCTCGCGCGCGGCTTTTGCCAGCGCTTCGAAAATCTCGTTGCCATCTCGTGACGCACCTTCGGGACCAAACAGCTGATCAAACACGGGCATCTCCTCAAACCACCTTATTCCTTACTCGCTTAATCACATAAAGATATCTTTATGTCAATCTAAGCGACTGATATCGCAGACACGAGCATGACAGTTTCCTGCCTAAAGGATATACGCATTTTCTGTTCAAAGTTCCAAACCCCGGAGATCGTCCATGAGTGCAGCCGGCCACAACCCAACGAACTGGGCTCAGCGTCCTTATCATCGCACATGGCTGATGGCGCAGGCGGAAGGCCTGATGGACTTCTTCCAGTACCGGGCCATCAATCCAAAGGGCGGCTTCTACGATCTCGATCCGACAGGAGTACCGCTCGACACCAATAATCCGGCACGCGGCATCCACGCCAGCGCCCGCATGGTTCATTGCTTTGCCATCGCCGATCTTCTGGGTCGCCCGGGTGCAGCGGATGTCGTGGATCACGGCATGCGCTATCTCTGGGAGAAGCACCGCGACCAGAAACATGGCGGCTATTTCTGGCAGGCTAATGACGAAGGTGCGGCGGATGCCTCAAAGCAGGGCTATGGCCATGCTTTCGTTTTGCTCGCTGCCTCATCCGCGAAGGTTATAGGCCACCCGCTGGCGGAAAGAATGCTGGCAGACATTACCGAAATTCTGGAAACGAAATTCTGGGAAGAGCAACACGGCGCCATCGCTGAAGAGTTTTCTGAAGATTGGCAGCCGGTTCCGGGCTACCGCGGCCAGAATTCCAACATGCATCTGACGGAAAGCCTGATGGCGGCGTTCGAGGCGACCGGCGAGCGGCACTATCTGCAGAAGGCAGAGCGCATAGCAGATCTTCTCATCAACCGTCGCGCCCGTGAGGAAGGCTTTCGCGTCGCTGAACATTTCTCGGAAGACTGGGTTGTCGACCGCAATTACTACCACCCCAACGAAATGTTCCGCCCGGCAGGCACCACGCCCGGCCACTGGCTGGAATGGGCGCGGTTGCTGCTGCAACTCTACGCGCTGGGCGGCAAGGCGCAAAGCTGGATGCCGCAGGCGGCTGAAGCGCTGTTTGAACGCTCCATGACGCTGGGCTGGGACACCGCAAAGGGCGGCTTCTTCTATACGCTGGACTGGCAGGATAATCCCGACAAGCGGTCCAAGCTCTGGTGGCCAATGTGCGAAGCCGCTGGAGCCGCGCACTTTCTCAACCATCATGTGCCGAACAGCTTCCACGAGGAAAGCTATCGCAAGATCTGGTCAACGATCGCCGCCCATTTCATTGATCGTGAAAACGGCGGCTGGTTCGAAGAGACGACGGAGGACCTGAAGCCGGCGAATACGCTGTTCCCCGGCAAGGGCGATATCTATCACGCATTCCAGGCTTGTCTCATTCCGCTGTTCCCGGCGACAGGCAGCCTGACCAAGGTGATCGCCGAAAACGGAGCCACCCTCTGAAAGAGAAAAGCCTCCGCTATTTTCCAGCGGAGGCTCCGTTCAGGAATCAATAGCGCCGGACCGGCGGTCGCATGTCGCCTTGTGGGTTCATGCGGAAAGCAGCGAGATCCCGCTCTGCGTTGGACAGATCGTAGCTCAGATCATCCGCCTCGCGACGCAGACGGCGGATTTCGAAGTCGTTATCGTCGATGCGCATCTGAATTGCACGACGATCCTGATCCTTCGCATTCTTGAGTTCGCGGTAGCGCTGATCGGTATCCTGTTCGCGCGAACTGATGCTGGACCTGATGGAATTCATGCGCTCACGCACTTCATGAACCCGCTTGCCCAGAGTATATCCACGCATGAAACCCGGCTCCAGATCCGGCGGGCACACATTGTTGTACCCGTCGCCTGCCTCTCCACGCTGAGCGCCACTCAGCGGCGTGCAGTAGCGCTTGATCCCTTCCTGAAATCCCTGATACCAGGTCGTCTGGTCTGGAACGACCTTGACGCGTTCGCATGATTTGACGTGATCCGCAAAGCGGCTTTGCGGATTATAGCCAGCGGCCCCATCCGTATCGCCAATGACTTTCCAATTGGCTGCGACGCATTCTTCCTTTGACAAGGAATAACATGACGGCAAAAGGCACATTGCCCCCAATGCGCTGAGCAACAGCAGTTTACGCATTCCCCTCGACCCCCAAGGTATGATGTTGTCGAGGAAGAATAAGCAAATAAACCGTTAACGCGCTAGTCTTTGAGCCTGCCGATTATGAGCCTTCGTTGATTTTCCACCGTCACGACAAGTGGCGACGGAGGATCTATCGGTTGCGCCCGACCATGTCCCGAATGCGTGCGGCCAGGAAATCATAATCATAGGGCTTGGTGATGAGGCTCGCCTGGTCCAGACCTTCCGAGCCGGGCACATGCAGATCGCCTGTTGCAAAGATGACGGGCAAGTTCGGATGCCCTTCTCTGAGCTTGCGGATGAGTTGCAGTCCGTTCATGTCCGGCAGATGCACATCGGTCACCAGAATGTCGATCGCGGCACCATCAATGGCTTCCATGGCTTCCTTGCCATTTCCAGCCTCGACAACGACCATGCCGAAATCCTGCAGATAATCCGCCGTGGATATGCGGATCAGCGCTTCATCTTCACAAAGCAGCACGCGGATGGATGACGTACGAGCGGGCGTCTGCTGAGGCGCTTTTGTGCCCTCGGAACTGGACTGGCGTTCCTTGGCCTTGTCCAGCAGCATCCGGATCTTGCGGGCGAGTGTCTCGCGTCCATAGGGCTTGCTGAGCAGATTGACGCCGGGGTCAAGCCGACCACCATGAACGATCGAATTTTCTGTGTAGCCAGAGGTAAACAGAACCTCGATATCCGGACGGCGCTCCTTTGCCTTTCGCGCAAGCTCACTGCTTTTCAGGCGGCCCGGCATGACTACATCGGTGAACAGAAGATCGATCGAAACTCCGCTCTCGATGATAGCCAGCCCGCTGTCTGCATCCCGCGCTTTCAGGACGGTATATCCGAGATCGACCAGCATGGAGATGGTGATGTCGCGAACGGCATCGTCATCCTCGACAACCAACACCGTCTCGTTGCCACCTGCAATGTCACCTGCCGTCTCCTCCGCCAGCATATCCTCTGCCTGCATGGAACGTGGCAGATAGATGCGCACCGTCGTTCCGCTGCCTTCCTCGCTGTAGATGTTGATATGCCCGCCGGACTGCTTCACGAAGCCATAGACCATGGAAAGGCCGAGCCCCGTGCCCTTGCCTTCAGGCTTGGTCGTAAAGAACGGGTCGAATGCGCGCGCAAGAACATCAGCCGGCATGCCGCAGCCCGTGTCGCTGACAGCGAGCATCACATACTGACCCGCTTCGACATCGAACGCGTTCTGAGCGTAACGATCATCCAGATAGGCATTGCCGAGTTCGATGGTCAGGCGACCGCGCCCGTCCATGGCATCACGCGCATTGATAGCCAGGTTCAGCAATGCGTTTTCGACATTGGATGGATCGACGAGCGTATTCCATAAACCGCCGCTGACAATCGTGTCGATCTCGATCGCCTCGCCAAGACTACGGCGCACGAGGTGGTCCATCTCCCGCACAAGCCGTCCGAGATTGACGACCTTCGGCGCAAGCGGCTGCCGGCGACCGAAGGACAGCAGCTGCGATGCGAGCCTTGCGCCGCGCGAGGCGGCCGCGAGAGCGTTGTTGAGCCGACGTTCCGTCTGATCGCTTTCGGGGAGTTCACGCCCCAGAAGCTGCAGGTTGCCGGTAATGACCTGCAGCAGATTGTTGAAATCATGCGCAATCCCGCCGGCCAGGTTCCCGATCGCCTCCATCTTCTGGCTCTGACGCAAAACCTCCTGCGTTTTCAGCAGCTCGGCGGTGCGTTCTTCGACGCGGCCTTCGAGGGTCGTCGCCAAGGTTTCGAGACGAGTTTCGGTCTTTTTCTGGTCCTCGATGTCTGTACTCGTGCCAACCCAGCGCACGATGACGCCATCCACGTTGCGGATAGCAACAGCACGCGAAAGGAACCACCGATAATTGCCTTCATGGCATCTGACCCGCGCTTCAGCCTGGAACTGCTCGCCGCTGGCAACTGACGCAGACCAGACATCGCGGACCCGCTGCAAATCATCCGGATGCAAGGCCCCTGCCAGCAGGTCCGACGGCGGAGGATCGGCAGAATCGATCCCGATATATTGCGCCATCTGCAGATTGCACCAGTCGAGCATACCCGCCGGTATGGCTGTCCAGACGTGGTTCGGCACGGCTTCAGCCAGCGTGCGGAAACGATCTTCGCTTTCTCTGGCGGCATCCTGTGCGCGGCGTACTTCGGTGACCTCGTGCCCCTGCACGAAGATGCCGGTGACAGCCCCGGAACTGTCCCGTAGCGGCTCGTAGATGAAGTCCAGGAAAATCTCTTCGGCAGAAGTTGCGGCACCCCGCTGCAACAGCACGCGGGCGCCAGACGCACTGTATCCCTGCCCCGTTGAGTAGACCTGATCCAGAAGCTCGTAAAACCCTTGACCATCGATATCCGGCAGAGCGTCGCGAACACTCTTGCCGATCAGATCATCACGTCCCACCAGCGTCGTATAGGCTGCATTGGCTATTTCGAAGACATGTTGCGGGCCTCGCAGAATGGCCATGAAGCCCGGCGCCTGCTCGAAAAGGCTTCGCAGATATTCTCGCTCCTTGCCAAGCGCCAGGTTTTCGCCAGACACGGCATCGGCACGGCGCATCACGCCGGTCTGCACATCAAACCCGGTCGTCGATTGGCGCAACAAATGTAATTCGGTCACGTCGACCGTATGCTGAAGAATAAACCGGACGCTTCCGTCCTCCCCGAGAATTGGGGTATGCGTCGCGCTCCAGAAAAGCTCGACCATTGAGCCATCCGGTCCCGCGATCGGATAGGGAATGAGCGGAAGATGATCGACCTGGCGCGTTTTCAGCACCTTGGCGAAGGATTGCCGAAGCATTCGTCCGCTGGCGCTTTCGGGATCACTGGGAAACGCATCGAATATGTTGCGACCGAGCAGCTTTTCGCGCGATTGCATGGTCGTAGCAAGGTAAGCATCGTTCATGCCGACGATGACAATATCGGGATCGACGATGACATAGGGGTTGGGAGAGTGATTGAAGAGCTCTTCGATATCCTCTCCGGACAGCCCGGCCCGTCGAAACATGTAATACCCCTGCGCCCCGCATTTCTAATTTCTCAGTTTATAGAGCGGTCAGGCAATTATACAAGAATTTTGATATAGATAGTGGCGAGCGGGTCACAGCACCGCGACTGCAGCAAATTTCGTCCAACCAGCCCATGAGGCGGCGCAACAACCGCTCAGGATCAATTGAAAACTGGAAAGCTATCCGCCAGTTGCGATGCAGCAGATGTATCGCGCTGATACGAGTGACGCATCCTGTCGGCACGCGTCTCTGGCGCCTCTTCCCGTGTCAGGGGAAACAATCCGTCTGCGTAGGTTCCCGTTGCAGCTTGGAGATCCTCCACCTGCATCGCGTCCGCCTGCCTCATCAAAACCTGCAGGAACTTCCTCATCATGTCGCCCTCCCGTCTTCTTCGTCTCGAAAACGGCCAATGCGCCCTTCAGTTCCAACCGGATTGGCCACCAGTCGTCACCGGACCTGTGCCATTCCTGTCCCGAAATCGACCCCGCCGAATTCGCAAAATTCCGTTCGGCAACGATGCTGGAACATCTGTGAACATTTTGGCAACCTACAGTCGCCCGGTACAAGTCCTCCACAGGATGTCCACAATAGACACCGAGAGTAAAAGTCTCGTGAAGGCTCTGGAATCAAATTGGTTTATCGGCGGAATTTGCCCGACCTGTAGACAAATGCCGCTGACGGTGGCTGTGGACGGTTTAAAACACCGGCGAGTGCTGAATTTCAGAGGCCTGATTCATTTTTGTCGCAATCGTGCGTCATCGTCGATTCGACTAAAGGAGGACGGAGACATGGAACACGAACTGACCCTGAAAGAACTGGCGGCGGATCCTTTGATCCTGATGGTCATGCGTGCAGATGGCGTCGCGGAAGATTCGCTTCAGGATCTGATGAAGCAGGTCGCAGAAAGTGAAATCAGCCGACTGCAGCTCCAGATGCACAAGACGCGCGCCGATGAGTTCTACGCCCGGCTTGACGAAAGCCTCGCACATACCGCGAAATCGCTGCGTCGAAACGCTTGAGGCGACACCCGGTCCTGTCATCGAAGCGCAAAAATCCCGGTTTGAGACATTCCGTCTTCCCGGCGCTACTTACCACGCGCGCGACACGGCTGAAGGACGTAGAAATCTCATCATTTATCTTACCGGGTCGTCCCGGCATCGCCCTCGCCGTCCACCTCGGATAATTTCACGAAGACTGTTCCCTTGCGCTTTAGCGCCATAAGGCCCCGAACCACCCCTGCCCCAGCCTCATGCGTCGGCTGGTTGATATGGGCGATCACGACATCGCCATCCCTTGCGCCAGCGATCTTGCGCTCCGTCATTACTGCTCCAAGCAGCGAGCCGCCATCGCCGTTCAGGGAGTAGCCGGCAATCTTGTATCCCATCTGCCGGATCTGATGGATAGCGCTTTCGTCATATTTGGCGGTCGCGCCACGAAACCAGCGTGGCGATGAGAATCCCGCGGCTGTTACCGCCGCGGCACCAGCGGCCACCTCCCGCTCGACGGCGGCGCTGCTGCCGGCCGCGGGAATGCCATAGATCTTGACTGGCACGTCCACGGCCGGAATATGATTTTCGCCGTGGTTCTCAATGTCGAACAGGTCGGGATGCGCACGCAGGATCGCAATGGCGTCCGCGTTGTTTCGAAGCCACCGCGCCGTGACGAACAGTGTCGCCGGAATGCGTTCGTCGACGAGAGTGGATAGAATGCGGGCATCGGCCTGCCCCATGCATGCGTCAAACGTCAGCGCCACACGCGGTGCGGTGCCGGACGGCGCACCGCCGAGCTTCAACTTCGGTTCCAACAACGCACGCGCTGCGGCGGAATGTGGTGCTACATTGGCCGCAGGCCCATTGACAGCAACCTGTGTTTCCCCGGCAGCCAGAGCGGGCGCAGCAAGACACACCAAACCAAGCAGAGCGAACGTGCGCATATCCGATTTCCAACCAGTTCCATTTCGGCTTGATCGTCCGCTATAAGACAGTGGCGAAATTTGGTTGTCATCTCATTTTTTCATGTATCACTTCGGAACAAATATGATAAATCGGGAAGTCTTCGTATACCAAAAGCAAGGACAGAATGGCCGCTTGGCCAATCGTTGCTTTGAAAGGCGCGGCATTTCGGACTAGTCTGTCGCAACATGTTTCATTTTGGATCATGTTGATAATTTCAAGATATAAGGTTGCAAATTTGCAATGTGCACGGCAGGGAACTTGGAAGATCAACGCACATTGAACTATGCTGAATCACAAGCATCGGTACCAGGTGGTACAGGTTGTGGAGTTGTTGCAATGAAATTCGATTATCCGGCGCCCGAGGGTGTCCTCATGCCCTATGAGCTGGCAATGTTGCAGCGCCTGTTTAATCGTGCGCTGCGCAAGCAGGGTTACGCCAAGACTGACGTTGAGGCGAAAATGCTGGCCACGACGATGATGGATCTCTACCGCCGCGGCCTCAGAGATGAACGCAAACTCCGCATCATGTTCGCAATTTAGTATCTCGCCCAACGATCCAGCGGGCGTTGCGAGCGCTTGGCTCGCCCTCCGACTGCGATGAGCTGCATTCAAGCAACCCCGGTTTCAAACCGGGATCGCTTGGCACATGATCAGGGCCGGATATCGAACCGCATTTCGACGGTCACCGTATAAGTCGTTTCACCTCCCGCCACAGGCACGGAATCGGCCTCTTTCGCCATCGCCATCCGCATCATTGGAGCGGGCGCAACCGGCTGCAGATTGGTTTCGGAAATAGTGGCGACAGGCCCTAGCATCACTCCGGCGGCCTCGGCCAAGGTCTTCGCCTTTTCCATTGCATCTTCGACGGCCTTGCGCCGCGCATTCTGATAGGCAGCTTTCGGCTCATGGTTGGTGAAGGTGATCTGTCCGCCCTGATTGACGCCGAGTTTCACGGATTGATCGATCAGCCCGCCCAGCTTCGACAATTCGCGCACACGAACAGTCAGGGAATTCGTGACCTGATACCCGATAATGACCGGTTGTTGATTGGTGTTTTGTGGCGTGGGCTGCCGATCACTGTAGCGTGGGAATATCGAAAAATCGCCGGTCTGAATATCCCGATCCGCTACCCCGTTCGCCTTCAGCGCGTCGAGCACCGATCGCACCGCCTCATTGTTCTGGGCAAGCGCAGCTTGAGCCGTTTCCGCCATGCGCGTGACCGAAAGATTGACGATGGCCATGTCTGGCGCGATGCTGGCAGTTCCCTCGCCTGAAACGGTGATCGCCCTTGGTTGCGGTGGTGGAGGCGGCGCCTGCGCAAACGAAACGGCAGGCAGCACAAGGCTTGCCATCAGCGCGAGGCTAGCTGCTTTTGCAGGGACAGATGGACGAAGACGGAAGGACATGAATTTCTCCGTTTATGATTTCAAGTCTGCCGAAACATTGTAATGCCCGGCTCGAACATTGATGCGACCTGACCGCTGCCGCGCACAGAGGATAGGCTCCTTGCACCGAAAGCTGTGGAACAGGAGTGATAGCTGCACTGCGATTGTGTAGCCATTACGGCAGCGCTTGCTGACAACCATTTTTTGCGTTACAGCCCGTTTCCTGACGACGAGCGAACCATTGCGCTCTTCGCTGTGCCTTCCACATAAGGCACGGGCCTGTAGCTCAATGGTTAGAGCCGGCGGCTCATAACCGCTTGGTTGGGGGTTCGAGTCCCTCCGGGCCCACCATTACTCTCTGTAGCTTGACGCGGAAATCCGGAATTTTGACTGTAGCTTGACGCCGAAATCCGGAATTTTGACACTAGGTTCCGGAAAAATGAAAATTAGCTTCGCTATCAAGTTGGCCTTTTTCCAAACGTTGCAATTAGCGTGTAAGACCATCACGTCGCCTTAAGCGTGGACAGCCTTGCAGGCCATATCTTACTCACGCAGCGGTATCTCAGTTAACTCAATACCATTCTTTGGCCACCATCCTAACTTTGTAAAAGTCGCCTCTACGCGATCGCGCATCTCGATCATCTCATCAACCGTTGTTGGGCCAATCATGACCTTATCAACCAATGCGCTGAGATTTCCACGGGACAAAGCTGCTAAGGAAAGGCGATAGACTACCTCCTCCTGACCTTTAATGACTTCAACACTTTTCGACAGCAGCGGATCACATCGAACATCTTCCACCCAAAGGGCGCGCCACTCATCCTCCTCACGAAAGCCTGGGTGTTTATTCGATAGCTGAGCGAGTCCGAGCATAAGGAATACTTCGGCCCTGAGTGTCTGGCGATCAAATGTCCGCAATTGCGCCTGATGAGCCTCAACGTTTTTGGCAACTTCCACCATACGCTCACTCACTTCAGATGCTTCCATGTAAGCCATGGCGGTCAATCGCACGTGACTGGTGAGATCATCCGCGATCGCCTTGCTATCCAATATCAAAGCGACTTTGCCGTATGCGCGCCACATCGAAAGGCGACCGTAGCGGTCGCGCGTGGGATCATGGAATGTGAATGAGCTGGAATAAGTATTGGTAGTGAAAAGTTGCTCGTTCCGCTTGGCAAAGGTATCGACGTATGCGGACAATTCAGGATCAACGTGGCTCAACGCCTTCTTCAAATATAGCCCACCCGGCAGCTTTAAAGCCTCCTGAAGACGAGAAACTCCCCATTCAATTTCCCGGTAATCATTCATTTTCTGAGTTGTGCGCAGCCAAATTTCACCCTTTTCAAGAATGCTCACCAACACCGGCAAATTCGTGTAATGCGCCAGCAAGCCACCTGCTTGATTAAGTTGTTCTATTTTCCTTCTGCCGAATGGATAGAAAACAGACTTCAGATCTAAGTTTTGTGTCATTGAAGCGAATCCCAACTACCTCGTCTTTGGTAATAGTGTCAGGCATACTTGCGATTGAAATCGCAAACAATCTAAAGCTCCTGCTCCTCCGCTGGGATGAAGCCGTAGACTGCCAGATGGTCAGTGGCTTTGAGCAGTAGCTCCAGCCCCATAGGGCCGAGCGCCCTCCTCCACAGGTCGGCCGGTGTTTCGCCCTTTCCGATGAAGCACCAATCCTGGAAGGCAATCGGCCCGCCATCCATGGCGTCGGTCAGATGATAGACCGTGCCGCCCGTGATGCGATCTCCTGCCGCAACAGCATCAGCCACCGCATGTCTGCCCGGATGGAGCGGTAGCAGTGACGGGTGATAGCCGATGCAATAGCGGGCCTGTTCTCTGATATGAGCGGGCACGAAGACGAAGGCGTGGGCGCAGAGGATGAGATCAGCCGCCTGCCCTGCCAGCGCATCCAGCCCGCACCCGCCGTAACAATAGGCAGGAACATCCGTTTCCATCGCAAGCTGCCATAGCCGGTCTTGTTGACTGGGCACGGCGACGAAAGCAATCTCGTGAACTGGCCGCAGCGCCTTGAAGACTTCGGCCGCCAGCCACTTCTGGCCAATGATACCGATCCTCATGACGCGTCCTCCGCACCTTCCACATAGCGAAAGCCCTGGATTGCGCGCAGATGCCCGCCATATCCTGTCTTCATGCCACGGCCGAGCGCGCTCTTCTGTTTGCCCGGACCATAGAGAACGGCAGAGACTTGGGCCCAGTTGCTGTCCCGACGCAGCGCCGCCGCCAAGCCCGGATGCGAGGTATGGAAGAGCGTCAGAAGCGGCTTGCCATAGCGGTTGTTTCCCCGCCTCCATTCTGCACAAACGGCATTGAGGAATCGAACGCCGACACCTGCACCCTGCCATTCCGGCATGACCACAAGGCGGCAGGCTCTGGCTTCAGCTAGTCCCGGCCTTGTGGAGAAAGCCACATGCGCCACCGGCTCGCCCTCCACGAAGCCGACATAGCAAGTGGCAGCGATCATGTGCGGCAGTTTCAGATAGTGATGCGGCTCAAAATGCGGCCACCATCGCCAGTTGGTTTCGCGAATCTCCAGCTGGATTTTTGGTCGTCGCCGAAGATACCTCCCGGTGAACGCACCCGTTGCCATGTCATAGATCCAGTCCGGATCGAGCCAGTCGATGATGTCATAATGGCAGGAAAGCAGAACCGCCCTGCCACCCGTTCTCCGCCATGCCTTGCCAAAGGCCAGCGCACCAATGCGGGCGATCTGCCGGTCGACCACGCTGGTGAACTCATCGATGACAACTTCGGAAGGCTGTTCGCAGATGATCCGGGCAAGCTCTGCCCGAAACTTCTCGCCATTGGACAGCACATGGAAGGGCCGCAGCCAGGCGGGCACAGAGCCCAGCCCGACTGCCGCAAGCGCCGCCGTCACATCATCAAAGGCACGCTTCGGCGCGATAGCCTCAATGATCGGCTGATCGTCAGGCCAAGCCGCCTGATACCGCCGATCGCTAGAGAATACCTGCGTGCCAGTGCGGTGGCTTCAGCCTTGCTCTTCACCTTGGCCTCGGAACCGGATGCTGCCGAAAACAGGAGCCAGTACAACGAAACGACTCCGCTGCAACCAAAGGCCTGCCTTTAAGGCGAAAGTCGTGCCGCCGTGATCAAGGGCGAAAATGGTCGAGCTCGCGCAGCAGTTCGACATGCATCAGAACCAGATCAGAGATCGCCACGTTCAACGGCCATGATTGTGCGGCTGTCGAAAGCGTCTTCAATCTTCTGAAGCCGGAGCGATTACGGCGCGGGTCTTACTTCCGTGAGAGACTGAAGCGTCCAACTCAATGAGACGCGGTCTGGGTACGGCCGACAGAAATACCCAGTAGCCGACGACCGAGAAGGCCGCGAGCGAACCTAGGGCAATCTGATAGGATTGCGTCACTCCGAACGTCGGTGACATTGCGGAAACGAGCAAACCAAATCCCCACTGCCAGATAAAAACTCCGACAAACAACAACAAATTGAAAAATGCTATCGCACGCCCTGCTTCTGCTGGCTTGGATTGCTGGCCCACGAGTGGATGAGTGACCGATAACGGCCACGCGGTAACGCAATAGAGGGCGAACATGTACCAATCGGCCTTGTCACCCATGATCGTGATGACAATCAAAATCGTGATGCTCGCCGGCGTCCATCTGCGCAACAGGCGCTCGGCGTCCTGGGCAGACGTGTTGAACTTCGGAGAAAGGTAGCCCATGAGTAAAAATGTCACGAGCATGATGATGTTGATGAACAGAAGTTCCAGCGATGCCCCGCGAGCATCTTCCCCCCTCAACTGCGTCAACCAGGGACCAATCCATAAGGTCTGCACAGCCACAAGGATTGCATAGTTGAAGAACCCAAGGGCACCAATCTTCCAAGTATAGGAAGTGGACATGATATTTTTATAGCCGAGGAAGAAGCTTCGGATACCTGTTGTCCCTTGGGGATTATGCTTCGGCGCCTTCACCGCAACCAGCAGGGCAACCGCCGCGAACAAAATGCCCAGTGCCACGAACAGAGACGGCCAGCCGAATGAGGTTGCAAGGCTTTCGGATGGTAGCGTGCCGAGTACAAGACCGAGCGCACCCGCCATCAACATCCATGAATTAAGGCGTTGTTGCTGTGCGGCGGCCGTCCAGAGGCGGGCTGCCGTGAGCGGCGCAATAAGACAGGCGCTGACACCGATACCACTGAGCAATCGAGCGCCGAAAAGTCCGTTGAATGAACTCGAATTGGCAAATAGTAAGCAGGACAGCGCGGCAACACTCAATGAAACCACGAGAACCAGCCGGACACCGAACCGATCCAGTAGTGCGCCCATAGGCAGCTGCATGATCGCAAAAGACACGAAATAAGATCCGGCAAGCAAACCTAGCTGGGCCGAAGATAAAGAAAACTCTGCAGTGAACATGGCCGCCAGCGCCGCTGTCACCCCCCGTAACTGGGATGACAGCAAATATCCGGCAGCAAAGACCACGAGGACAAAAATACCCAGCTGGCCGTTGGCCCGGTCTTGTTCTTTCAGCTCCATACCGTCAAAGGCTCCTTCGCGCCTCGATAGCCAAGGAAACCAGATATGGTCAGTCGATCCACGCCTTCGCCGGGCAAAACTGCGTGGAGTTTTCGGGCATTGAAGAGGATCAAGTCGCCGTTTTCGGGTTTGGCCGAATAATCGCAAGGTCCGAGGTGTTCGAGCGGAATTGCATAATCGCCACCCCGCCGCTCCAGGAACTCGGCATCCGATATCTCGTCGTTCCACATCCCTATTTCGCCACCCTTCTCTGGCACATCAATATAGATGTTGATCGCAAATTGGCTGATCAGGGATTCAGCTTCAGGAGTATTGGGTGCATGTCGTCCGAACATGTCATGATGCGCTTTGAGTGGAATTCCAGGCTTCATGCAGCGTGAAAGTCCGACAAACATTTTTTTCCCGAAGAGCGTTTGAAGCGTGCACCCCTGCGCCCAGGTTTCGTCCATCGCACAACGAAAGGTGTCCATCGGGCAAGGATAAGGCGCACAGGCGGCTCGCAGGAGATTGATATTATCCATCGCCGTATCGAAATAGTGTTCGATGATTTCCTGCTTCATGCCGGTCTCGAAATACGACATGCCGATACGGCCGACCTTCGGTGCGTTCAGATAGTCGTTATACCCCGTGGACTTGAGCCCCTTGGTGATATGCTTGCAGGCATCGCGCGAAATGAAGTCAGGAATCCGGAGAACCTGAATTTCATTCCGGATCAACGCCCCCACGTCTTCAGCGGTCAGCCTGGAAGAGACACGGACCGGGTCTGTAGCGGATGCGGGAGCAGTCTTGTGAATAGCCACGTTCATGGGTTCAGCTCCAATATGTGAGCGGGCATTCTTCCCCGCGATATCCGATGAAGAATGAGACCGCCATACGCGACGATCCGCGCGGAGATGCGACGGCGTGGATCTTGCGGGAGTCGAAAATCAAAAGATCGCCCCGACCCGGCTTGATGACCACATCGGGCGGCGGAAGGTCTTCTATGGCAATGCCGTATTTGCCTTTGCGACGTTCATTGAACTCTTGAGTGGTCATGTTCTTGTGCCACATCAGAAGCTCACCGCCGATGTCTGGCACCTGGAAGTAGATGTTTGCGGCAAATTGCGCAGTAAGCGACTCTGCTTCCTCAATGCCGGGAGCATCTTCAGAAAAAATGTCATGATGAGCGAGGAAGGTCGTATCGGGTTCGACCATGCGCGAAAGGCCGACGAACATTTTCCGCCCAAATATCGTTTGGAGATTAGCACCTGCGGGCCAGATTTCGTCCAGCAGCGCGCGCAGCGTATCCAACGGAGAACCGAAGGGTTCACATGCCTTGCGAAAATCGTTTTGGTGGTCACTGGCAACAGTGAAGTATTTGTCGATGAGTTCTTGTTTCATTTCGGTTTCGTAGAAGGCCATGCCGATTTTACGAACTTCCGAAACGTTTATATAAGGCTGAAAGCCAAGGCTCGTCTGCCCCTTGCTGATAAGGTCACAAGAAGGGCCGTTGGCAAACCCCTTCACCTTGACGACGCGCACTTCACCCTTGGCCAGAGCTGTAATATGATCCTTGTTAAGACTATATTTGGTAGTCTCAATAACGTAATCTCTATTGTATGTTTCTTGAAACTCATGACAGTTTTCTTTTTTCACTGCCTGCAAATTACTCATATGCCCTCCACATAAAATATTTTTATTATAATAAAAATTCTGATAACAATATTATAGGACGCTCACGGTAAACCCTCGGAGGTTTCCGTCCTCGATGTTCCGACTTTTTGCTTTTATTGATGAGCGCAACTCTTAGTATAGATAGAAACTCTTGAAAATCGCTCCGGAGGCAACTCTGTTTGGCGTCTGCGTCACGAATGTAGAAAGCAAAGATGCTTACACTAGAAATGCGTCTCTTTATTCGCCTTTTCGAACTAGGAACTTTCGCAGCCGTTTCCGACGAAGAAGGCATTAGTCCCTCTGCTGTGTCCCGAGTAATGACGCGGCTTGAAACTCGGCTGGGCGTAAAGCTGGTTCACCGCTCCACGCGAAGACTGGTGTTCACGCCAGAAGGCCATGTTCTTTTAGGCTACGCTCGTCAGATGACTATTTTGGCTGACGCAGCGGCAGCGGACATCTATCAAAAGGCCGGGCAGGTCAAAGGCCACCTGCGGGTCAACTGCGGAACCGCTTTTGCGCACTACAAGCTGGCCCCCATACTCCCCGAATTTCTCTTGCGATTTCCGGATGTGACGATTGATGTGGCGGTTTCGGACCAGCGGATCGATCCGATGGAAGAGCAAATCGACGTCACAATTCGAGTCGGTTCCTTACAAGATAGCGATCTGGTTGTTGCGCGCCTGGGAACCGTGAAAAGGATCATCGCCGCAAGTCCGGGCTACCTCGAACGCAGAGGCTTCCCGAGAACTCCAGCCGATCTGAAGAACCATAATTGCCTGCTGCTTACAGGATTTGCAGGGCAAGCCTTGTGGCCGATGATCAGCGACGGGGTCGTAGAAAAAGTGGCAGTCAGCGGATCGGTTTCATCGGATAGCGCAGACACATTGCTCAAAATGGCGATAGCTGGTGTTGGAATAATCAGGTTAGGAGATTTTCTAGGCGAGCCCGCACTGGCTGACGGTCGCTTGATCAAGCTTCTGGAGGGGCAACACGATCCGGATCCAAAACCCCTTTCCGCACTCATGTTGCCAGGACGCCAAAACATTCCGCGAGTGCGGGCCTTCGTCGATTTCCTGAAGGAACATGTTTAGGCGCTTTTTTGATATATTGATTGAACTAAGCAAATACAAATATTGCGGCTACATCGAAATAATTTTCGATCTACCTTCATAGACTTACTTAATATTGTTGTACTTGTCCCAACAGACCGGCTTCTGATCCACCTTATCGCGACAGGCGCAATGCCGTCGACATAGGGCCGGAGCCCTCGCTATCGACGGCAAGAACAGATCAAAACAAGCCCGTTGTTCAGCGGCTCACGACCGGGCAACCACGCTCGTTGGCGAAAATGATGCGGTTCGGACCACCGCGATCATAGCCGTTGACGACAACGACACGACGATTGACATCAACCACATGCGCGCGGCGAAGGCCCATGCGGGATGCCTTTTCCTCAGCCATCCAGGAAGCACAGCCCCGGTCGCGATCACGATCGCGGCCCCAGTCACGGCCACGATCACGCCCCCAATCACGATCCGGGCCACGGTCCCAGCGCGGTCCCTCATCACGACGACCATCGAAGAACTGGACCTGGATCCGTAGATCGTCAGAGGCTGACGCACTGGCAAGCGGTGCCAAGGTTGCCGTTGCCATCACGGCTGCAGCAAGAACGGTCTTGGTGATGATCATTTTCATGGGCGGGGTCTCCGGCTAATTCTTGGCCTCTACGGCGATGGTGGAGAAATAGCACCAAACTTCTGAACAGGTTCCGAATTTCGCATTCAGAAAGCATTCATCTGCTCATGAAGACACATGCAAGACCACCTCGCGTTGATGAGGCCTGTCACGGTGTTCGAAGAGGTAGATCCCCTGCCATGTGCCAAGGACCAGACGACCAGCCATGACTGGGATTCCGATCGATACTTGCGTCAGCGCAGATTTCACATGTGCTGGCATATCGTCCGGCCCTTCAGTCGTATGGATCATCCAGCGCATCGAGGCGTCGTCGCTCGGTGGAACCAGCCGTTGAAAGAAATGCTTCAAATCAGTCTGGACGTCTGGGTCGGCATTCTCCTGAATGATCAGCGAACAGGACGTATGCCGGACAAAAACCGTCAACAGGCCTTCCATTGTGCCGGCCTGCTGCACAAAGGCGCTCGCCTTCTCGGTAAACTCGTAAAGCCCCTGGCCCCGCGTGGGGATCCTCAGCGTCGTCTGCGGCATGCTTGCGCCTTTCTCAATGAACCGGGAAGCGGCGTGCCGCCCATTGGCTGCGAGGCACCTTCTCCCCCACGGCGAACTGGAAGCTCGTCACGCGCGTTGCATCGCCATCCACTTCGCATCGATAGTGAATATCGTACCAGACGCCGGACGCACGAAAAGCTGCGAGATCGACCTGCATCACATTGCCGGACTGGAGACGGATATTCGGCAGGTATTCCGGGTCGAACCGTTCTTTGCTGTGTTTCAACTGCTCACGCAATTCCGTGGCACACAGCTGTGATGCGCGCTGCTCCCGCGGCACACCAGCCATTGCCATCATCGCCACCATTTCGCCGTTGGCAGAGGCGGAATAGAGTTTCCTGGCCTCCCGCAGGGTAGCCTTCGTCTGAGCTGCCGGTGGCTTGCGTTCAGTATCGGCGGGTTTCTCAGGCTTTGCCATCGGCAGGGGAACAACAGAGGCAAGAGCCTCTCCCTGCCCCGCGTTGGCCGGTGTGCCGACTTCCGGCAAGGCGATCTCCGGCTGGGCTTCAGCGGGCTTCTCAACCTGTTCGGCGGTCTGGGCATCCGCGGACGGCGGAGGCTCCTGCGGCGCTTCAACGGGTTTGGCTTCAGCCTGTGTTTCCTGCGGCACAGGTGGCGCAGGCTCTGGCTTGGCTGCCTCGGCGCCATCACCATCCAGGGCCTTTTCCGGACCACTATCCTTTTCGCCGAACTGAAATGCAGGTCGAAGCACAGGTGTCTGCATGGCAGCCTCAGGCTTTTCGGGATCCGGCTTGTCCTGCGGTGGCGGTGGAGGTGGCGGCGGTGGCGGCGGTTCTTCCGCCTTCGGCGCCGGAGGTTGCTCAGGCGGCTTTTCCGGCTCAGGTTCAGGCGGCGGAACGATCTCGACTGACACTGTCTCTTCCGTCGGCTGCGGCGGATCGGAGTGAGGCAGACCGATCAGAATGACCCCAAGAACCACGACGTGAATGGCAACAGACGCCACGGCGCCCAGCGGGTAACCGGGTTTTGGAGAGGCCTCTTGAATTGGCGACTGATGGTCAGGTTCATCCTGCATGCATCCACATGTAGGCGGATAGGCGTAGACAATCGAGAGCCTAGCGCATCAAAAGCGAGTGCACCAACAAAAAACCCGGCGGAAGGTCGGTTCCGCCGGGTCGTAATCTTTAAGACAAGATCGGTTTAGCTATCCAGGAAGCTGCGCAGTTTGCGCGAGCGGCTGGGGTGCTTCAGCTTGCGAAGGGCCTTCGCCTCGATCTGGCGGATACGCTCGCGTGTAACCGAGAACTGCTGTCCGACTTCTTCCAGCGTATGGTCCGTGTTCATACCGATGCCAAAGCGCATGCGCAGAACACGCTCTTCACGCGGCGTCAGCGACGCCAGAACGCGTGTCGTGGTCTCGCGCAGGTTTGCCTGAATGGCAGCATCGATCGGCAGAAGCGCGTTCTTGTCCTCGATGAAGTCTCCGAGGTGGCTATCTTCTTCGTCGCCCACGGGGGTTTCGAGAGAGATCGGCTCCTTGGCGATCTTCAGAACCTTGCGCACCTTCTCCAGCGGCATGGCCAGCTTTTCTGCCAGCTCTTCCGGTGTCGGCTCGCGACCGATTTCGTGCAGCATCTGGCGCGAGGTACGAACGATCTTGTTGATCGTTTCGATCATGTGAACCGGAATACGGATCGTGCGTGCCTGGTCGGCAATCGAACGCGTAATGGCCTGACGAATCCACCAGGTTGCATAGGTGGAGAACTTGTAGCCACGACGATATTCGAACTTGTCGACCGCCTTCATCAAGCCGATATTGCCTTCCTGAATAAGATCCAGGAACTGCAAGCCACGGTTTGTATACTTCTTGGCGATGGAGATGACGAGACGCAGGTTTGCCTCGACCATTTCCTTCTTGGCAATGCGCGCCTCGCGCTCGCCCTTCTGCACCATATGCACGATACGGCGGAATTCCGTGACCGAAATACCGGTTTCCGTCGCCAGATTCTGGATTTCCTGACGGATGTCGCGGATCGTCTGGTTTTCCGACTTGGCGAATTCCTTCCAGCCGCGCGCAGCGAGGTTGGCGATGGACTTCATCCAGTGCGGATCCAGCTCGGCACCCTGATACTGCTCGAGGAAGCTCTCGCGCTTCACGCCATAGGACTCTGCAAGACGCAGCAGGCGACCTTCGTTCTGAACGAGGCGCTTGTTGATGTCGTAAAGCTGCTCGACAAGGCTATCGATACGGTTCTGGTTGAGCGACAGCGACTTGACCGCCGTGATCAGTTGATCCTTCAGTTCCTTGTAGCGACGCTCCTGGCCGGACGAAAGCGTGCCCGTGCAGGACAGGCGGGCTTCCACCTGCTGGTCCTGCAGCTTGCGCAGCTTCTTGTAGGTATCGGCAATCAGGTCGAGCGTTTCCATGACCTGCGGGCGAAGTTCCGCTTCCATGGCGGCAAGGGAAAGGCTCGATTCATCATCGTCCTCTTCCTCTTCTTCCGGCATGGGCATATCGCCGCCGACATTGGTGATGTCGTCGTCATTGGCCGGAGAACGCGACCGGCGCGTCTTTTCCTTTTCCTCGGCAGCCTTGCGGTCGGCCTCGATCTTTTCCGGGCTCTGGAACTGCGGCGCAGCCTTGGCTTCCGGACCGGAATAGGTGGTTTCAAGATCGATGATTTCGCGAAGCAGCGTCGTGCCTTCGTTCAGCTCGTCACGCCAGATGATGAGCGCCTGGAAGGTCAGCGGGCTTTCGCACAGACCCGCGATCATGGTTTCGCGGCCGGCCTCGATGCGCTTGGCGATGGCAATTTCGCCCTCGCGCGACAGAAGCTCGACAGACCCCATTTCACGCAGATACATGCGCACCGGATCATCGGTACGGTCTGTCGGCTCGCGCTTCTTGGTCGCAGCAACAGCCGTGCCGGTCGTGGTGGTCAGTTCGCCACCTTCGCTTTCGGCCTCATCGTCGCTGCTGTCTTCCTCGGCTTCCTTTTCCTCGGCGTCATCGTCTTCCACAACGTTGATGCCCATGTCGGAAAGCATCGCCATCGTGTCTTCGATCTGCTCAGAGGTCACTTCTTCCGAAGGAAGCACCGCGTTCAGCTCGTCCATGGTCACATAGCCGCGCTTCTTCGCGAGCTTGATCATTTTCTTGACCGCGTCATCCGAAAGGTCGAGAAGCGGACCGTCGCTTGCGCCGTCGCGTTCGTTTTCAGCTTCTTCGTTTTCTTTGACTTTTGTTGCCATGTATTTCGTCTTTCCTTGGACGTCATTCGCAGCGCTTCAGCTAAGCCGCCACAACACCGTCAAGACAGCGTCGCGAATCGCACCAGAACACGTACCGGGTGGACAATTAATTCCCGATTAACCAAGGCGGAATTGAGCCACAAAACAAAAGCTGGTTATCGCGAGGGCGAAGGACCATGCTCGTGTGTCGGTGTGCTTCACTCCGCCTATGAATGTCTAGGACGGTGATTCCCACAAATTTCCCTCCCGTCAAGCCTTTAAAGGGCCAACACAGTGATTAAAGTGGAAAAATGCCTAACCACCGTGCTTCCTCACACCACATCACGGTTGTCGCTTAAGTGGTGATGATTTTCCGTATGGCAAGATGCCCGAACGTACCAAGAACCGATCAGGCCTCAATTTCCATGGCTGACCGCTGCACCTTTCACGCGGCCTGACATGACCCCGAATCCGTCGATAATGGCTTCCTGATTTTCCATGCGCGTAATCTCGAGCTGAACTTCCGAGAGCGCCCGCAACAAAGGCTCGATATTGTTTTCATCACCGGCTTCCGTTGCGATCGCAATTTCCCGCTCCAGCCCCATCTTTTCGAAACGCAGAGCCTTGGTCCGTTTGTGCAGCGAAAGCGCCTGCCGATATCCTTCGCGCGCATCTTCAATGGCAGCCTGTTCGGTTGCAATCCAGAGGCGCGCATTGCGCACCTGCTGATCCAGCGCCGCCACCAGTTGCTCGAAACCCTGGGCGCCCAGTTTTTCCAGAAGGTAGTCCCGCGACAGATGCGGACCAGCCGTCGCCGCAACCGGCAGCATGGCCGACCAGAAACGCTGGAGATCGCGATTCTCGAAGTCGATGGCGGCGATCTCGTCATATTCCTCCAGCAGCAATTGCGGGTGGTTGACAATGGTGATCGCCAGGACAACCTCGCGCAGTGCCGGAAGCTCCTGATACCCGCGAACGACACCCGTGCGCGCCAAACGATCCGATACGCTCATGCTGCGGCTCGAACCTGCCGCCTGCCCCTTGTTGCCGAAGCCTCCGGCAGCACCACCACCTGGCCGTCGGCCCTGCCCCCGTTGCGCCTGCCCGCCAAAGGCCTGTCCTCCAAACCCTTGCCCAGCGCCATATTGGGGGCGAAAAAGTGCATTCAGCCGCTCGCGAACATCCTGCTGGTAAAGACGGCGCACGCTTTCGTCTGCAATCACCGAGACGATCTGCTTCAGGCGTGCCTCGAGCTCGGCCTTCTTTTCCGGTGTCTCGAAACCGCCACCCGCCGTCTCGCGCGACCAGATCATCTCCGAAAGCGGCTTGGCCTGTGCCATGACGCGGTCGAACGGCTCCCGCCCCTCGTGACGCACGAGATCATCGGGATCCTTGCCATCGGGCAGAAGCGCAAAACGCACCGAGCGGCCGGGTTTCAAGTGCGGAAGCGCCAGATCGGCGGCGCGATGAGCAGCGCGGACACCGGCACCGTCGCCATCGAAGCAGAGAACAGGCTCCGATGTCATGCGCCAGAGCAGCTCGAGCTGGTTTTCCGTCAGCGCGGTGCCAAGAGGAGCCACGGCATTTTCAACGCCTGCCTGATGCAGCGCGATGACATCCATATAGCCTTCGACAGCGATGATCGTTCCCTGCTCCGCCTGCCCGCGGGCACCGATCTGCGACGCTCTGCGGGCCCGCGTGAAGTTGTAGAGCACATTGCCCTTGTGGAAGAGCTCGGTCTCATTGGAGTTCAGATATTTCGCAGGCGCATCCGGCGACATGGCCCGCCCGCCGAAGGCGATCACCTTTTCGCGGGACGAAAGAATGGGAAACATGACGCGGTCGCGGAACCGGTCGTAGGAAACGGCGATACCCTCGCCATGAACAACCAGGCCGCAAGCCTCGATCTGCTCCTTCGGAATGCCTTTGCTCGCCAGATGCTCCTTCAGCGCGTTGCGGCTGTCGGGAGCATAGCCAAGTCGGAACGTATCTATGGTCTTCGCACTCAGGCCACGGTCGCGCAGATAGGCCCTAGCCTTGGCTCCCACCGCGCTTTGAAGCTGATCCTGGAAAAAGCGGGTTGCCATTTCCATGACATCGATGAGGGTGGCGCGCTCCTTCTCACGCTTTTCCGCCTGCACATCCGGCTGCGGCATGGCGATTCCAGCCAGATCGGCGATGGTCTGCACCGATTCGACGAAGCTCATGCCCTCGATTTCCTGCAGAAACCGGAAATGGTCGCCGGAAACACCGCAACCGAAACAGTGATAGCGCCCCTTGCGATCCTCGCAGTGGAAGCTCGGGCTCTTTTCACCATGAAATGGGCAGCAGGCCCAGAAATCACCACGAGAGACATTGGTCTTCTTGCGATCCCACGTGACGCGGCGCGCAATCACCGTCGAGATCGGCACCCGGTCGCGTATCTCGTCTAGGAAAGTGTTGGAAAAGCGCATTGGACCCTCAAGCTTATTCAACCATGTAGTACGTGCCCGGCCAATGCGCCATCATCATCGACAGCAGCCCCCACTATCCACAGCTCCAAACAAGATAACCTCTCACTTCTCGCCCGGCTTGTGACCAAACTAAGGCGCATGCTGCGGAGCAAAAATTATAATTTTGTAATTTGATTGTTGGCGGCTGCAGGCGTTTTCTACTCATGCCTTCTCGACGTCCCACTCTCCATCGGGAAGGCTGACAGTAAAGGCGCAGATGCAGCCCCCCGCTCGCGCCTTCAGCAACCGCTCTTCCCTGGGGCGGTTGCGAATGTCCAGGCGTAGAGAGGCAGGGCCATCCCTAAGCCCTGCCTCGCTTGGCCTTCATAGAACGACCTCCAAACGAAAAGGCTGGATCCTTGTCCCCGGACCCAGCCTTTTCGCGGTTCTGAAGGTAGAAAGGGCTTACTTCAAAAGTTCTTTGACCAGCCCGGATGCCTTTGCAAAATCCATCTGTCCGGCATAGCGCTCTTTCAGGACACCGATAACCTTGCCCATGTCACGCAGACCCTGAGCCCCAATCTCTGCAATCACCGCCTCGCAGGCAGCGCGCACGGCCTCGTCAGACATCTGTTCGGGCATGAAGGAACGAATGATTTCGATTTCCTCACGCTCCTGCGCAGCAAGTTCGGCGCGACCGCCCTCGTCATAGATCTTGGCCGATTCTTCGCGCTGCTTGATCATCTTCTGCAGGATCTGCAAGATCTCATCGTCAGTTACCGGGTCCTTGCCTACGCCACGATGGGCGATGTCGCGATCCTTGACTGCGGTCTGGATCAGGCGGACGGTGGAAAGGCGGCGACTGTCCTTGGCCTTCAAGGCTTCCTTCATCGCATTGGAAAGTGTGTCGCGCATCATCTTCTTCTTATCTCCTTGTAAAGGCGTCCGCGCATTTCGTTTTGCTGAAGCACGACGCCTTTGGTGGGCGATCTCTTAAACCACCCGGCGATGCGGATCAATTCGGAGGTTGGAATACTTGCATCTACCCTGTTCAAATGACAGATTACCTTGAGAACTCGGATTGACCATCGCAAACACTTTCACTATTTTCCCGCACCTGCACGAGAATTGTATCCAAAGCCAGGCGCGACCTTCCGCGCGCCATTTTTCGCGACCATAGATGGCCCTATGGCTCTGCCGCGCTGAGTGGCCGGGCAACGGGCGGAGACAAACTGTTATGACCAACACTGCACCCTGGACCTCTCGCAAGCCAACGGCCGTCCTTGTCCTCGCGGATGGTACGGTAATCGAAGGCGTCGGTATTGGCGCCACGGGCAAGGTGACGGCAGAAGTCTGCTTCAACACTGCGCTCACCGGCTATCAGGAAATCCTGACAGACCCGTCCTATCTCGGACAGATCGTCACCTTCACCTTTCCGCACATCGGCAATATCGGCACCAACGACGAAGACGTGGAAGACCTGACGCCAGCAGCACGCCGCGGCGCAGTGGGTACCATCTTCAAGGCGGATATCACCGAGCCATCGAACTACCGTGCGGCGAAGCACCTGAACGACTGGCTGGCAAGCCGCGGCATCATCGGCCTTTCGGGTATCGACACCCGTGCGCTGACTGCCTGGATCCGCGAGCATGGCGCACCGAACGCGGTTATCGCCCACGACCCGAACGGCGTGTTCGACATCGAAGCGCTGAAGGCGGAAGCCCGCGCGTGGAGCGGTCTGGTGGATCTCGACCTCGCCAAGGAAGCCACATCAGGTCAGTCTTCGCACTGGACCGAAAAGCCATGGGTCTGGAATGAAGGCTATGACAACCTCAAGGCAGACGACGCGAAGTATCACATCGTCTGCGTCGACTATGGTGTGAAGCGCAACATTCTGCGCCTCTTCACCGGCTTGGATTGCAAGGTAACCGTCGTTCCTGCCAACACGTCTGCTGAAGACATCATGGCGCTGAACCCGGATGGCGTATTCCTGTCAAACGGTCCGGGCGATCCGGCGGCAACTGGCAAGTATGCGGTGCCGGTCATCCAGCAGATCATCAAGACGGAAACACCGACATTCGGCATTTGCCTTGGCCACCAGATGCTGGGTCTGGCGCTTGGCGCGAAGACCGAGAAAATGCATCAGGGGCACCATGGCGCCAACCATCCGGTCAAGGATCACACCACCGGCAAGGTCGAGATCGTTTCCATGAACCACGGCTTCGCAATCGACTCGAAGTCGCTGCCGGAAGGTGTGGAAGAGACTCACATTTCGCTGTTCGATGGCAGCAATTGCGGTCTGCGCCTCGCAGGCAAGCCCGTCTTCTCGGTCCAGCATCACCCGGAAGCATCGCCCGGCCCGCAGGACAGCCACTACCTGTTCCGCCGCTTCATCAACCTGGTGCGTGAGCGCAAGGGTGAGGCTGCACTGGCCGAGCGCTGATCCACATCAGACGTCTTGGAATAAAAAAATGGCCCGCTTCGTGCGGGCCATTTGCGTAAGACAAAGCCTTTCAGCCCCGTTCCCTGACAAGAAGCCAGAAACGCACGCACAGCATGACGGCTGCTGCTGTAAGACCAGTCACAAACCCGATCCAGACGCCCGGCCCGCGCCATTCCAGAGGGAAAGCAAAGACCCAGGCAAATACGAAACCGATGGGCCAATAGGCGATCAGCGCGAGCACCATCGGCACCTGCGTATCCTTCAAGCCGCGCAGAAGCCCCGCAGCAACTGCCTGCAGCCCATCGAACAACTGAAATGCGCCTGCCAGCATGATGAGCGGCACCGCAAGCTCCAACACGCGCTGGGCATCCGGCAGGCTCGTATCCAGGAACAGCCGGCCAAGGGAAGCCGGAGCCACCGCAAACAGCGTACTTCCAACGATAGAAAAGCCCAGGCCCACCACCAGCACAGCCACCGCCGCGCGCTTGACGCCAAGATGGTCTCCGCGACCATAGGCAAGACCCACACGCACAGTGGCAACTTGCGCCAGTCCAAGCGGCACCATGAAGGCGATTGACGCCAGTTGCAGGGCAATGCCGTGCGCCGCCAGTTCCAGCTTTCCAAGCATACCCATCAGCAGCGATGCAGCCGTGAAGAGGCCCGCCTCAGCAAGAATGGTGAAGCCAATGGGCAAACCCACCGCAAAGATCTCCCGAAAGGCACTCCAGTCCGGACGCCAGAAGCGCACGAAAATCTCGTAGGCACGCATTTCCTCGCGGCTCTGGATATAGGCCACCAGCAACGCAAACCCCAAAAGGTTGGCGCTCAGCGAGGCAATCGCGGCACCATTGAGCCCGAGCTTCGGCATGCCGAGATTGCCGAAGATGAGGCCGTAATCGACTACCGCATTGAAGGCGAACATGCCAAGCGTGACGTAAAGCACGATACCCGCGCGCTGCAAGGCACTGGCAAAGGAGCGCAGCACCATCACCAGCAGCGCCGGAAACATGCCCCACTGGAGAATGCGAAGATAGGATTGCGCCAATTCAGCAACGTCAGGCGCCTGCCCCAGAGTCAGCAGAATCTCCTTGGAGAAGAACAGGATCGGCGCCGTGACGATGCCATAGGCTATCACCACCCACATTCCCATTCGCACCGAACGGCGCGCCTGCTTCTGGTCCCCTCGCCCGACAGCCTGCGCTACAAGCGGAATCACAGCATTGGAAAAACCGCTGCCGAAAATAAAGACAACGAAGAACATCTGGCTGGCAAGCACCACGGCCGCCAGTTCGGTCGTCCCCAGCCAGCCGACCATCACCACATCCGTCGTATTGATCGCCATCTGCGCCAGTTGCGCGCCGACAAACGGAACGCCAAGCCCGATGGTCGACTTTACATGGGAGCCCCACGAGTTATCAGACATCGATGAGGACTGCGCTGACGCAAGAACGGTGGACATGACCATGCTCCGGAAACGAAAAAAGGCCGCTGCACGAAAAATGGGCAGTCGGCCATGAACGGACTTAGATCACGCCCTCCAGAGTAGCAACCCTTTTGCCTAATAAAGCAGAAGAATTGAATGGAGCCATCAACTGGAGTGATGGGTTGCCCGGATCGGATCGACAGCCGCAACAGCTCGAATTTTCCGATTCTGTTGTAGGTAGAAAGCCAGCAAGGGAACAGCGACCACGAAGATCAGCAAGGCCAATTGCGTGGACGAACTATCCCGGACGACGACAGCATGCATCATTCGATGAGGAACGAGCGTGAACCCGCCGGCCACGACGATGCCCCAGAAATAAAGCTGACGAACGGTAGCGGTATGCGCGCGGATGTTTCCCGCACGCGCAGTCCGGTAAACGCGCCAGCTGCTGACAATCACCATGATCGATAACAGGTGGATTGGAGAAAAGCCCCAGATCATATCAAGGCTATGGATAAAGAAACTGGAGCCCGCCGTAGCGAGCATCAGAAACAGCCAGATCTTGCCGAACAGCCTGTGAAGCGAAGTTCCTCGTCCCTTCCAGATGAGAAGGAAAGCACCAAGCACCGCGGCGGGCAAAACAGCGGCAACGTGGATTTGGACGGCGAGAGGCGCTTCAAGAAGAGGGGCAAGCATCATGACGGCGGGTTCTCCGGTTGAATTCGTCCCCGAGATTGGCGAAAACCTGGGTGCAGCCAACCGGATTGGCGTCAATGTGAGGGTAAAGTTCGTGAGAAGCGTCTATTTGCAATTCACGCTTCGCGAATTGCAGAGGTTTTTCGGCTCGTCGCGATTCTGGGCGACGATCGTGATTGTCAGTATCGTGTTCACGGTTGTCGGGCCGTTCGGCACCGGCGCATCGATGCCCTTCCTTCGCCGCCTCGCCTTCTGGCTTTTCCTGCAGGTAATAGCTTTTTCCATCGCAAGCTTCGTCATCGTACTGGCACTCGCGGTCTTGAGTCGTGGCGGCAGACATCGACTCCCCATCATGATGATCGGCGCGATCATCGCAGCCTTGCCCATTGGCCTTGCGGTGGAAGTTTTGCAGGCGGGGTTTACGGGGCAGTCCATGTCTGTCGGGAGCACGTTCGAACAGATCAAGATTTCGCTCCTGCTCAGCCCCCTGCTCTGCGCCCTGACCTATCTGACGATGAGCCCGCCAGCATCTGAGAGGCAAGCGGATGAGCCGATGGATTGGCGGCACGAGAGCAAACCGCCCGCTGTCTCTCAGCCGGAGCCGTCGTCGCAATCCAGTGCAGAGGAACTTGCCGATCCGCCAATCCTGTCGCGGCTGAAACCCCAACACCGTGGCAGGTTGCTGAGGCTCGCTGTGCAGGACCACTACACTGAGGTGGTAACATCACGCGGCAAGGAACTGGTCCTGCTTCGCTTCAGCGACGCGCTGAACGAAACCGCGCCGGTTTCGGGCCAGCGCATTCACCGCTCGCATTGGGTGGCAGACGACCATATCGCCCACCTGAAACGCGCAAACGGAAGACTTGTGGCTGTGACGAAGGCTGGCGAAGAACTCCCCGTCAGTAGACCCAATGAGGCAAAGATCCGTCTCAAATTTTCTGACAGTCAACCTTCATAGCTGCTGGTAGCTCGGCGTGAACGTATCGCAGGCCTGCATGTTGCCGCTCGTAAAGCCCTTGCGGAACCATTTGACTCGCTGCGCCGAAGTTCCGTGGTTGAAGCTGTCCGGAACAACATAACCCTGCGAGCGGCGCTGCAAGGTGTCGTCCCCGATCTTCTGCGCGGCGTTGAGCGCCTCCTCAAGATCGCCCGTTTCCAGAATACCCTTCTGGTCGGTGTACTTGCCCCAGACGCCCGCAAAGCAATCAGCCTGAAGTTCCACGCGCACAGACATGCGGTTGGCATCCGCCTCGCTCATGGACTTGCGCATCTGGTTGAATTTGGGGAGGACACCGATCAGGTTCTGGACGTGATGACCCACTTCATGAGCAATGACATAGGCTTCGGCAAAATCGCCCGATGCGCCAAATTGGCCCGATAGCTGCTGGAAAAACGCTGTGTCGAGGTAAACCTTTCGGTCGCCGGGGCAATAGAACGGGCCACTGGCCGAGGATGCAAGCCCGCAAGCCGAATCTACCCGCCCCGAAAACAGGACTAGCTTTGGCTCCTCATACTGGCCACCACGCTGCTGGAAAATTTGCGTCCAGGTATCTTCGGTTTCCGCCAGAACAGTCGAAACGAACGCTTTCATTTCATCGTTCTGCGGGGCGCGCTGAACCTGCTGCTGACCGGATGAACCACCGCCAAGATCGATATCGCCGCCAGATAGAAGCGTGAGCGGATTGATGCCGAGAATGAAGCAGACGATCACGATGAAGATCAGCCCGCCGATCCCGATGCCACCGCCGCGACCGCCGCCACCGATTGGAATCCGAAAGCCCGGACCGGAACGGAAACCGCCGCCGCCATCCGCACGGCGATCTTCGATATTGTCCGATTGCCGTCTGCCACGCCATTCCATCGCTGCACCCTCTGCCGTTGCTGCATTCCGCGTGCACGATAATGGCGAATCTCAACCATCGTTCCATGACACGAGAGCGGGAACGCCCCGCCCCGCTCTGTTTCAGCATTTAACGTCTATTGCGACGAGTAGCAAAACCTCATGCTCTGGACGAGCTTGGTGCACTGAGATTAGCGACACTCTTGTAAATCAGCTCTTGATGAGCGCAGGCCACCTGATAGCTGGCATGCTCTGGCCCTGAAGACGCGGCATCCGCTTCAACATCAGATGCGCCAGCACCATGACCCCCGCGGCAACATAGCCATCCAGAGCGTAGTGCCAACCGAGGTAGACCGAACTTGCCATTGTGAGAAGGCAGGCAGCGAATGCTACCGCCCCCCACCGTCTGGAATGCTCCCAGACGAAGAGTGCATTCATGACGATGAGTCCCACATGGATGCTTGGGAAGGCGGATATTCCGCTACCGAAACCGCTCAATCCCTTCTCATGCAGAAACCAGAGGTAAGACTGGAATATCGAGGCTGAAAACGGGGATTGATCCTGTGACAGTGCGAGAAGCAGCGGGCGGAACCGTTCAACATCCTGAGTCACGGCGCCATAAAAGGCAGGTCCAGCAGACATCAAGCTTCCTGCAACAATGTTTCCAAGAAAGATCCAGCAAAAGAGAAAGGACGCGATGTAGCGCCCGCGCAGATGATCCGCCTTCGGGGAGGTCACCACGAAGAACAGCCCACCGAAGCACAGCAGGTACCACAGGACGCTGTACCCATGCCCGATGACGGGTAACGCCTCGGATGCAAATGGCAGCGACCAGAGTAGTCTCCACGGATCCGTTCCACCATGAAGCCAGCGATCCAGATCTGCCAGAAGTGGATCATGCGGGAAGCCACCGTTCAAGGCAGGTAAAAGCGTCTTGAACCAGGTGAATGCGCCGAGAAAGATTGAGATCGAGATGAGCAGAATCAGACCTGCCAGGAAGCGGGCGATACGGTCATGCGAAAGCATCCGCATGTAGGCCAGTTTGCGTCGGCGACCCGCCCGCATAATGACCGGAATCAGTTCTGTTGCTAACAGGACACTGGACATGAAAAGGAGGAATATCTGGGGAGCTCGCTCAAGATATTGAAGCAGCGACAGAATATTACCGTGCTCCAGAATAACCGTGCCTGTGAGGGCAAGAAGACAATAGCACAGGATGGCGGCATGAAGGGGCGCATCACGGAGAAGGCAGTCTGCCAATGAACGAAGGACGCCCTGGCCAAACTCCTTAGATGAGAAAATTAGTGTATTCATGGTTGAAAAGGCCTCCGAATTTGGCCCACCATGACAACCCATAATTTAAAATTTCTTGCTGGCTGAGAATTTTACCCAACTTCACACAACTTAGCCGGAAGTTTTGCAACCGTCCTCATCAGTGGATGCTGGAGACCGGCAACGGACCCTTAAAGATAGATCGAGTGTGGGCGCGCGTGAGTTGGCTGCCACAGATCATGCTGACGACAGCTATCACGAGCCCGGCCACGCCAACGCCCGCAATCACATCGACGAGATAGTGATTGGCATGGGAAACCGCGGATATCGCCATCATGCTGTTCCAGACAGCGAAAGGATACCGCAGCCACTTAACATCCCACATGGCCCAGGCACAGAGCGCTGCAACCGCGGCATGCACGGAAGGAAATGTCAGGATACCGGCCAGCCGATTGATCGAAAACACGAAATCGGGATCACTTCTCACCGCATTGAACTGCTGGAGGAAGTAAAAACCGAATTCGGCATTGATGTGGGAAAGCTGCTCCTGTGATACGCCATAGACCACGTAGGTGCCGAGAGCCGGATACCAGATGGAGATCAAGCTCGCCACGAAGCAGATCAGGCCATAGCTGGCAACCATTGCATAGGCGCGCGGACCTCTTCCAAACATCACCAGCAGCAGCGGAATACCCAACAACTGAAAGCTGAAGCTGAAATAGGCTGCGGCAAGGCTCATCGCCAACAGCCTGCGTTCATCGATGAACCGGATGAAGGCATGCCAGTCGAAATGCAGCGCCGCATCCATTCGCACAAGGGCTTCGTCCGCCAAGGGCATATTGACCTTTATGGCGAGATAGGTCGCGATAGCCGCCGGAACCGTCAGGATGAAGCCATATGCAACACATTCCAGCGCCATCCGCAGCGGGGGCATGTTCCGCAGGCTGGCATAGAGGATGCCGGAGCCAAAGACGACGATGATCAGGCCATAAAGATTTAGCAGTGGTTCAAAATCGATCTTCATCGACAGGAGCCGGGCGAGGCCGAACACCAGCACATGAGAAACGAGAACGAGCGAAATGAGCAGAAAACGCGGCTTGTTCACTCTCGTGGCGCCTCGGCATTTGTTATCTTCGTTTACCCAGATAAGCCCACGCCAGTAAATAAACGGACAATGTGGTGGAGAACCTGCTCCTTGCCAGTAGAGACAACTGCGGAAACTAAATTTTGGGGGTTCCTTCCGCGCGAACATTTCCCTATAAGCCGCTTCTAGCCTGAAAAGACCCATCCATTGCGCCCGGCCGGTGAAGCCTCACCCTGGCCGGTTTTTCGCGCAACATGTTTATGGAATTGAGCCCATGCCGAAGCGCCAAGATATTAAGTCAATCCTCATCATCGGAGCAGGACCGATTGTCATCGGTCAGGCCTGCGAGTTCGACTATTCAGGCACTCAGGCCTGCAAGGCGCTGAAGGAAGAAGGCTACCGGGTCATTCTGGTCAACTCCAACCCGGCAACGATCATGACCGATCCGGGCTTGGCGGACGCGACTTATGTCGAGCCCATCACGCCGGAAGTTGTAGCCAAGATCATCGCCAAGGAACGTCCCGACGCGCTGCTGCCGACAATGGGCGGACAAACCGCGCTCAACACCGCACTTTCCCTGAAGCGAATGGGTGTTCTGGATCGCTATAATGTCGAAATGATCGGCGCGAAGCCGGAGGCCATCGACAAGGCCGAAGACCGCGCTCTCTTCCGTGAGGCGATGGCGAAGATCGGGCTGGAAACGCCCCGCTCCATGCTGGCGAACGCGACAGAAATCAAGGATGCCGACCGCAAGAAGCACGAGGCAGAGCGTACCAAGCTGCGCGAAACACTGTCCGGTGATGCGCTGGACAAGGCGCTGGACGAACTGGAAAACAAGTGGAACCTTGGCGAGACGGACCGCAAGCAGCGCTACATGAGCCATGCCATGGCTATCGCCGCCCAGGCGCTGGATGTCGTGGGCCTGCCTGCCATCATCCGTCCCTCCTTCACCATGGGCGGCACCGGCGGTGGCATTGCGTACAATCGCTCTGAATTCTTCGAGATCATCAATTCCGGTCTGGACGCCTCTCCGACCACGGAAGTGCTGATCGAGGAATCGGTTCTCGGCTGGAAGGAATATGAGATGGAAGTCATCCGCGACCGAGCGGATAACTGCATCATCATCTGCTCCATCGAAAACATTGATCCGATGGGCGTTCACACGGGTGACTCTATCACTGTCGCACCGGCGCTGACCCTGACGGACAAGGAATACCAGATCATGCGTAACGCATCGATCGCGGTACTGCGCGAAATCGGCGTGGAAACCGGCGGCTCGAACGTTCAGTTCGCCGTGAACCCCAAGGATGGCCGCCTGGTCGTCATCGAAATGAACCCGCGCGTGTCTCGCTCCTCCGCGCTCGCTTCCAAGGCAACCGGCTTCCCGATTGCCAAGGTCGCGGCCAAGCTCGCCATCGGCTACACGCTGGATGAGCTGGAGAACGATATCACCGGTGGCGCCACACCCGCCTCCTTCGAACCATCCATCGACTACGTCGTCACCAAGATCCCGCGCTTTGCTTTCGAGAAGTTCCCGGGTGCAGAACCGACGCTCACCACCGCCATGAAGTCGGTCGGTGAAGTCATGGCCATTGGCCGCACCTTTGCCGAATCTCTGCAGAAGGCCCTGCGCGGCCTTGAAACCGGCCTGACGGGCCTCGACGAAATTGAAATTCCGGGCCTGGGCCAGGGTGATGACAAGAACGCCATCCGCGCCGCCATCGGTACCCCGACGCCGGACCGCCTGCGCATGGTGGTTCAGGCGCTTCGTCTCGGCATGTCTGAAGCGGAAGTTCACGAAGGCTGCAAGATCGACCCGTGGTTCATCGCACAGTTCAAGGCTATTGTGGACATGGAAGCGCGCGTGCGTGAACACGGCCTGCCGCAGGACGCTGACAACCTGCGCATGCTGAAGGCCATGGGCTTCTCCGATGCCCGCCTCGCCTCGCTCACATCGACCAAGCCGAAGGATGTCGCGGTCCTGCGCAATAGCCTGAACGTACGTCCGGTCTTCAAGCGCATCGATACGTGCGCTGCCGAATTTGCTTCGCCGACCGCCTACATGTATTCGACCTACGAGACACCGTTCGTCGGCGTCGCCCGCTCGGAAGCTGAAATATCCGACGCCAAGAAGGTCGTGATCCTCGGCGGCGGTCCAAACCGTATCGGCCAGGGCATCGAGTTCGATTACTGCTGCTGCCATGCGGCCTTCGCGCTGAAGGATGCAGGCTTCGAAGCCATCATGATCAACTGCAACCCGGAAACCGTTTCCACTGACTACGATACCTCCGATCGCCTTTACTTCGAGCCGCTGACAGCCGAAGACGTGATCGAGATTCTTCGTGCAGAGCAGGAAAAGGGTGAGGTCGTCGGCGTCATCGTGCAGTTTGGTGGCCAGACACCGCTGAAGCTGGCCGAAGCTCTTGAAAAGAACGGCATCCCGATCCTGGGTACAGCGCCGGACATGATCGACCTTGCGGAAGATCGCGACCGCTTCCAAAAGCTCCTGATGAAGCTGGATCTCGCCCAGCCGAACAACGGCATTGCCTATTCGGTTGAACAGGCGCGTCTCGTCGCGTCCGAAATCGGCTTCCCGCTGGTCGTTCGTCCGTCCTACGTTCTGGGTGGCCGCGCCATGCAGATCATCCACAACGAGACCATGCTCCAGGCCTATCTTCTGGACACGGTGCCGGAACTGGTGCCGGAAGACATCAAGCAGCGCTATCCGAACGACAAGACGGGCCAGATCAACACGCTTCTCGGCAAGAACCCGCTGCTGTTCGACAGCTATCTGACCAACGCCATCGAAGTAGACGTGGATGCGCTGTGCGACGGTGAAAACGTATTCGTCTCCGGCATCATGGAGCATATCGAGGAAGCCGGTATTCACTCCGGCGACAGCGCCTGCTCGCTGCCATCGCGCTCCTTCTCGCCGGAACTGCTGGACGAACTGGAGCGCCAGACGACCGCTCTTGCAAAGGCGCTGAATGTCGGCGGTCTGATGAACGTTCAGTACGCGATCAAGGACGGCACGATCTACGTTCTGGAAGTCAACCCACGCGCCTCGCGTACCGTGCCCTTCGTCGCCAAGACCATCGGCGCGCCGATCGCCAAGATCGCCGCCCGCATCATGGCCGGTGAAAAGCTGGATGCGGCCATTGGCGCCTACGGTTCAAAGCCGGATCCGCGCAACCTGAAGCACATTGCCGTCAAGGAAGCCGTGTTTCCGTTTGCCCGCTTCCCGGGTGTCGATACGCTGCTCGGTCCGGAAATGCGTTCGACCGGCGAAGTCATCGGCCTCGACCGCAGCTTCCCGCTCGCTTTCGCCAAGAGCCAGCTGGGTGCTGGCGTGGAACTCCCGCGTGAAGGCTCCGTCTTCGTCTCGGTCCGCGATGACGACAAGACACGCGTCCTGCCTGCCATCAAACTGCTGGTCGAAATCGGCTTCAAGGTTCTGGCAACCGGCGGCACGCAGCGCTTCCTCGCTGAGAACGGCATTGAAGCCGTGAAGGTGAACAAGGTCCTGGAAGGTCGTCCGCATATCGAGGATGCGATCCGCAACCGTCAGGTCCAACTGGTCATCAATACGACCGATAGCAACAAGGCGATTTCCGACTCCAAGTCACTTCGTCGTGCAGCCCTGATGCAGAAGGTGCCCTATTACACCACCATGGCTGGCGCCATGGCCGCCGCGGAAGCAATCGAGGCCCTGAAGAAGGGCCAGCTGGAAGTCGCGCCGCTTCAGAGCTACTTCTGAAATTGAAAATCAGGAGCCCGGAGAGCGTAGGGTGAGGACCTCATCATATTTTTGAAATGGCGCGATGACCGGCAAAGATATGCAAGGAGAAGCACGCATGGATGGGTTCCAGACCCATTCAAGTGCTTCGACACAGCAGATCGAAGCCGTTCACGCGTTCTTCGAATGTGGTCGATCCGGCGAGCTACTTCGTTGAAAAGCCTCGCCGATACTTCGGTATCGCCTACGTTTTTCGCCTCGTTTCTCATCCGGATCGCCTCACACCATTTCAACAAGATGATGGGGTCCTCACCCTAGTCATCGCCTCTCCGGGCTCCTTCCTCTTGCGCTAAACCGAACCCGGCAAGCAGTCATGTGCCTGAAGCTCAGGAGGTTCTTGCATCCGCGTACTGAGCGGTCTGTTTGATATCCCATTCGGATTGGAATGCTGGCCGCGGCTTGTCCTGCAGGTATAGCTCGCCATTGATCAGCTTGCGTGTTGGCAAAGCACGCCGATCAATCGCCCCCTCGAGTGTCATTGCCAGATCTCGCGCGAAAACACGATCGCCGAAATGCCAGGAATGCGTCCAGCTTGATCCGTCGCTGACAGCAGGCGGCTTGAGCCCGCTGAAATAGTCGGAACAATTGACATTCACAGCCTTGGAAGACGCGCCCTCAGGTAAACCGACGCGGCCAGTGCGTGGCGCCGTGCCAAGCCGCTTGGCATTGGAAACCGCCAAAGCCGCATCGTATGGCGAGGAGTAATTTGTCAGCCGCATGATGCGCCGGAACATCGGATTACTCCAGTCGCTGGTCTCGGTCAGACTTCCCGCAGAAACGTCCGCGCCGATGAAGGCGACCTGGCCGATACGCCAATCGCGTTTGAAGAGTTCGCCCTTTTTTTCCGCCTGCACGAAGGCTTCCATGGTGACATAAGCGCCAGCAGAATGCGCCAGAACATGAATGTTCGTTTTGCATCCGGCCTTCTGGCCCTCGGACAATAATGTGATGCCCTTCGTTACGAGCGAAAGGGCAACCTCGGCACCATCGGCACGGTCCTCCAGATAGTTGAGAACCTGATTGGCGCTTGGCCAGTCGAAGGAGATGATTTCCCCGCGCCAACCTTCCGCCCGAAGATTGTTTCGCAGACGTCGCATGCGGGTGAGGACTGCCTCGATCGTATTGTTATAGCCGTGGACAAAGATCAGGACATCGCCTTTCGGACTGATCGAGAGCGGGTTCTGATCACCATCTGCGAGACCCTGAACTTCTCGCATCCACTCTCCCGGCGATCCGATTACATCCTTCGGTCCGTACCCGAATTGATCGGCGGCAACCTTCAAGTACCGTACAGGTCCCGGATCGCTGCCAAATGAGCCCGCAGTCAACTTTCGGGCAGTCATCACATAATCATAATGCATTTTAGCCCCCTCAAACATAAGTTGAATTAACAAACTTATAATTGCATAAGGGCAAAGACTTGCAAGACCGGGCGCAAGTAAACGATTGCAGCATCCGAAAGCAGCCTCAACCTGGCCCAGGACTTCTATTGACGCTCCATCAGCCGCCGGACCGACGCCATGTCCGACTTGAACTTTTCCAGTTCCGCCGCCTTTCTGGCCTCATCTGGAATGCGCAGCAGATAGGATGGATGGACAGTCACAAACAGCGTGCAGCCGCTGCTCATGGCAATGGGGATGCCGCGCACATCCTGAAGCTTTTCCTTGTGATCGGTCAGAGCGTAATAGGCCGTTGCCCCCATGGCCACCACCAGAGACGGTTTGATCAGTTCCACTTCTTTCGTCAGCCACCACCGGCAGGCCTGTATCTCCCCCTGGTTCGGCTTCTGGTGAATACGGCGCTTGCCCCGCGGTTCGTATTTGAAATGCTTCACCGCGTTGGTGACGTAAAATTCCTTCCGGTCCAGCCCGACCTCATTCACCACCGTATCGAAAACCTTGCCAGCAGGACCAACAAAGGGACGGCCAGCCAGATCCTCCTGATCCCCCGGCTGTTCACCGACGAACATAACCCTGGCCGATTGTGAACCTTCGCCGAACACGGTTTGGGTTGCCCGGCAATGCAGTTCGCATCGGGTACAGTGACGGGCATCCTGACGCAGAGCCTCCAGTGTCCCCTCTGGAAATGATGGCTCCTCCATCCCACCGGCCGCCATCCGGTCCTGAAGCCGCTGGTGAAACGCTGGCGGTTGGGAGGCGGCACGCTCGGCCATCTCGCGCACCTTGGCTTCGGCATTGGCAATGAGGTCGGGAATAAGGTCCGCCTCCGGCAGGTTCTTCCAGTATTTCTTCGGCATTTCTGCCGTCATTGCCTTCACCTTCAACCGCGCGGGATTGAAGATATTGGCATAATAGATCCGCCAGAGTTCATCCGCGTCGTCGCGGATTTCCGGCTTCTCGGCGGGTTCGTCGGAGACGGTCAGTTCCTCGCCATCCCAGGCAGCCGACCCCTTGGGCGTCGCGATGACCCAATCCATATCGAAGAAGCGACGCTTGAAGAACGGCGCCATCCGCGCCACGATGTGATGATCAGGCTCGAACCAGGCAAAGAAGGCCCGCCGCCGCTCCATCGGATCGCGAGACGGAACCTCCTTGAAGCGCACGAAGGCCTTCATCTTGTGGCTGTCGCGGCGAACGGATTTTTCCAGCTTGCGCGCAGCAATGACATCCGGGTCTGAAACGATACCGATCAGATGACGCTCGGATCGAATGCGCCAGAGCAACCGATACAGCAAGGCAAAACGGTCCGGATCCGAATGACAGATGACCGTCTGCGCCAGATCGAGAAACGCCGGTGGTACGCTGGGCGAAGCCGCTGTTGGCGACGGAACCGGCAATTCGCTCTCGCCGAAACCCAGACCGCTCTCGACCGATGAGCCGCTTTCCCACACCACATCGGCGGGGCTCACATTACACATCAGGAGAACACGCGCCGCATCGCGCCATTCCATAAAGTCGCCGCATCCATTGAGACGGATCTTCAGCATCAGAACAGCGTCAATTGCTCAGGCTGCGGCGAGAACATCTGTCGCAAATCACTGCGATCAATCATCCGGTGCGGCGTCCAGCCATCCGCCACGATGAAGGGCTGCACCTTGCGCAAGGATACGCCGAGACGACCGAGATCTTCGATCCGGAGTCGACGGAAACGCCGCGACGACAGGATGGATCTGACCGTCTTGGTACCAAAGCCCGGCACCCTAAGAAGCATCTCCTTCGCCGCCTTGTTGACATCGACCGGAAAGCGATCCCGATGCGCAAGCGCCCAGGCCAGCTTCGGATCCAGTTCCAGATCGAGGTTTCCGTCTGCGGTTGCAGATGTAATTTCACCGATATCAAAGCCATAGAAACGATAAAGCCAGTCCGCTTGGTAAAGACGATGCTCTCGCACGAGCGGCGGCTTGATGAGCGGCAACTTGGAGGATGCATCCGGTATCGGACTAAACGCCGAATAATAGACCCGTTTCAGGCCATAACTTCCGTACAGCCGTGCGCTCGTGCCGAGAATGGTCGCATCATTGGCACCATCCGCGCCAACAATCATCTGCGTGCTCTGCCCGGCCGGAACGAACTTCTTCCGGCGCTTGGTCTTCAGAGTCGGCTCGGATGCATCCTCGATCTTCAAGCGAAGATCACCCATGGCGCGACGGATACCCTCGGGCTTCTTTTCCGGTGCGAACTGGCTGATGCCTTTGTCCGTGGGTAGTTCGATATTGATCGACAAACGGTCGGCATAAAGCCCAGCCTCCTCGATCAACGCCGCAGACGCTTCCGGGATTGTCTTCAGGTGAATATAGCCGCGAAAATTGTGAACCGTGCGCAAATCCCGCGCAATCTTGACCATTTCCTCCATCGTATGGTCAGACGAGCGGATAATGCCGGAAGAAAGAAACAAGCCCTCGATATAATTCCGGCGGTAGAACTCCATGGTCAGCCAGACCACCTCTTCCGGCGTAAAGCGCGCCCGCTCCACATTCGAGGACGACCGGTTGATACAATAGGCGCAATCGTAAATGCAGAAGTTCGTCAGCAGTATTTTGAGAAGCGAGATACAGCGGCCATCGGGCGCATAGGCGTGGCAGATGCCGGACCCTTCTGTCGACCCCAATCCTCCAGACGAGGTTGAATCACGCCGCGTCGTGCCGCTGGATGCGCAGGACGCGTCATACTTTGCTGCATCGGAGAGGATGGCCAGACGTTCTTTCAGCGACTTCTTCATCACTGATGTTCACTAAACGTTCCGCATCCATCTGTCAATGCTGCCGGCAGGAAACCACCCAGGCTCGTCGCGCTTGACCTTGTGCCCCCGCTTAGCGGACGAGCCGCACCTTTCCCGTGACCTGAGCGTAGATCTTGTCCAGCGCGGTGCCGATTGCCAAACCGTTATCGGCCATGAAATGGTTTTCCGGCTTGGTTGCACAAGCCTCTATCACGGGAGGGATACGCTTGAACGCTTCCTGAACGCCGACGTCTTCTGACGGCGGGTAGTAGGTTTGAACGGTGAATACCTCTACCCCATCACCGCGGAGCGCGGTGCATTCGTCCGCGTAAAAGGGACCAAAACCTCGTCCCGCCAGACCTCCATCTCTCACCGAACTGTCCAACCCGTCTGTCAGAAAAATGAAATAGGTCTTACGTTTCGCCGCCGATGAGCCATCTCCAATATTGGAGATCTTCGGTCGTACAAGCCGCAGCCCGTATTCGAGGAAAGACCAACCATCATCCGTCGCCTTTCCCGGTCCAATGATGACACCTGGTGGATAAGTGGGCTCCACTTCCAGCGCAGCGCCCACCGTGGCGAGTTGGTCCGCATTGCTGGAATTCTCGAGCAGGGCGTTGAATGTGGTTCCGACTGTATAGACGCTGTAGGTTTGCAGTCCCGTTTGGCCGGAAGCTTTTGCTCGAGCGGCAAAGGCAGCCATCGCGCTGCGGATGAAATCCATTTTCAGCTTGATGCCAAGTTCCTTCGCGACTTGAACCCCATCCTTGTAACCCGCCTTTCGCGCCAGACTGTCATGGCAAGCAAACTGACAACCACCCGAAACGGCCTTCCATCGGACCATATCCAAGTCAGTACCGGGAACAGTCATGGAATTGGAGACATCCACCAGAAATACAATCTGGGAATAAGCAGTTGACCCGACAGATGCTTCCGCCGCAAACGAAATCTCTTTCGTCGGCATGTTCCACAGGGCACCAAAGTATAAAGGAACGTTTATCCTGCCTGTAACCCTGACGGTACGATTGGTGGCAGTCGGAGCGGTGACCGCAAGATTGCTGACTGTATATCCGGCCCCCAGATTTCCCGCGACATGGGAATTGGCCAAAGAAAGCAGCGCCTGTTCGCCAGACAAACCTTTATTGTAGGCCTGCGAAGCAGCAAGAGCAGCCGCATCCGCACTTTCCTGAGCCCGCTTCAGCTCAAGCGTCATCACGCTATAGTCAACGGCAAATCCAGCACTCAAAAGGATTATAGGAATCAATAAAGCGGTCAGGATGGCGAAATTTCCGCCTTCGCAGAACAATATATTCTTCAACATCATCAATCACCTTTTGAAATAAGAGTGATGATGTATTTTTAATATTAATCTGGAGTAAAAACATACTTTTTGCTGATGTTGCTATATCCAGATCACAACGTTGTTATATTTTACTATAATTATATATTTATAAGCATAGCAGAAAGGGCAGTCTGCCTCTGCAACACAGATGCAGCTACGAGCGGCTTCTCCGAAGTTCTCCCCTGTTCGACCGCAGAAAAAGCCCTATCTCGAATTTGCTGGCTTTCCGCTTTGCGATTCTGCTATGTTCGAAGGCAGAAGAGTTTTCACATGGTTCCGGGGTCCCCTCCGGGACCTGTTTCTTTTTGTGTCTGCCAGTTGTGGGCATAAGACTGAGGAAATGAGAAATGGTTGAAAAGGTACCGATGACGCCGTCTGGCTTCACCAAGCTGCAGGAAGAGCTGCGCTGGCGCCAGCAGGAGGAGCGTCCCCGCATTATCGAAGCCATTGCGGAGGCACGCGCCCACGGCGATCTTTCGGAAAACGCTGAATATCATGCCGCCAAGGAAGCGCAGAGCCACAACGAGGGCCGCATTACGGAACTCGAAGACCTGACGGCGCGCGCGGAAGTCATTGACCTGACGAAAATGTCGGGTTCGAAAATCAAGTTTGGCGCCAAGGTCAAACTCGTTGATGAAGACTCTGACGAAGAGAAGACCTACCAGATCGTTGGCGATCAGGAAGCTGACGTCAAGGAAGGTCGCATCTCCATTTCTTCGCCTATCGCCCGCGCCCTGATCGGCAAGGAAGTGGGTGATTCGATTGAGGTCAACGCGCCGGGTGGCTCGAAGGCTTACGAGATCCTGTCCGTTTCCTGGGGCTGATAGAAGGCGCAAAGCACTCGTGCCCTCATCTCTTTCTCAGATCGAGATCATTGCCCCGCACTTCAAGCGAAGATTGTCGGGCGTCACCTCGACCGTCATCCAGCTTGTCCCGGTCCAGAATGCACTCGGCCAGAAGGTCATCACCTTCGGGCCGGGACTTCCCTCGTCGTTGCCCTCCATGACGGCATGGCAAGTGCCTCAGCTTTGGAAGCCGCCGTCAGGCCAGACCTGCCGCGTTTGGCACGCGCGCCGGAACATCGAAATGCTGCCCGGCATCATCCTGCGGGATATATTTCGAATGCCGCTCAGACTTCTGTTCACTTCGGCCTCGCAACGGCATCATAGCGGCTGGACGAAGTGGTTGATCTCGCGCATGGATGGCGTCATTGCCGTCTGCCAGAAAACAGCCTCATACCTTGAGCGCGAGAGCACGGTGATCCTTCACGGCATTGATCTCGAGCGGTTTTCTCCGGCTGCGGACAAGGCTACTGCCAAGTCTGCTGTCGGCCTTGATCCCGGTTTTCGCTACATCGGCTGCTTCGGTCGCGTCCGACATCAGAAGGGGACCGATCTCTTCGTCGATGCCTTGGCTCGCCTTCTGCCGTCTCACCCGGGCTGGAAAGGCGTGATTGCCGGCCGCGCCACTGCCAAGCACCTGGCTTTCGAGGAAGAGCTGAAGCAAAAGGTCAATGCTGCCGGGCTTTCAGACCGTATCCTGTTCGTCGGGGAACACACGAATATTCCCGACTGGTATCGCGCTCTGGACCTGTTCGTTGCACCGCAACGCTGGGAAGGCTTCGGCCTGACCCCGCTGGAAGCCATGGCAAGCGCTGTGCCCGTGATTGCATCCGATGTCGGCGCATTTCCGGAACTTGTCGTAGAGGGCCAGACCGGCCATATCGTCGGCCGCGGCTCCGTCGAAAATTTCGTGACGGCTCTTTGTCCTTACCTCGAAGACGATGAACGGCTGGCGCGGGCAAGCCACAATGCCCTTGCCCATGCGCGCAAGAATTTCTCCGTGGAAGGAGAAGCGCGGGCAATCGGCGAAGTCTATGCTCGCCTCTTGGCGCGCGGTTGACCCTTATGCAGGTCTTCGTCATCAATCTGGATCGCGCCACAGACCGCATGCAGCGCATGCGGACGCTGCTGGACGGCCTTGGTCTCGCCTGGGCCCGAATTCCCGCCGTGGACGGCAAGGCGCTGGAACCCGAAGCCTTGCGCACCTGGTCGGCAGCACGAGACGACGGAAGCCTGATCCTGACACCCGGCGAAGTGGGCATTCTGCTAAGCCAGAGACAGGCCTGGCAAAATACGGTTGAGCAAGACAAGCCGTGTGTCGTGCTGGAAGATGATGTCCATATCGCCGACAGCGCGCGTCACTGGCTGGCGCATACGGATTGGCTGCCGGCGGATGCGGATATCGTCAAATTCGAAACCACCTTGCGCCCTGTCTCGGTTGATCGGCAGGCCATCAACGTGGGTTCCGGGCTACGGCTGGCGCGATTGAGATCAGGCCATCTGGGTCTGGCGGGTTACATCATCACGCCAAAAGCCGCACTGCGACTGCTGAAAGCCATCGGACAAAGCGCGCATGCGGTTGATCATCTGGTCTTCGATCCGGTTTCGCCGCTGTTTGACGAACTGGTGATCTATCAGACGCTTCCTGCCCTCTGCATCCAGGATCAGTTCCTGCCGAGCCATCAGGTGGGCCTTGGCGGAGAAATCGAGCGGGCCTGGGCAGTGGAGAAAAAGAAGCAGAAGCGAACGCTTCTTCAGAAACTCGGCCGCGAAGTTCAACGCCTCGCATCGCAGGCTGCGTTTGCGTGGCGCGGCAATCGGTTCAACCCGTCGAGCCGACTACGTAATCTCCGGGTTCCGTTTCATCGGCCCTGAGATCAGATCTCGACCAGCCCCAGTTTCTTGACCTGCCGGATCGTCAGCATCGTGCGAACCGTGTCCACGTGCTCGTTGGCCGCCAGAACCTCGATGACGAAATCCTGAAACTTCGTCAAATTTTCAGCAGTGCAACGCAGCAGAAAATCGCTGTCGCCAGACACCATCCATGCTTCGCGCACGATGGGCCAGCTTTCCGCCAGAGCAGCAAAGGCCTTCAGATTGGCTTCCGATTGATGCTTCAGACCGATAAGGCAAAAGGCCACCAGATCGTATCCGAGCTTCGGCCCGTTCAGGATGGCGGCATAACCTTCAATGATCCCCATCTCCTCCAGCTTGCGAACGCGTCGCAGGCAAGGAGGCGCAGAAATGCCAACGCGTTCGGCCAGTTCCACATTGGTCATGCGGCCATCACGCTGCAATTCACGCAAGATCTTGATGTCAGTGGTGTCGAGTTCGACTCGCAGCACGCGAAATTCCTCTGATATGTTTTCCAGTGGTATTAGCCATTGCAGCCCCGAACGCAAGAAATTCACGCCAATGTGCACTGAAAGAAGCGCCTAATATTGTGCAGAACGCAAAGCTGGCCTGCCTGTAATGCAAGGCTGCCCTTGAACTGGAACATGGTTCAATCATAAATGGGGGCGAGTTAACATAATCGATGGATTGCTTCTGCGCGAACAGCGCTCGCTCCCCTGCAATCCCTGAAGGATAGAAATCATGTCTGCCCGTCATACGCAGGTCCTGATCATCGGCTCCGGCCCCGCAGGATACACTGCCGCCATCTACGCCGCTCGCGCCATGCTGAAGCCCGTTCTCATCGCCGGCATGGAACAGGGTGGCCAGTTGATGATCACCACCGATGTGGAAAATTATCCTGGCTTTGCCGACCCCATCCAGGGTCCATGGCTGATGGAACAGATGCTCAAGCAGGCGCACCATGTCGGCACGGAAATTGTGAACGATCTGGTGACGAAGGTTGAGCTGTCGCAGCGCCCATTCGTTGTCAGCACCGATTCAGGCCAGACCTGGACGGCCGACACGCTGGTGATCGCAACCGGTGCCAAGGCGAAGTGGCTGGGCATCGAGAGCGAACAGCATTTCCAGGGCTTTGGCGTCTCGGCCTGCGCAACCTGCGACGGCTTCTTCTATCGCAACCGGGATGTCATCGTGGTCGGAGGCGGAAATTCCGCCGTCGAAGAGGCACTGTACCTGTCCAACATCGCGAAGTCTGTCACCGTCGTTCACCGCCGGGATAGCTTCCGCTCGGAAAAGATCCTGCAGGAGCGCCTGTTCCAGCGTCCCAATGTCAATGTTCTCTGGAACTCGGAGATTGCGGAAATCATTGGCGAGCCCGCCAAGCCGCCCATGCCGCCATCCGTCACCGGTGCCCGGATCCGCGATACCAGAACCGGAGCGATAACCGAGATGCCGATCCATGGTGTTTTCGTCGCCATCGGCCACGCTCCGGCAACGGAACTGTTCAAGGATCAGTTGAAGCTCAAATCCAACGGCTATCTCTGGACAGCGCCGGACTCGACAGCGACCAGCATTCCCGGCGTCTTTGCCGCGGGCGACGTGACTGACGACACCTTCCGCCAAGCCATTACCGCCGCCGGCATGGGCTGCATGGCAGCTCTTGAAGCAGAGCGGTTCCTTGCCGGCATCCAACCTATGGCTCAAGCTGCGGAGTAAATATGGGCGTGCCACTCGACTGGGATAAATTGCGCATCTTCCACGCGGCAGCGGAGGCGGGTTCTTTCACGCATGCGGCGGATAAATTGCACCTATCCCAGTCGGCCATCAGCCGTCAGGTCAGCGCGCTGGAGCAGGATGTCGGCGTCAAGCTCTTCCATCGCCATGCGCGCGGCCTGATCCTGACCGAACAGGGTGAATTGCTGTACCGGACAGCACACGATGTCTTGCTCAAGCTGGAATCCGTCAAGGTTCAGCTGACCGAGACAACGGAAAAGCCGAGCGGCAAATTACGTGTCACCACAACCGTCGGCCTTGGCCAAGGCTGGCTGACCGACAAGGTGCAGGAGTTTCTGCAGCTTTACCCGGAAATGTCGATCCAGCTCATCCTCGATAACGAGGAGCTGGATGTGAACATGCGCCACGCCGATTGCGCCATCCGTCTGCGTCAGCCGCAGCAATCGGATCTTATCCAGCGCAAGCTCTTCACCGTGCACATGCATGTCTATGCGGCTCCCTCCTACATCAATCGTTTTGGAGAGCCGCAGACCATCGAGGATCTGGATACGCACCGCATCATCACATTTGGTGAACCGGCGCCCAACTACCTGCTGGACGTGAACTGGCTCGAATATGCCGGGCGCTCGTCTGACAATCCTCGACTGCCGCATCTGCAGATCAACAGTCAAACATCGATCAAGCGCGCGTGCCTGCTCGGCATCGGTATCGCGGTCCTGCCGGATTACATCGTCGGTCGCGACCCGGGCCTCATCCAGCTTGCCATCAACGCGGATATCCCGTCATTCGATACCTATTTCTGCTATCCGGACGAGATGAAGAACGCTGCCAAGCTGAAGGTCTTCAGGGACTTCATCGTTGCCAAAGCCCGCAACTGGAACTTCTGACAACCGAAGAACAGCACCTCGCAGGCCGCCAGTTTTTAGAAAGCTGATACAGCATTGCACTATCAGCATGGCTGCCCTGCACAGAAAAGCATTGTTCCCTGCTCAAGAAAGAACCATATCGCACACAGCTGATGCACATGGCGGCTTTTCCTCCCAGTTCCGCCGCAGCAGCTGTTCCCCTCTGGAGGTTTATTGACCTTCACACTTACAAGGGCCCTGGAGCGATCCGGCGGCCCTCTTTTTTTAAGCTTCCATTGCCCTTGTTGAACAAAATTCTTGCCCCGGACGATCCCTGCCCCTTGTTGTGGACGAGGACAGCTTCCATATTCGGGATAGCTGTCCCGGCGGCCTCCTGTCGCCCCTCAGCTGTTCCCCTCTGGAGGTTTGGTAAACCTTCATCCTCACGGGCCCGAAGAAATTCGAGGCCCTTTTTTTTGCCAACCTCCTTTAAATCGTAAAATAACGATCTACATATCGCTCAGAAACGATTTATCCGGTCAGAAAACAGGAGGGCTAGGAATGGACAAGACAGAAATTCTGAAAGCGCTCTCCCACCCTGCCCGTGTCGAGTTTCTGGAATGGATGCGCGAACCGGAGGCACATTTCTCCTCCCAGGCTCATCCCTTGGATATGGGCATCTGCGCCAAACAGTTTGAAATGCGCTGCGGCCTGTCCCAATCCACCGTATCCGCCCATCTGGCCATGCTCGAGAAAGCCGGCCTCGTGAAAACGAACAAGGTGGGCCAGTGGACCTTTTATCATCGTGATGAGGACAGAATTCGGTCCTTCATCGATCACCTGAAGACCTCGCTCTGAGGCAACCTCCCCTTTTCAATCTATGAGGATTATCATGCCTACACTGTTCGACAGCGTGAAGTTTGGCGATATTGAGCTTCGCAATCGCATCGTCATGGCGCCCCTGACCCGCAATCGCTCCCCGAAGGCGGTCCCGAACGACCTGAATGTTGTCTATTACGAACAACGTGCGACCGCTGGCCTGATCGTATCGGAAGGAACTGCCATTACGCATCAGGGTCAGGGTTACGCCGATGTCCCGGGGCTCTACAAGCCGGAAGCCCTTGCTGGCTGGAAGAAGGTCACCGATGCCGTCCACTCGCGTGGTGGCAAGATTGTTGCGCAGCTCTGGCATGTCGGCCGCATTTCCCACGTCTCGCTGCAGCCAAACGGTGCGGCACCCGTTGCACCCTCTGCAATCACTGCGAAGTCGAAGACCTACATTCTCAACGAGGACGGCAGCGGCGGTTTTGCGGAAACCTCGCAACCCCGTGCGCTGGAACTCTCCGAACTGCCGGGTATCGTGGATGATTTCCGCAAGGCAGCACGCAACGCGGTCGATGCCGGTTTCGACGGCGTCGAAATTCACGCAGCCAATGGCTACCTGCTCGATCAGTTCATGAAGGATGGCGCCAACCAGCGCACCGATGCCTATGGCGGCCCCATCGAGAACCGTATACGGCTGACCCTTGAGGTGGTCGATGCCGTGGCATCTGAAATCGGCGCGGGCAAGACCGGCATTCGTCTGTCTCCGACAACGCCCGCCAACGACATCAGCGACAGTGATCCCCAGGCCGTGTTCAATGCCGTCGTCAAGGAACTGGCCAAGCGCGATCTGTCGTTTATCCATGTGATTGAAGGCGCAACAGGCGGCCCGCGTGACCACCAGTACGCAGGCACATCGTTCGACTACGCCTCCTTCAAGGCAGCCTATATCGAAGCTGGCGGCAAGGGTGCCTGGATGGTCAACAACGGCTATGACGCCGAGACTGCCGCCAAGGCAATCGAGACCGGCCATGCGGATCTCGTCTCCTTCGGCAAGCCGTTCATCGCCAATCCGGACCTCGTCCGCCGCATCAAGGACGGCGCTGCCTGGAACGATGTGAACCCGCAGACGCTGTATGGCGGTGGCGCCGAGGGCTACACCGATTACCCAACGCTGGAAGCGGCCGAATAAGACGCTTCAGGGAGGCCCGCTCCGGCGGGCCTCACCATCGCTCAAAGCATCAATGCGTTGGGCGAGCTTCGACAGAATCTTCAACTTCCGCCTCCGGCCTGTCTCCGCCATCGCTATGCTCCACGTGCCAGATGCCCTTGGCATCCTGCCAGCTGATCTCCTCTGAATCCCCGCCGACCTGCTGCTCGGCCGCGACAATCTTGGCAGCCTGCAAGGCATCGGAATGCGTGGCAAAGGTCTCGGAATAGACGTCACCCTGGCGATACGCCCAGCCACCGTCATGCTGCACCACCTGATAGACGACTTTGGTCATGGTTTCCTCCTGATCGAGTGTATTTTGTGTTGCACCTGCCGGAAATCGAAAAGCAGCACGTCCGGTTCCGGAAGAATGCGACAGGCAGAAAATTTATGCTGTGGGAGCAGGCTGAGTAAACGCTAGTCTGCTCGCTTGATGGTTCTGCGAACTGCCATAGATATTGCTCCCATCACGCCGGAGCACATCTCAGCATGCCATCTCTTCTCAGCCGCGAAAAGTTTCTTGTTCTGGCAGCACTGGTGGCAGTGTCAGGCTTCTTCGTGGAGCACTTAATTCTCGAGATGGGCAAGCTGGCGGCCGTGATCGCCGCAGTCGCGCTGATCGGCGTCATCGTGCTTGCCTCCACCCGCGTGGCCCATGCAGCGGAAATTCTGGCGCACAAGGTGGGCGATCCCTACGGCACGATGATCCTGACGCTCTCGGCGGTCGCCGTCGAGGTCATCATCCTGGCAATCCTGATGAACAATTCCGCATCGCCGACCCTGGTGCGAGATACGATCTACGCGGCCGTGATGCTGGACATCAACGGAATTCTGGGCCTCGCCGCGTTGCTTGGTGGGCTGCGCCACGGCGAACAACCCTATAACGATAATTCCGGCAAGACCTATGGTGTGATGATTCTGACCGCCATGGGCATTTCGATGATCGTGCCCGAATTCATCCCGGCAGATCGCTGGCACTACTATTCCGCCTTCACCATCTGCGCCATGATTGCGCTCTATGCCCTCTTTCTGCGTATGCAGGTGGGTCCGCACAGCTATTTCTTCAGCTACAGCTATCCACGACAAACGAAGCCGAAACCAGCGACAGGCGACGCGTCACACTCTGAGCCGGAAGAGCCGTCTCAATCTTCCGCCTCCGCCATCGGTGTCATCCTTGCAGGGGTCATTATTATTGGCGTGCTTGCCGAATTCATGTCTGCCTTCCTTGATCTCGGCCTGAAAGGCAGTGGCGCGCCGCCTGCCTTGATGGCGGTCATCGTGGCTTCGATATCGGCAGCACCCGAGATTCTAACCGCCTTGCGCGCAGCACTCAGAAACCGCATGCAGGCCACCGTCAACATCGCCATGGGTGCGTCACTCTCAACGGTGATCCTGACGGTGCCAGTCATGGAGGGCATTGCCCTCTACAGTGGTCAGCCCTTTGTCATGGCAATGACGCCCGTACAAACGGTCATGGTCACCATCACGCTGATTGCCGCAGCGATCAACCTCAATGACGGCGAAACAAACGCCATCGAAGGCATGACGCATTTCGTCCTTTTCGCCACCTTCGTCATGCTGACGGTTCTGGGACTTTGAGAGTGAGTTGAAGATGTTACAGTAAGGTCCGGAATCCGATCCGGAACAACCTGAATCAGAACATGAAGAAATGTTTCCGATAAAACAAACTTGAAGGCCTCGTGTAGAGCAAAAGGCGAGACCCGACCCTAGATCAGATCAAACGTCGCGGAAGCGGCAGTCCATTGAATGATTTGGGAGAACATGATGAACCGCTTCAACGTCCTGGCCGCTGCCACCTTCCTCGGCATGGCGGCACTCGCGCCGATGTCCGCGCAGGCACAGACCGCAACGGCGAAACCTGCGGAGACCAAACCGGCCAATGCGCCGGACCAGAAGCCAGCCTTCGCCGGTCAGACGCGCGCACCGCAGCCCGCACAGATGGTGAAGGTCAAAAAGGAAGTGGTGGCGCAGGGTCTGCCACATCTCTGGGCCATGGAGTTTCTGCCGGACGGCCGGATGCTGGTAACCGCAAAGCAGGGCAAGATGCACATCATCTCGAAGGACGGTAAGCCTGGTCCGGCCATTGATGGCGTCCCGAAAGTTCTGGCAAGCGGTCAGGGCGGCTTGCTGGATGTCGCGCTTGCGCCAGATTTCGCCTCATCCGGCATGATCTTCTTCTCGTTCTCCGAAGAGCGGGAAGATGGCAATGGCACATCCGTCGCCTCCGCCAAACTCGTACCCGACGCAAATGGCGGCGCGAAACTGGAAAACGTCAACGTCATTTTCCGCCAGACGCCAAGCTATGACGGCAACAAGCATTTTGGCTCTCGCCTCGCCTTCGGGGCCAAAAACGAACTCTATGTGACGGTCGGTGAGCGCTCGGACCCGGAACCTCGCGTTCAGGCGCAGGAACTGTCCAGCGGTCTCGGCAAGATTTTCCGCATCACGATGGATGGTAAACCATTCGATGGCAATCCGTTCGTGAACCAGAAGGACGCGCTGCCGGAAATCTGGTCGCTTGGTCACCGTAATCTTCAGTCCGCCACCGTCGATGACAAGGGCCGCCTCTGGACTGTCGAGCACGGTCCTCGTGGCGGAGATGAGTTGAACCTGCCGGAAGCAGGCAAGAACTATGGATGGCCGGAAGTGACCTATGGCGTCGAATACAGCGGAAGCCCGGTCGGCAAAGGCGTGACGCAAATGGCGAAGACCGAGCAGCCGGTCTATTATTGGGATCCGGTCATCGCACCCTCCGGCATGGCTTTCTACAACGGCAATGCCATTCCTGAATGGAAAGGCGCCTTCCTTGTCGGCGGACTCGTGAGCCAGGGCGTCGTCGTCCTTCACATGGACGGGGACAAGGTGAGATCCGAGGAGCGCGTGCCGCTGGACGCGCGCATTCGTGACGTCAAGGTTGGCCCCGATGGCGCCGTCTACGCCGTCACAGAACAGCGGGGCGGCGGCGCATCAACCATCATCAAGCTGACGAAGGCTTGACCTAAACCAAGAAAGGGCCCGCCGACGAGGCGAGCCCTTTCTGTCTTGAGACAACAAGGCTTACTTGCAGTTATTGCAGAAACGCTGGATGCGGCGGCAGGCTTCTTCCAGCAGATCCTCAGACGTTGCGTAGGAGATACGGAAGTTGGGGCCAAGACCGAAGGCAGAGCCGTGGACAACTGCTACGCCTTCTGTTTCCAGAAGTTCGGTCACAAAATCTTCGTCCGTCTCCAGAACCTTGCCCGAAGGCGCCGTCTTGCCGATCAGGCCTGCGCAGGACGGATAGACGTAGAAGGCACCTTCCGGCGTCGGGCAGGAAATGCCCTGGGCCTGGTTCAGCATCGATACGACGAGATCGCGGCGCGCTTCGAAGATCTTCTTGTTCTGAGCGACGAAATCCTGCGGACCGTTCAGCGCCTCGACAGCCGCCCACTGGGCGATGGACGCCGCACCGGAGGTCTGCTGGCCCTGGATCATGTCCATGGCCTTGATCAGCTCCAGCGGACCAGCCGCATAGCCGATACGCCAGCCGGTCATCGCGTAGGCCTTGGAAACACCGTTCATGGTAAGCGTGCGGTCATAGAGCTTCGGCTCCACTTCCACCGGCGTCACGAACTTGAAGTCACCGAAGGTCAGGTGCTCGTACATGTCGTCCGTCAGGATCCAGACATGCGGATGCTTGACCAGAACATCGGTCAGGGCCTTGAGCTCGTCATGGCTGTAGGCAGCGCCCGACGGGTTGGAGGGCGAATTGAAGACGAACCACTTGGTCTTCGACGTGATCGCCTTGTCAAGATCTTCCGCCTTCAGCTTGAAATTGTCTTCCTGCTTCGTCTTCACGAAAACCGGAGTACCGCCGCAGATCGACACCATCTCCGGGTAGGAAACCCAGTAGGGAGCGGGAATGATGACTTCATCGCCCGGGTTCAAGGTTGCCATGAAGGCGTTGAAAAGAATCTGCTTTCCGCCAGTACCGACGATCGTCTGGGCAGCGGTGTAGTCGAGACCGTTTTCACGCTTGAACTTGGCGGCAATCGCCTCGCGCAGCTGCGGAATACCGGAAACCGGCGTATACTTCGTCTCACCGCGATTGATGGCGTCGATGGCGGCTTTCTTGACATTATCCGGCGTATCGAAATCCGGCTCACCTGCGCCGAGACCGATGACATCGCGGCCTTTCGCTTTCAGCTCGCGCGCTTTCTGGGAAACGGCGATAGTGGCGGACGGCTTCACGCGGGAAAGTGCATCGGCAAGAAAGGCCATGATGGATAGATCCTAAGACTGTTGAAACGGCAGACCAGCTCGGTTTTGCCGGATGTTTCTATGAATAATGTTCGTGCGCGTTTCAAGCAGAAACGGCAATTTTCAAAATCTGATCGAATGCTGAAACGGCCGCGAGGCATGAGCTGGAACAGCGATATCACGGCCGGGTTTGAGTGCCTACAAAAACCGCGTTAACCAATGTCTTGATTTTGCCACAATAAATGCCGGTACCTGCCTCAATCCGGTCTTTGTGGCGTCTCTTTCGCACGGCTTTTTCTCAAATCAGGACAAGCGCAGTGAAGGGAAGAGAAAATGTTTCTGGATGATGAGGAAGCGACAGTTCGCATTCGTATCCGGCAAAGCTTCTCGACGCTTTGGGTCGCCGCAACAGCGCTTCTTGCTTGTGTGGTGATGATGCTCGCCATGATTGGCAATGCCCGCGCCGCCGACATGCGCAGCATAAGCGAGATCGTCACGCCCCAACTATTGCTTGGCGAAACCGTTGGCTTCGATACGCGTACGATTTTTTCGGCCCTGATCGTGGTTTTTTCCGTCGCTGCGGCGGGACTGTGGCTCCGGATCTTCCGGATGCCTGTCTCCGGCACATCTCTGGATCGGTTCGACGAGCAGACCAGCAAGCCACGCTAGCCCGCCCTCTCTCGCTTGAACCTTATCCGCACTCCTGCTAAAGCCCGGCACAACACAGGGCGCGCCGCAGACTAGGGTGAGGACTCAATCATCTTGTTGAAATGGTGTGAGGCGATCCGGATGAGATACAAGGCGAAAAACTTGAGGCGATGTTTATGCATCGGCGAGGCTTTTCAACGACGTAGATCGCCGGATCGACCACATCCAAAGGACACGCGAACGGCTTCAATCTGCTTTGTCGAGGCTCTCGAATGGGTTTGGGACCCATCCGTCGAGCCTCTCCTCGCATATTCTTGCCGTTCATCGTGCCATTTCAATAACATGATTGGGTCCTCACCCTAACGAAGCGGCATCCATATTCCCGGTCTTATCTGATCGGCGAATATACCGGCGCCTGACCTCCAGGTATCAGGCCGCAATGACACGCGTACAGGCAAATCTCGTTCTTCTTCTCGCCGCAGCCATTTGGGGCGGCGGCTTTGTGGCCCAGGCAACGGCCATGGATGCGATCGGCCCGTTCTGGTTCGTGGGCCTGCGCTTCGCGATCGCCGCCCTCGCCTGCCTTCCGTTCGCGCTGCTTGAGCACCGCAAACTCGGCAAACCTGCGCAAAGGCGCGATTTCGGCGCCTTCGTACTGGTCGGGCTCGCGCTGTTCGGAGGCGCGATAACCCAGCAGATCGGATTGCAGACGACGACCGTCACAAACTCCAGCTTCCTGACCGGGCTATATGTCGTCTTCGTCCCCGTCATCTCGATCATTCTGTTTCGCAAGGCCCCTCACTGGATCATCTGGCCGGTCGCGCTGATGGCACTTGCGGGGATCTTCCTTTTGAGCGGCGGCACACTGGCTCATATGACCGTTGGCGATCTCTGGAGCATCGTCTGCGCTGCCTTCTGGGCCATGCAGATCGTCCTTGCCGGCCACTTCATCGCACGCTCACCGCGTCCGCTTGGGCTGTCAGCAACGCAATTTGCAACCTGCTCCGTTCTGGCTCTGGCAATGGCAATCGCACTTGAGCCGATTTCGCTTGCCGCCATCGAAGGCGCTTTGATCGAAATCCTGTATGTCGGACTGATATCCTCCGGCCTCGCCTTCGTGCTTCAGGTCATCGGGCAGCGCTATACCACGGCACCCCAGGCGGCCATCTTCCTGTCCTCCGAAGCCCTGTTCGGCTCGTTTTTCGGCGCCCTTTTCCTGGGGGAAAAACTGCCTGCCCTCGGTTATGTCGGCTGTGCCCTCATCTTCGCGGCCATGCTGATCGTGGAAGTTGTGCCAGAACTGCTGAAACGGCGACGGAACGGCAAAAGCATCGGTGCGGACTTCACTTAAGCCGAATCGCGTTGCACCTTTTTGGCACGAAATCGATCACCGGATACAGTTCCGATACACAATCTCATCTTGTGGTTGCGGCAATTTCGCTGATTTTTCAGCATGAAGAGCAATAGTTCATGTGTTGCTAATTAGTTGCACAAAAGTTTTTCTTGCCAAGTAGCGATTTACACAGCACTCTGTGCATGTTCGGGCAATTTACGAGCATGGGAAGAGCTATAATAAGCGCTCCGGAAGCGCCAAAACTTCCGGGTAGGAGATATGAGGCGTTTCAGCAATGATTCTTACTCGTATTTTCTGCGGTAACACGGGCCCCTTTCCTCCATTTTCGAAATGCCTGCCGCCAAGCCCCTCGTGGGCAATATCGTGATGCTGTCCGCCGCTGAACACGGACAGAGGAAAAAGGACCTGATGCATGGCCGAGACTGGCACTGTAAAATTCTTCAATACGGACAAGGGCTTTGGTTTTATCAAGCCAGATAACGGCGGCGCCGATATCTTCGTCCACATCTCTGCTGTACAGGCTTCTGGCCTGTCCGGACTTACCGAAAACCAAAAAGTAAGCTTCGACACGGAACCGGATCGTCGCGGCAAGGGCCCGAAGGCAGTCAACCTGCAGATTTCTGGCTGATATCCGCTACGGATCTCACGAGTTGAAGCCCGGCAGGAATGCCGGGTTTTTTTATGCCCCCGTTAGGAGAATATCCGGCGCCCATCGAAGCGCCGGAAGGTTATCAAATTCCCTGAAGGAATGGATTGCTGCGGCGTTCGTCGCCAATTCGGCTGCCGGGCCCGTGACCGCAGATGAAGCCGAAATCATCGCCCAGAGGCAGAACCTTATCGCGGATCGATGCCAGTAGCTGATCGTGGTTGCCGCCCGGAAGATCGGTACGGCCAATCGAACCGTTGAACAGCACATCTCCCATGATGATGAAGCGCATGTCCTTGTTGACAAAAATGACATGGCCTGGCGAATGTCCCGGGCAGTGCAGCACATTGAAGGTGTGCGTGCCGAACGTGACGACGTCACCGTCCTGCAGGTAGCGGTCAGAAACCAGGTTGCGGGCTGGCGTCTTGTAGCCAAACTCCCGGCCTCGTGCCGCAAGCCCATCCAGAAGATACTGGTCGTCTTTGTGGGGGCCGATAACGGGAGCCCCGGTCATTTCTCTCAACTCGTCGGCACCACCTGCATGGTCGATATGACCATGCGTGATCCAGATTTCCTTGATGGTGATGCCTTCCCGGCGGGCAGTCTCGGCAATGCGGTCCGCATCACCGCCGGGGTCGACGACGACGCCTTCCTTCGTTTCAGTATCGAAGATGATCGTGCAATTCTGCTGGAAGGGAGTGACGGGAATAATCCCTGCCTGGAGCTGTCCCATGATACCTCACTGAAGGATGCTGACGAAAGGTTCCCTATAACGCCCTTCGCCCTGCCCTGCAGCGAAAAAATCACTCGGAGACGAAGTAGCTGCCTTCAGCGGAAACGGAAGGAGCAAAGGCGGCCGCGCCAATGAGGAGAGAAGCAACCGCGATCTTCAAAGCGAATACGGCCACGAAAACGGGGCGAAGCGGGTGATGTGTTGTTTCGGTCATGCTGCGGTCTTCCAATTGTTCCGCCATATCGCTGGTGAGCAGAGCCATCGTTTTTCTCCTTATTCCGGCCAAAAAACGGCACAGCGCAGAGAAAGGTTCCGCCAATCATGCAACTGAGAATATTATGTTGCATGAATTCAACACGTGCCTTGAGCGGAGCTGGCGTACGCTTTGTCCTTGCCAGTGGCAGGCCGCTGACAATCCGGCGAGGCACGCACAATCCTGTTGATTCCGGAGGCACTTCGCGCTTTATCAGGCGCGACGAAACCAGAAAGACAACCGTGGCGCGGCAAACGCTGCCATTGGTTTGCCGAAGAGGAAACATAAACGTGCCATCGGGTTCGACAGGGAAAGCCGCTGCAAAGGTTCACCCGCCAATGCCTGCCGTCGACGAGGCGCAGATCGATTTCGAGACGATAGAGTTGTTCTTCTTCGCCTATCGGGATTTCGTATCCGATCCCGACGCTATTCTCTCCAAGATCGGCATGGGACGCGCCCACCACCGCGTGGTCTACTTCGTCTGCCGCCAGCCAGGCATGATGGTGACCGATCTTCTTGATACCTTGCAGATCACCAAGCAGAGCCTCGCCCGTGTTCTCAAGCAGTTGATCGATAACGGCTATATCCGCCAGATGGCAGGCGCCAAGGATCGCCGCCAGCGGCGGCTTTATCCCACATTGGCGGGGCGCGAACTGGCGCTGGCGCTTTCTGAACCGCAATCCCGCCGCATAGCGCGCGCATTGGAAGAGTTGACGCCAGAGCAGCGTGGTGGTGTGCTGGCGTTTCTGAAGGCTATGCGCGGTCGCGAAGAAGGCGTAGAGCCGGTTGAAACCGAGGTCGAGTGAATATGGCGAATGCTGCAGTGTCACCATCCGATGACGCCGCCCACCTGCTGGTGGTCGATGATGACCGGCGTATTCGCGATCTCCTGCATCGCTACCTGATGGAACAGGGCTTTCGCGTCACGGTCGCAGGCGATGCTGCCGAAGCCAGACGCAGGCTCGAAGGAATAGAGTTCGATCTCATGATTCTTGATGTCATGATGCCGGGTGAAACAGGCATCTCGCTCACCCAGTCCATGCGCGAAAAGCGGGCAATTCCCATCATTCTGCTGACCGCGCGGGCCGAAGCGGAATCGCGTATCGCAGGACTGGAGGCCGGAGCCGACGACTACCTGCCGAAGCCGTTTGATCCACGCGAACTTGTCCTGCGCATCAACAATATCCTGCGGCGCAATTCCAATCCCGAGGTTCCGAAGATCGATCAGATCATGTTCGGCCCCTTCACCTTCTCCATTGCCCGCAAGGAACTTCGCCGCGCTGCCGAGACAATTCGCCTGACGGACCGCGAACAGGAAATCATGCTTCTGTTTGCTCTGCGCGCCGGAGATACGATTCCGCGCCATGAACTGATCGGCGACGATGCCGAGGTAGGAGAGCGAACGATAGACGTGCAGATCAACCGACTGCGCCGGAAGATCGAGGATGATCCGGCCAACCCGGTCTACCTTCAGACCGTTCGCGGCATAGGCTACCGCCTGAGCATTGACTGATCTTCGTCCACCACTCAACCGCTCTCTCGATCAGCTGAAGCGGCTCTCCGCCACCCTCTCCCACGCGACCGGCAGCCTGAAACAGCGGGTGGAGCCTGTGATGGACCGGCTCAAGCCACCGGGCTGGACGAAAGCAACGCGGTGGCTGAAGCGCCGCATGCCAACCGGCCTCTACACCCGGTCCGTGCTGATCGTCATCATTCCGATGCTCCTGCTGCAGAGCGTTGTATCCGCCGTCTTCATGGAACGGCACTGGCGAAACGTGACAGAGCGGCTGTCGCAGGCCGTAACGCGTGATATCGCGGCAATCATCGAGATCATCAAGACCTATCCGCCCGCAAATGGCGACTATACGGAGATAACCCGTATTGCCCGTGACCAGCTATCGCTGAACATATCGGTTCTGCCCGATACCCAGCTGCCGCCGCCGCGCCCGAAGCCGTTCTTTTCGATCCTGGATGATATTCTCGCGGACCAGATCAATCAGCAGATCCGCCTGCCCTACTGGATCGATACGGTCGGCGACAGCCGTCTGGTGGAAATCCGTATCCAGCTGGATGACAAGGTTTTGCGCGTCTTTACCATTCGCAACCAGACCTACGCCTCCAACACGCATATCTTCCTGGTCTGGATGTTCGGTACATCGCTTCTCTTGATCGGCATTTCAATCCTGTTCCTGCGCGGCCAGATCCGCCCCATCCTCATGCTGGCGGATGCCGCCGAAAGCTTTGGCAAGGGCCAGCGCAATGATGGCTTTGTGCCTCGCGGAGCCGATGAAATTCGCCGCGCGGGCATTGCCTTCAACCAGATGCGCGAGCGCATCGAGCGGCAGATCGAACAGCGCACCGCCATGCTGACAGGCATCAGCCATGACCTTCGAACGATCCTCACCCGATTCAAGCTGCAACTGGCGCTGGCTGGCAATAATCCGGACCTGCATGGCATGGAAGCGGATGTAGAGGACATGCAGAGCATGCTGGAAGGCTATCTCGCCTTTGCGCGTGGCGAAGCCGAGGAAGATTTTGGCGAACTTCGCCTCAGCGAACTTCTGGAGAAGATCAGGGTCGACTTCGATCTGCACGGCAAGGAGATGGACTATACCATCGACGGCGAGGATCTCCTGTCCGTGCGTCCCAATGCCTTCATGCGTCTCGTCGGCAACCTTGCATCCAACAGCCAGCGCTATGCGAACCGCCTGACGGTCGAAGCCCGGCACAGCGCCAAATGGCTGACATTGATTTTCGATGATGATGGTCCGGGCATTCCGGAAGCCTCACGCGAGGATGTGTTCAAACCGTTCTACAGGTTGGATGAGGCACGCAATCTGAACGCTTCCGGCACGGGTCTCGGGCTTGCCATTGCCAGAGACATTGCCCGTGGCCATGGCGGGAACGTCACCTTGTCCGATAGCCCTCTCGGCGGCCTGCGCGCTGTGGTGCGCGTGCCAGCCTGAAGACTGGACAAGATCACATCATCTTCTTGCCGTTCGGCACGCCGCGCTCGACGCTGGCCAGAACGATTGCGCCATTCTCATCGGCAAAACCCAGCGTCAGCACTTCGGAACGCACCGGCCCGATCTGACGCGGCGGGAAGTTGACGACGCCCAGAACCTGCCGCCCCAGCAGGGTCTCCGGCGTATAATGTACGGTGATCTGCGCGGATGAGCGCTTCACGCCGATCTCCGGGCCAAAGTCGATCCGAAGCTTGTAGGCGGGCTTGCGCGCTTCCGGAAAGTCCTCGACCTCGATAATGGTGCCGACACGGATGTCGACTTTTTCGAAGTCGTCGAAGGTGATCTCGGCCAAGTTTCAGCTTCCCAGTTCCTGCGCACGCGTGCGTGCCGCTTCAATTGCCTTGTCGAACAGCGGCTGCATGGCATCGTCCGCCATCAGCACGGAGAGTGCTGCAGCCGTCGTCCCGCCGGGAGACGTCACGTTCTTGCGAAGCTGCGCAGCCTCCTCCGTCGATTGATGCAGCAGTTCCCCAGCGCCCGCTACGGTTTCGCGCGCAAGACGCATGGCAAGATCTGCGGGAAGGCCAAGCTTGCGGCCTGCTTCCGCCATGCATTCCACGAGGTAGAACACGTAAGCCGGACCGCTGCCGGAAACCGCTGTGACGGAATCAATATCCGCTTCGGTTGCGACCCACTCGACAGGACCGCTGACCTTCAGAAGGTCATGCACGGATTGCCTTTGCTCGGCGGAAACCCTGGCATTGGCGAAAGCACCTGTCACGCCACGACCGACCATCGCAGGCGTGTTGGGCATGGCGCGAACCATGCCAGCATCTCCCAGAGCATTTTCGATCGATTTAAGCGTCTTGCCCGCAGCAACCGATACCACCACGGTTTCGGACCCCACCAGGCCCTTCAGCGGCGGCAGCACTGCATCCATGACCTGCGGCTTGACCGCTATGAACAGAATGGACGCGGAGATACCGTGAGGTGCTTGCGTTGCATGGCGCACGCCGGCCTCAGCCAGTCTGCCCTTCGTCGCCTCGGAGGGCGACGGATCGATCACCAGAACGTTCTCCGGTGGAACGCCGTTCTTCAACCAGCCAAACAGCATGGCGCCACCCATGTTGCCAGCGCCAACCAGCACAATCGGATTTTGGGCAGAAACAGGCATCAGCATTCACCAACAGTCTCGAACAACACGGCCTCCATGGCCGATTTTGCATCGAGTCCGGACCAAACGACGAACTGGAACGCCTGATAATAAGTTTCGCAGGTCTCCAGGGCGTTGGAAAGCAGAACTTCAACCTGCTGGTTCGTCGGCTCCGCGCCGCCTGCCAGAAGCAGAGACTGGCGGAAAATGACCACGTCTTCCTGCCGCCAGAGATCGAAGTGACCCATCAGCACCTGACCGTTGACCTGCGACAAAAGCCGAATGACCTCGTTCACGCGAATTTCGGGCACTTTCAGATCGAAGGCACAGGCCAGATGCAGCGCTTCGAACTCCTCCATCCAGGAAAAGGAAACGTGGTAATCCGTCCAGTGACCCTCTACGGTCATGGCGATTTCGTCTTCGCCGGAACGCTCGAACGTCCAGTCGTTCGAGGCGGCGACGAACTCGATCATGTCGACCGGGTTCGAGTGACGTTCCGTCTGGATCTCAATTAGGCTCATGCGGCACCTTCTAAACCGGAATGGAAGCGGCATTCGTGCAAGGACTACGCACCAAGAGACGCACACACAATTACCGGAAACTGATAGTCTCGATGTTCCCCGCACCGGCCACACTAGAGCGTCAGCCCTGTCTGGAGCTTGTGGTCGCTGTTTCGAATCATCATTTAAAATCAGTGTATAGGCACAGAATCCGAGTACCAGTCCCTCTTGCCACATTTTGCGGGGACGACTCAAAAAACACCCTCTCACGAGGGTTAAGATTTCATGATTAAGCGACTCTGCGACTTGCGTTTTTCCAACCTGTCCACAGGCCCGAATTTTGTTTGTACAAGCTGCGGACCGAAGCCGGTCAACACGAAAAAAGGCGCATCCCCTGTTAACAGGAACGCGCCTCCCAATGCTGGTCGAAGTGACCTTCAGCCGTTATTGGCGAGCTTGGCTTCCAATGCCTCGATCCGCGCCTTGAGGGCGTCGTTCTCGTCGCGGGCCTTGATTGCCATTTCGCGCACGACCTCGAATTCCTCGCGCTTCACCACGTCCAGCGAATTGATGAACCGCTCCATCTGTGCGTGGATCGCCGTTTCGGCTTCCTTGCGCACACTCTGCGCTGCTCCTGCCGCATCCGTCATCAGGCGGGCGAATTCATCGAGAATACGATTGCTGCCGGTCGACATGGATCTCTACTCCTTATCCGGGCCGCCGCGGCGGCAAGCCGTTGATCTTCCCAACTGAGGTAGGCGCAGACGACATCGCTTGCAAGATTTTTGGCACTCTGCGGATCGGATTCCTGTAAATGTCTGAGGATGACCAGAGCTTTGGCGAGATAAGCCTTGACCCGTTCCGGGACGAAAGTCATCTTCCGCGAAAGAAATGGCTTTCCGGCCGAGGTATTTTCATTTGTACTCAGCACCTGGTCTTCTCGCCATATTGCCCTATCCGAACATAGATCCGATCGCCTTTTCGATCGGTCCTCTTGCTGTGCATTGGTATGGCATCGCCTATGTCGTCGGCATCATGCTGGGCTGGCACTATGCCAAGCGCATGGTCGCCAGACCGGAACTTTGGCCGAACGGCACATCACCCATGACAGCGGAAAAACTGGACGATTTCCTTGTCTGGGTTGCCGGTGGCATCGTTCTGGGCGGACGGATCGGATACATTCTCTTCTATGATATGGGCGCCGTGATCGAGAACCCGGTCCGCGCGATCCAGATCTGGAATGGCGGCATGTCCTTCCACGGAGGATTGATCGGCACCACTCTGGCGATGATCTTCTTTGCCAGACGCAACGCCATCCCGGTCTGGAGCCTGTTCGATACGGTCGCGACCGTCGCGCCCTTCGGTCTGTTCTTTGGCCGCCTCGCGAATTTCGTCAATGGCGAACTCTGGGGTCGCATCAGCGATGTTCCCTGGGCCATGGTCTTCCCGACGGGCGGGCCTTTTGCACGCCACCCCAGCCAGCTGTACGAGGCCGTGCTCGAAGGCATCGTTCTTCTGCTCGTTCTTCGTGTCCTGACCCATCACGTAAAGGCGCTGCGAAAGCCCGGCACGGTGGCAGGTGCCTTTGTCTGCGGTTATGCGCTGTCGCGTATCTTCGTGGAATTCTTCCGGGAGCCGGATCCGCAGCTCGGTTATCTCGCGTTCGGCTGGCTGACCATGGGAATGGTGCTTTCCCTGCCCATGCTGGCGATCGGCATCTGGGCAATCCTCCGCGCACGCGGCGCGGCCCCTACACCTTGAGGCGAAGACGAGGCAAACATGACCACGCCGCTCGCAGACAAAATCAAGAACCTGATAAAGCTCAACGGCCCCATCAGCGTTACGGATTATTTCGCCCTGTGCCTTGCCGATCCGGAACACGGCTACTACCGGACGCGCGAGCCTTTCGGTCAGTCGGGCGATTTCATCACGGCTCCGGAGATCAGCCAGCTGTTCGGCGAAATGATCGGCGTTTTTCTGGTTCATGCCTGGCAGCAGCATGGCAGCCCGACGCCCGTCAATCTGGTGGAGATCGGGCCGGGACGCGGCACCATGATGCTGGACATCATGCGCGTCGTGCGGCGGCTTGCGCCGACCTTGTTTGACGAACTCCAGATCCATCTCGTGGAAACGAGCGATCGTTTGCGTGGCGTGCAGAGGGTGACGCTGGAAGCCTTTTCCGCCAAGGTTCACTGGCATCGCGGATTTGACGATGTCCCGCCAGGTTTCACGCTGATTGCCGCCAACGAACTGTTTGATGCCATTCCGATCCGCCAGTTCGTCAAGACCGGCACCGGTTTCCGGGAACGCCTTGTCGGCCTCGATGCCGATGATGAACTGGCCTTCGGCGTTGGAATGGCCACCATCGATCCGACGCTTCTCCCTCAGGGAAGTGGAGGCGAACCGGAAGGCACGGTCTATGAAATTGCCCCGGCACGGCAGGCGGTGATGCAGGCCCTGTGCGACCGGCTGACACAAAACGGCGGCACCGCAGTCATCATCGACTATGGCCACATGGCCACGTCTTTTGGCGATACGCTGCAGGCAGTTCTTCGCCACGAATATGATCATCCGCTCGCCCATCCCGGCGAAGCGGATCTGACCAGCCATGTCGATTTCGAGGATCTGGCACGGGTGGCGCGCGCCTCCAACCTGCAGATCAACGGCTGCCTGCATCAGGGCGATTTCCTCTACGGCCTTGGCCTTGCCCAACGGGCGCAGGCGCTGGCTTCAGGCAAGGCCGAGCAGGAGCAAAGAGCAATCGCGCTGGCGGCAGACCGCCTGGCTGGTGCCGGTGAAGGCAAGATGGGCGAGTTGTTCAAGGTCATGGCAGTCTCCTCCCCCAAGGTGGCGCTTGCCCCGTTCAAGCCGGTCACGCGCTGACCTTGATCTTCTGAGCTGAGCGGTTGACAGGTTTGCAGCCGCCGGGCCAAAGTCCGCACCGAACGAAGCAGTGGGCATGGCGCCTGCCGCGCAGATGGCATGCCGCAAACGTCGGCACGGACGAGCATGCCTGTGACCAACAGACTGGCGGCGCAGATCAAATCCGCCCCGGAACTCGAACCGTAAACGACACGTCAGCACCAACGTCTCACGCAGCGGGAACTTATGCAGCAACAAGCCCTATCGCCGGTCCATAGCCCAATCCTGTCCGAACTGGAGCCTTCTGGCATTCGCCACGGCTTTTTCACGAAGGTAGGCGGCGTTTCAGATGGCATCTATGCCAGTTTGAATGTCGGCCTCGGCTCGAATGATGATGCTGAGAAGGTGCTGGAAAACAGACGCCGCGTTGCTGCCTGGTTCGGCCAACCGCTGGAACGGCTGGCGACCGTGCATCAGATCCATTCGACCGATGTCATCGTCATGGATGACCGATATGACGGAACACGCCCTCAAGGCGACGCCATGGTGACAGCGACACCCGGCCTGATCATCGGCGTCCTGGCTGCCGATTGCGGCCCAATCCTGTTTGCGGATGCCAAGGCGGGGGTTATCGGTGCGGCCCATGCCGGTTGGAAAGGCGCTCTCGGCGGGATTGCGGAAAACGTGATCGGCGCGATGATTTCCTTGGGCGCAAGCCTTGAGAACATCACCGCAGCGCTTGGGCCCTCCATCGGGCCGGCCAGTTACGAAGTCGGCCCGGAGTTTGTGGAGCGCTTTGTCACGCAGGACCCGCGGTTCGAGCGGTACTTCACACCATCAGTCAAGGCGGGCCACGCCATGTTCGATCTTCCATCACTCACGACGCAGCGGTTGCTCGATGCGGGCGTCCGGGCTGAAAATCTCGCAATTGATACCTATCCCGATCAGCATCGCTTCTTTTCCTACCGCCGAACGACCCATGCCAGGGAACCGGATTACGGCAGACAGATTTCAGCCATTGCAATAATGGAGACGTGATATGGCGCTGCATTTCGACAGAAGCGAATATTCCGAGCGCCTTCAACGTCTGACAGATGTCATGGAAGCACAGAAGCTGGACGCGCTTCTACTGTTTGCACAGGAGAGCATGTACTGGCTGACCGGCTACGACACCTTCGGCTATTGTTTTTTCCAGTGCATGGTCGTGAAGGCAGACGGCTCCATTTCGCTTCTCACCCGATCTGCGGACATGCGGCAGGCCCGTCATACGTCGACGGTCGAAAACATTGTCATCTGGGTGGACCGGGTGAATGCTGATCCGACGCTGGACTTGAAGAACCTGCTCAGCGATCTCGACCTATTGGGCGCGAAGATCGGCGTCGAATACGATACGCATGGCATGACGGGCCGGGCTGCGCGGCTTCTCGATAACCAGCTTTCCACGTTTGCATCCTTGAGCGATGCATCAAATCTCGTCGGCGAACTGCGTCTCATCAAGAGCCCCACAGAGATCGCGCATATCGTTCGCGCGGCCGAACTGGCGGATGATGCTCTGGATGCCGCTCTCGAGCTGATCGCTCCGGGCGCCGATGAGGCAAAGATTCTGGCTGCCATGCAGGGCGCGGTCTTGAAGGGTGGCGGAGACTATCCCGCCAACGAATTCATCATCGGCTCTGGTTCAGACGCGCTTCTTTGTCGCTACAAGGCAGGTCGCCGCAGATTGGATGCTATCGATCAGTTGACGCTGGAATGGGCGGGCGTGTCTGCCCACTATCATGCTGCGATGATGCGCACCGTGCTGGTTGGCGAGGCAAGCAGCCGACATCGCGAACTGTATAATGCATGCCGGGAAACCATGCTCGCAATCGAGGATGTTCTGAAGCCCGGAAACACGTTCGGAACCGTATTCGACGTGCACGCTCGCATTATCGATGAGCGGGGACTGACTCGACATCGACTGAACACCTGCGGCTACTCGCTCGGCGCTCGTTTTTCGCCGTCCTGGATGGAGCAGCAGATGTTCCATGCGGGAAATGAGCAGGAGATCCTGGCCGATATGTCGCTGTTCGTGCACATGATCATCATGGATTCCGACAGCGGTGCAGCAATGTCGCTGGGCCAGACCTACCTCACCACGAATGACACACCCCGTAGCCTTTCGCGACACAGCCTGGATCTCATTGTGCGTGAATGAGACACCGGCGTTGACTTGAACCTTTCCTCGCCCCTACTCTCTTTCTCCGGGAGACGGCAGGAGGAACGGGATGCGAAAGCACCAACTGCAGGTTTGGGCACCGCTGGCGGCCGTCCTACTCTGTGGCTGCAACACGTCCGATGCGCTGACGCCGAAGGTCGACGTTGGCGGTGGATTGCATCCGACAAGCCCGGTCACGCAGGCCGAGGCGCAGCGCATGGCCGGAAGCCCCGAACCGCAGTCGAGATCCTTCCCGCCAGCTCCCTCCTATCCGGCTGGACCGCAAAATTCCCAGCAGGCGCAATCACGTGCCATGATTGAAGGCGCTTCGGCCCCAAGCCAGACCACGGTGCAGAGCGCCCCGCTTTCATCTCCATCGCCACCGCCGCCCGCTTCCTCACAAAGCGCAGCCGCCATTGCCTCCCTTCCCGCCGCCTCGGCAGCGGAGGCCGAAAGCATCCGCTTTCTTCCCATCATCGGTGCACCCGTTCAGGCGGTTACCCCCCTCTCGAAAGAGCTGGGTTCCTCGGCACGTGCGGCTGGCCTGACCATCAAGGCTGCGGCAGATTCTACCGCAGGGCATATCCTCAAGGGCTATCTTTCCGCTTTCGAGGACGGCGGCAAGGTGACGGTCGTCTACGTCTGGGATGTGCTAGACGGTACAGGTGCCCGTCTCAACCGGATCCAGGGACAGTTATCCACACCCTCGCGCGGCGGAGCGGACCCGTGGACCTCGGTTCCGGCCGAACTCATGCAATCGGTCGGCCAAACCACGATAAAAAGCTATCTTGAGTGGCGAAACAGTCGCGCCTGATCATCCTGAGTTGAGATAAATTTACCACCTCTAACGCTGGTTACATAAAAATCCGGCCTGTTGGGCCGAACAGTCTTGCATTCGAGGCACGCCTCGGTAAAAGGCCCGCATCCAGCGTCAAAATAGGCGGACCCAAATGAAGGTTTTCGCAGGCAATTCGAACCGGCATCTGGCCGACGCGATCTGTTCCTACCTCAATGTACCTCTAGGAAGAGCCAGCGTCCGGCGGTTTGCCGACCAGGAAATCTTCGTGGAGATTCAGGAAAACGTGCGTGGCGAGGACGTCTTCGTCGTCCAGTCTACATCGTTTCCCGCAAACGACCATCTGATGGAACTGCTCATCATGATCGATGCGTTCCGTCGCTCCTCCGCACGGCGCATCACCGCGGTGCTGCCCTATTTCGGCTATGCCCGCCAGGACCGCAAGGCGGGACCGCGCACGCCGATCTCGGCCAAGCTGGTCGCAAACCTGATCACGGAAGCCGGTGCTGATCGCGTTCTGACGCTCGATCTTCATGCGGGCCAGATCCAGGGCTTCTTCGATATCCCGACGGACAATCTTTACGCCGTGCCGATCCTGGCCCGTGACGTGAAGGAACACTATGACCTGAAGAACGTCATGGTCGTTTCACCGGATGTTGGCGGCGTGGTTCGCGCCCGCTCTCTCGCGAAGCGTCTCGATTGCCAGCTGGCGATTGTCGACAAGCGCCGTGAGCGTGCTGGTGAATCCGAAGTCATGAACGTCATCGGTGATGTGACCGGCAAGGACTGTTTGCTGATCGACGATATCGTTGATTCCGGCGGCACCCTTTGCAACGCCGCGGAAGCACTGCTGAAGAACGGCGCAACCAGCGTGACCGCCTACATCACACACGGCGTTCTGTCGGGCGGCGCAGTCGCTCGCGTCAGTTCCTCGAAGCTGAAGGAACTGGTGATCACAGACTCCATCCAGCCGACAACGGCCGTCCAGTCCGCTCCTAACATTCGCGTTGTCACCACAGCCGGCCTGCTGGGCGAAGCGATCAACCGAACGGCTCTTGAAGAGTCGGTCTCCAGCCTGTTCGACTGATCTAAACAAGAATAGACAGCATTGGCCGCACGGCGCTCAAAGCACCGTGCGGCCATTGTTTTTTTGGGCACTCGTCAGGCCACGTGCGGCAAGGCGTCTACATCCGCATATTCTTCAACCGGATTGACCAGGCCATCGATGCCCGAATGCGGCACAGGCTTGCCAAAGAAGAAGCCCTGCATCTGCTCGCATCCCTCTCTGCGCAGAAAATCCACGTGTTCGGCCGTCTCAACCCCTTCCGCCAGAACGGGGATATTGAGGCTGTGCGCAAGAATGACCGTAGAGCGAACGATAGCTGCAGCCAGACGATCATGGCTGACCCGATCCACAAAGGAGCGGTCAATCTTGATCTTGTCAAAAGGAAAGCTCATCAGCGTCGAGAGGGATGAATAGCCGGTGCCATAGTCGTCCATGGCGATTTTCACGCCGAGATCCTTCAACTGCCGGATGATGATCAGCGCCCTCTCCTGCTCCTCGATAAGGCCGGACTCGGTGATCTCCAGTTCAAGGCGATGCGGCGAAAGGCCCGTTTTTTCCAGAACCATCGCGACCTTAAGCGGGAAATGCGGATCGGAAAGTTGCTGAACCGCGACGTTGACCGCAATTCCATACGGCTGCTGCCAGCGAGCGGCTTCCATGCAGGCATGCTGGAGAACCCAGGCTCCGATTTCGACGATCAGCCCGGAGCGCTCCGCAATGGGAATGAATTCCGCAGGAGAGATACTGCCCCGCACCGGGTGGTTCCAGCGCAGCAGCGCTTCAAAGCCAACGAGATCGCCGCTCACCGTATCGTGCTGTGCCTGATAGAACACTTCAAGCTGCTCGTTTGCCACGGCGTGACGCAGGTCCATGGCCAGCGCATTGCGTTCGCGAACGGCTGCATCCATTGAAGGATCGTAAAAACAGACATTGTTCGGGCCGAGCGCCTTTGCGCGGTACATGGCCACATCCGCCTGCGCAACAACGGTGTCCATCAGGTTTTTTTCATCGCCCGGCTCGAAAAAGGCAATACCGACGCTGGATGACACACTGAAACGGTTCTCCTTCCAATCGACCGGTTGATTGATCTGGACGAGTAACCGATTGGCGAGTGAGCTTGCGTCGTGACGCCCGAAAGCCTTCTGGCTGATCACCACAAACTCATCACCGCCAATCCGCGCGATGAACTCCTCAAATCCCATGACGGAGCGAAGGCGCTGGCCGATGACCTGAAGAACTGCATCGCCAGCGCTATGACCGTGGACGTCATTGATTTCCTTGAACCTGTTGAGGTCGAAGGAGAGGACTGCGACCCGATGACCAGGAACGACAGGCCGACTTTCGATCTTCGAGAGCTGCTCGTGGAAGGCGGCGCGATTGGGCAGACCGGTCAGGGCATCGTGCAGGGAGAGATGGCGATAACGGGCAACTGCGGCCTGCGTTGTTTGAAGGTCCAGCACATAAGTTGCAGCCGCAAGCCCCATCAGTATCATCATGACACTCAGGACCGAGAAGCCCAGAAGCATGGACGAAACGGCGGAGCCAGAGAGCGCCGCCATCGGCTCGAGCACCAGCTGTACCGCGGCCATGGCTGTGAAATGGGTCGTCACGATCGCAAGTACCATTGCGAGCGTGCCGCCATATCGGCAAAAGCGCGTGACGGGCCGGATAATCCGGTTGACCGCGACCGCTCCAAAGAAAGCTCCGAGCACCACAGAGGCCACCACATAACGATCGTCCCAGATGATCGAGCCCGGAACGTCATAGGCCGCCATGCCGGTATAATGCATGGATGCGATGCCAAGACCGATGACGGCTCCTCCCGCCTCGCCCAGTGCGGAACGGCCACTAGCGGCCGCAATCCCGAAACCTGAAACGCAGCCGGCAATAGCAAGGAACAGAGACAAAAGCGTCAGGTCTGGCTGATATCCCGCAGCGACGCCCGGCAGATAGCCCAGCATCGCCAGGAAGTGCGTGGTCCATATCGCGCATCCACTGACGAAGCCGGTCAGCAGCACCCACACAAGCCGTTCGCTACGGCTGGATGCCTTGAACGAGCGTGCGAAAAGGCGCATGCCGAGATAGGATCCGAAAATACAGACCAGAGCAGCAGCCGCGACATAACGAAGGTCGTGATCCTGGATCAGGCAGGAGATTACATACAGCATTGAACCGACACTCATTGGCAAGTGAATGGAAACTAATCAACGAAAGTGTAAAAAGCCTTCGAGAGAAGGGTAAATGAATTATCATCTTCTAATGTGCCGATTTGGGGCCGCACGGCCAGCGCTTGCACTTGGGGGACATATCGTCTATAGCGCGGGCGTCCGCGTAGACACCCTTGGAGGCAACGCGGATGAAGCGCGTCGGATGATGCCCTTCAAATCCGGCGGGGACTGGTTCCCGGTCCGGATTCTCCAAATAACCTCGAAAAGGATATGCCATGAGCAACGCTACTTATGAGCTCAAGGCCGAGGCGCGCGATCGGGTTGGTAAGGGGTCCTCCCGCGAACTTCGCCGCAACGGTTTGATTCCTGCCGTCATCTATGGTGACAAGCAGGCTCCGATTTCCATCGCCCTGTCCACGAACGAAGTAACGAAGCGTATCCACGCTGGCGGTTTCATGACCACCGTTGCTACGATCGACGTCAACGGTCAGAAGATCTCGGTTCTCCCGAAGGACTACCAGCTGGACCCGGTTCGCGATTTCACGATGCACGTCGACTTCCTGCGCGTTTCCGCAGACAGCCGCGTTACCGTTGAAGTCCCGGTTCACTTCATCAACGAAGACAAGTCCGCCATCAAGACCGGTGGTGTGCTGAACATCGTTCGCCACGAAGTCGAACTCGTATGCCCGGCAAACGACATTCCGGAATTCCTGACGGCTGACCTCGAAGGTCTGCAGTTTGGCGATTCCATCCACATCTCCAACATCAAGCTTCCCAAGGGCGTAGAGCCGACGATCGATCGCGACTTCACCATCGCTTCCATCGTTGCTCCGGTTGCTGAAGAAGCCGCAGCAGGCGAAGGCGAAGCTTCCGAATAAGCTTCTCTGTCGACTTCTGATTGATTTTAACCCGCCGGGCGACAGCCGGGCGGGTTTTTCTATTTACCGCCGCTTAAGGCTCTTGCTTCGAAACATTTCCAAATTCGCAATACTGCACGTTAAGGTGATGTCTGTTCGTGCCATGATTGAACGGGATTCGTCCGGTTTCAGTGAAATTTAAAGAATACATGCCACGGTCTAGGAAGCTTACGTCGAGATCCGGCGACACTGCTGGAACGCGCGAGGGAGAAACTGATGACACGATCTGTCGAAAGCCGCTTCATTGCGATCATTTCTGCAGCTCTGGTCATCGTTGTTGCTCCGCTTTTCTCCCTGTTTCTTGCTTTGTCTTCCCAGCAGGCCAGCGAGAGCCAGCATGAGCGCATTCAGGTTCTGATTGGGGCCAATGCCCAGGCTCTTTCCAAACCGCTCTGGGATCTCGACATTGAGAGTATCCGCCAGATCACCGAGCAGCTTGTGGGCGAAGGTGCAATTCGCGTTGTTCAGGTCACCGATACGATAGGCAAGTTCGACGTCACGGAGAGCAATCTGCGCGACAGCAGCGAAGATCTGGAGAAGATGTCGCGACCTATCGTCTACCGGGCGCCCGACAGTATCCAGCGCATTGGCACCATCACCATTCATTATGATAGGGTTGGGCTGTTTTCGGCATTGAACCGCATGGAGATCACATTGATCTCCATATTCGCGGTCGCGATCCTCGTGGTGTTCGCAGCGGCAATCGTGGGCAACCGGCTCATGGTCATTAGGCCCCTCCTCCGCCTGACGGCGGCAGTCGAGGCGACGCGTCGCCTTGGCTCGCGCCACCACGTCGACTGGCGCTCGAAGGACGAGATGGGCCGGCTGGCGAAAAGCTTCAATGAAATGCAGATCCAGCTGGACCGTGAAGAGCGGGAACTCAAGCGCGCTCACCAGCAGACAACCGAGATCTACAATCTGACGCCCGCCATGCTCTTCTCGCTGGATGCCGACGGCATGATCTGGGCTGTCAGCGATTATTGGCTTCTTGCCACAGGCTATAGCCGTCGCCATGTCCTGGGGCGGCCCTTTGTTGATCTCATCGTTCCCGAAGACCGTCCGGTCTATCTCGACCGTAGAAGCGAGGCAGACGGTGGCAACGCCAGCCACGGCGTCACAGTCCGCTTTCAATGTGCAGATGATCGCATCATCGACGTGCTTATCATGGAAACGCTTCTCAAGTCGGCATCCGCTGAACTGCCGACCTCGCTCAGCGTCATGACGGATGTGACCGAGCTCAAACAGTCCGAGATCCGCAATCATCATCAGGCCATCACCGATCACTTGACCGGCCTTCTGAACCGCCAGGGCTTCGAGGTCGCACTCGATGAGAAGATTGCAGAGGCAGACGAGAGCAAGACCGACGTCGCCTGTCTGTTCATCGACCTCGACAGGTTCAAATCGATCAACGATACTTTGGGACATGCGGCCGGAGACCGTGTGCTGTGCGAATTCGTCGAGCGTGTGTCTCCGCTGGTCACCGCTGAGGATTGCGCCTCCCGTTTGGGCGGGGACGAATTTGCTCTTCTCATTACCGGCAAGGATGCAAAGGCAAGAGCATCGCAGATCTGTATGCAGGTCGTCGCGGCTTTCGATGCCCCCTTCGAGCTCGACAGCGCCTCGGTGCGCCTCAGCGCCAGCATCGGCCTTGCGGTCTATCCGGAGCACGCCGAAAGCGCCGCGGAACTTCTTCAGCGATCCGACATGGCAATGTACGCCCGCAAACGCGATGGCAAGAACGGCGCCAGCATCTATGATGAGGCAATACTGGATCGCACACGCCAGAGGGCCGAAATCGAGGCCGACATCGAGGCAGCGCTCGCGAACAGCTGGTTCGAGGCACATTTCCAGCCCATCGTCGATACGCGCACCCGCTCTACCATGGGCTTCGAGGCCCTGATGCGCCTGCGCCATCCCCGCAAAGGTTTGCAGTCTCCAGCCGCCATCGTCAGTGTTGCCGAAGAAACCGGCTCAATAGACAGGATTGGCAATGAGATCCTGGAGGATGCGCTCGAAAGTCTCGCAAAGGTATGCCGCATACCGGGCATGGAGCGCTGCTACGTAGCCGTGAACTTCTCGCCGCTGCAGTTCGAGCACAGCTTGCCGACGCGCATCGCAGCCCATGCGGCCCGTTTCGGACTCAGCCCCAGCCAGGTCGTGATAGAAATCACCGAAGCGGTTCTGATGCACGACAACCCGGAAATCCGCACAATCCTGGATCAGTTGCACAGTTTCGGCTGCCGTATCGCACTGGACGACTTCGGAACGGGCTATTCTTCGCTAAGCTATTTGAGCCGCTTCCCGGTCGACATCGTCAAGATCGATCAGTCCTTCGTGAAATCTCTCGGGACCGATGCAGTCGAGATCAAGCAGAAAAATCGCATGCTGATGGAAGGTATCACTGCCATCTCGCATAAGATGAACTGTATCGTGGTCGCCGAGGGAGTGGAAACGGAGGAGCAGTTCACGCAGTTGCGCGCCATCGGCGTCGATTGTGCACAGGGCTATCTCTTCTCCAAGCCCATGGCCGTGCCGGATCTCATCACAAATCTGAACACGACCGCGAATTTGCTGGAATCTCGCATTGCATAAGCGCAAACTGTATTAGCGATTCAACTGGGGGTGAGCGTGAAACGACTTCTCCTGACAGGCATACTGGCGCTGATGGCATCGTCGGCACACGCCGAGCATCTGACGTTCACCACGGAATCCTATCCCCCCTACAGCTTTATTTCGTCGACCGGTAAACCGTCAGGGGTCGGCGTCGATCTGGTGGATGCCATCATGCGCGCCAGCAGCGTCAAAGCCAGCTACACAATTGAAGTCATGCCTTGGGCCAGAGCTTTGGCGCTTGCGGAAACCTCGAAGGATCATTGCGTCTTTGCCGCAGCCCGCACCAAGGAACGCGAGAAGACCTTTCAGTGGGTCACCCCCTTCTTCTCGGATATCAACTTGCTCGTTGCGCTCAAGTCGTCGCCGGTCGACGCCCGCACAATCGAGCAGGCGCGGCGCTATACCGTCAGCACACAGCGGGGCGATTATACGCAAAGTCTGCTGAAGGATAAGGGCTTCGAGAAAATCGATGTCAGCGCAAATTTCGAGACCTCGCTGGCAAAGCTGATGGCGGGACGCATCGACCTGATCCCGATGTCGGAATCGGTCTACAACAAGCTGATCCGTGAAGGTGCGGAATTGCGCCGCCTGATGATCTTCTCGGAGCAAAAACTGGGCATTGCCTGCAATCGCGAGATCTCGCCCGACCTGATCGCTAGAATGCAGGCTGCTCTGGATACCCTGCGCTCCAGCGGGGAACAGGATCGCATCTTGCGCAAGTATGGCCTGATGCCGCCTCGTTAACTTGCGTAGCCACGTGTCTGCCCAGCAAAGGCCCGCCTGACGACATCGCTCTTGACTTTACTGCCCTTTCGGAGTGGGAAAGCGATCGAGAGCAAAGGTCCAAACCATCATGATCATCATCGCAGGCTTGGGAAATCCGGGCAGTCAATACCGCGGCAATCGCCATAACATCGGCTTCATGGCCGTTGATGCAATCCAGCGCCTGCCCGGCTTTGGCTCCTGGTCGAAGAAGTTCAAGGCCGAGATTTCCGAAGGCGAAATCAACGGGGAGAAGGTCCTGTTGATGAAGCCGCAGACCTTCATGAATCTCTCCGGAGAAGCGGTTGGTGAAGCCATGCGATTCTACAAGCTCGGTCCGCAGAACATTGTCGCGATCTACGATGAACTCGATCTTCCTCCCGGCAAGGCGCGCATCAAGACAGGTGGCGGACACGGCGGGCATAACGGTGTGAAATCGCTGGATGCCCATTGCGGCAAGGACTACAGACGCCTTCGGCTGGGCATCGGCCATCCCGGCGCCAAGGAACTGGTTCATAACCATGTTCTGGGCGACTTTGCGAAATCAGATCAGCCCTGGCTTGAGACACTGCTCGATGCGATCGCCGCCAACATCGGCCATCTTGTGAAGGGTGAAGATTCGCAACTCATGAACAAGATCGCGCTTGCCACCGGTGACCAGAGTGCGGACGCGACGACAAAACCTGCAAAGGCGCCAAAGCCCCCCAAGCCCGCCAGCCAGTCCCACATCCATCAGGCGCGCAGCAATCGTGGCCCTGCCCTTCCGGCGTCGGGCCCCATGGCAGACATGCTGAAGAAGATGTTCGGCCCGAAGGGGGAGTGAAGGTTCACTCCTCCGGTTCGGTGATGAACATGAGCGGGAACCCGGCCTCCTTTGCGAGATCCACCGCTTCCTTCGCCTTCGTCTCGGCAATATCCTTGGCACAGACGACAACGACAGCGAGCCCCATGCGGTGCGCTGTCATCATCACGCGATGTCCGGCTTCCGCGCTCATGCGGAACACTGACTTCAGCACGATCGTCACGAATTCGCGCGGCGTGTAGTCGTCGTTCAGGAGAATGACCTTGTAGAGCTTGGGTCTTTCGAGCTTTGGCTTCGCCTTTGTCGTCGGCTTGACTGTCGTATTCTCACTCATGGCCGCGTTCCCAACAGGCTCGATTGTCGCTCACAAGCGATCAGCACGGATATTGATAGATGGCAAGATGCGCGACGGGCATCAGCCCCGCGACAGACCGGATCATAATCTCTGCAAAGGTCGCGGACAAGTCGCGCAGGCCTTTCCAGACGGGATTTAAGCTTTTGCTGTGGTCGCTTGCCCTTGACCCGATGGCCTCTTTCCCCCATAGCCGAAGCCAAATCGAAATCAACGACGGGTCAACCCTTATGGGCTTTAAATGCGGCATCGTCGGCCTGCCCAATGTCGGCAAGTCGACACTCTTCAACGCGCTGACGAAAACGGCTGCTGCACAGGCCGCCAACTATCCCTTCTGCACCATTGAACCCAATACGGGTGAAGTGGCCGTGCCGGATGCACGCATGCAGAAGCTGGCTTCCATCGCGGGCTCGAAGGAAATCATCCCGACCCGCATTTCCTTCGTGGATATTGCCGGCCTGGTGCGCGGCGCCTCGAAGGGTGAAGGTCTCGGCAACAAGTTTCTCGCCAACATTCGCGAAGTGGATGCTGTGGTCCACGTTCTGCGTTGCTTCGAGGATGACGACATCACCCACGTCGAAGGCCGCATCAACCCGGTCGGTGACGCCGAAACCATCGAAACCGAACTGATGCTGGCGGATCTCGAAAGCCTTGAACGCCGCGTGGAACAGACCCGCAA